>NZ_VIDW01000008.1:0-169870 GCF_006519665.1 Paenibacillus sp. tmac-D7 | reverse complement strand
AGGTACAGTCGAACTGTGTGACGCAGGCAAGCATGGAGGAAAAAATAAAACCTCTCTCTTAAACAATCCGCCTGGTCACAGGCATGTGACCAGGACGTGGTTTACTGTACATAGACAACACAAACCACATTCCATGAAGAGAGGCTGATACTCCATGAACCCAATCAACCGTCCATCCAACGGAAGCAACTTCCCGACCCTTGTGACTCCAGCGGAAAAGCTGCACGAAGCACTGAAGCGAAGAGGCTTCCTCACCCGAGTAGATGGCGATACCGTAGTCTTGTCGGCGGGCAACGGGGAGCGGGACGCTCGTGATGTGCGAAGCTTCCTGGAAGCGAGCGGCGTTCCGATATGCTACACCGAACAGGGTTGCAGGCTTCAGGTACTGTGCCCTGGTATAACGGGCAAGATCTGCGCGGAACTAAACCGGCTTCAGGTACGATACGGCCGCAGTCATATCCCGCACGGCTTTTATTCTTGGCGCGCGTTCACCAAGCGCAATCACGGGCTTCGCTGGAATACGCTATCGCTCGACAGAGGGATCGCTTACCTCGTCAAGGCACTCAGTGAGGCGGGCTTCCTCATGACGGGCGGCTGCGACGGCCACGGGCGCCACGAGCCGCAGGTATATTTCGCCAGCAGCTATGCCGCTGCTTGGTTCAAGATCGCCGTGCAGGATCGGCTGGCCAGCCTGCCCCTGCACTATAAGTGGGAGGTCGTTGAACCGGGTGACTCCCAGGGAAGTGCAAAACTGCGGGCATCCCTTTCCGCAGCGGCGGACCGCTGGAGCCTGAAGCTCATCCAGCAGGACGTCCTCGCCATCGGCGACGAGCTGCGCCGTCAGGCGGAGAGCCTTCGCGCCGAACGCCGCAACCGGTTCAAGCACCGCAGCATGCTGGCCGGGGCAGAACGGCTCCAGCACGATTTTGCCGCGCTCTGCGAGTGGATGGGAGGTTTGCTCTAATGAGACATGCCTTCGAGAAGGAATTCTTGCAACTGCTTGCTATCACAGCACCCAGCGGATATGAGAAGCCGGTTGCCGAATATCTTATCAACCGCCTTACGACCTCAGGCTTGAAAGCAACTACGGATACCTATTTCAACGTGCTCGGCGAAGCGGTCTATGGTTCCGGGGAAGGACCGGTCGTACTGCTCTCTGCCCATATGGATACGGTACCGGTTCATCCCGGCCGCAGCGTTATAAGAAACGGCAGCGTGTGGAGCAGCAGCAGCGGTCCGCTCGGAGCGGATGACAGGGCAGGAATTGCGATCATTTTGTCCGTGCTGGACCAACTGCAACATACCGGCTTCGATGGCACGATTCGGCTCGCTTTTACCCGGGAGGAGGAGGTCGGCTGCGTGGGCTCGTGTGAGATCGATCCGGCTTGGCTGAGGAAAGCTGAGCTCGCCATCGTAGTCGACCGCCGCGGGTCGAGGGATATTGTCGTCCGCAACGGCTATATTGACTTCTGCGACGACCTAACCGCAGCTCGCTTCGAGCGGGCAGCGGTCCTGTGCGGGATGCCGGACTGGCGTGCGGTCACCGGCGGCACGAGCGATGCCGTTACCTATGCCTCACTGGGCATCCCGAGTGTGAATTTGTCCACGGGGTACCAGTTGGAGCATACGGCAAGAGAAACGGTAAATATTGATGATTGTTTGGATACGATCCGTTTGATCGTCGGGACGCTGGTTTCGATGAGCACAGAAAAACAGCGGAACATACATTCGCTGACAACTCATTGACACAGGCGATAGTCATAATATAGTTGTGTACCAAAATACCCCAGACAACAACGATTGCAGGAATATTGTGGTCTTTTGTCGAAATAACCCATATACATAATGATTTGCCTATAGGTGAGAGACATGAAGCAGCAGATTATTCTACAAGAGCAGCAGGAAGTAAACCAAACGATTCAATCCATCGAACAGATCGTGACCTATTTGGAGGAAAATAATCGTTACTCCGCAACCGTCGACGGTCAGTACCGGGCGGCCCGGGATAAGAAAAGACGGGAATCTTATCGAAAAGCGATGGAAGTGCCGTACATCGGCAAGCTTGAGGTGGTGGAGGACGGGGTAAGAGTTACATATCGAATCGGCAAGGTGCCCGTGACGACGATCGATGGGCTGGACAGCCTGATCATTGATTGGCAGTCGCCGATCGGGGATGTGTTTTATTCCTTCCAGGGCGGCAACGGATGTATAACCTATCAGACACCTGCCGGAGAGCAGGAGATTACGATTACCCGTAAACGGAATGTTGTCATTCGTCAACGCAAGGTAGAGGACCTAAAGGACATCCTGAGCGATCAGGCAGAGCCGGACGAATTGACCGCGCCATCCCTGAACGACGACCGCCTCATGCAGCTTTGGTTCGAGAGCCGGGAAGACCATAAGATGCGCGATATCGTCGCCTCGATCCAGCGCGAGCAGAACGAAATGATTCGTCTCGGCATCTCCTCTCCGATCTTGATCCAAGGCGTAGCTGGAAGCGGCAAAACGAGTATCGCTCTGCACCGGATCTCGTATCTGCTATACCAATATCCGAAGCAGCTCAGCCCGGAGAAGATCCTTATTCTCGCGCCGAACGGCATGTTTATTCAATATATACAGCAGGTCATTCAGGACCTGGATATCGAGAGCATCGCACAAGATACCGTCTCCGGTCTGTGCATTCAGCTTCTCCCTCAGGTAAAAAGCGTCAGCCATCCGCAAGAGGATCTGGCGCTGTGGCTCCAAGCTGCGTCCGACCCGCAAATGGATGCGGTGTATGGTCCGCAGCTGCGCTACAAGACGTCGCTCGAGTACCAAGCCTACGTCGAGGAGCGGCTTCGAGAGCTGGAGGAAGCGTATCTTCCAACGAACTTTCCGCAGCTAAACAGCGCCACCCCGATCGAGAGGCCAATCGGGGATATTTTCCGCGAGATTTACAACGGCTACAAGCATTTGCCGCTCAACCAGCGCCGTATCGAAACGACCAAGTCGATTCGTTCCTGGCTCGAGACAGAGCTGAACCGGCAGCAAGACTATTTGAAAAGCCGATATTTAGCATTCCGGTCGGAATGGATCGGTGCCCTGGAGGACGAGGAGGCCCAGCAAGCGGAAAAGGCGGTGCAGCGGCTTCTTAACCGCAAACAGCAGGCGTTAACTGAGGCGTTGACAAAGCCGGTGGATGCGTATTTATCGGCGTGGAAGCCGATCGTCCCCTACGAGTGGTATAGGAGCCTCTGTGAAAGGGCAGGCCTAGCCGTGCCTCCGGAGGACGGCAAACGTGTCGGCTATGAGGACCTCGGCGCGCTCCTTCACGTCGAATCTCGCCTCGGTGGGTTGGATAAGCGTCTCGACTATCTCGTCATCGACGAGGTACAGGACACGTACCCGTACCTGATCGCCTCGCTGAAGCCGCTTGCCAAGTCGATGACGCTGCTCGGCGACATCTCGCAGAACATTCATCCATGGATCGGAATGCAGGACTGGTCTGGGCTGAACGAGGTGCTCGGTCCCGAATTAACCTACGTTGAGACGGCTATCAGCTATCGTTCGACCCGCCGGATTATGGAGCTGGCGAATCATGTGCTTAGCTGCTTGTCCGAGACGCTGCCGCAGATTCAGGCGGTGCGGCATGCAGGCGATCTGCCTGCGATGACCCGCGTCGACTCCCCTGAGGAGCTGGTATTGCAGCTTCGCAGCTCCATTGAGCGAATGAAGGCTGCAGGCCATCGCCGCATCGCCATCATTCCGAAGGAGCCGGAGCTGGCAGAGGCTTTATTTTTACACCTGAATGAGGAAGGGCTTGAGGGGTTGCAGCATGTATCTGCTTTGGACCAGGAGCTGACAGAGCAGATTGTTTTTATCCCGTCCACGCTTGTGAAGGGTCTGGAATTCGAAGCCGTCATTATCCCGAACGCCAGCGAGCTGTCCTACGATACAGAACTGGATGCGAGACTGCTCTTCATTAGCATTACGCGGGCGCAGGAGGCGCTGGAACTTATTTATTACGACCAGCCAAGTCGCTGGCTCGCTTCCCATACGAATATGCCATAGGAGGACGTTCATACATGGAATTTCAATTAGCCGCTGTACATAAGGAAATTTCGAAGGTGCTGAAGGACCGCTTCAAGGCGGAGCTTGCTTTTATCCAGTTGAAGCCGGGCAATCCGGGGGCGCTCACCGAGGCGCATAAGCTTTTGTCCAAATTTCAGGATAAGGAGCTGAAGGCAGCGTTTCTGCCTCTGATAGAGGAGGAGCTTGACAAGCGCAACAGTCAATGTAAAAAGACGCTGTCGGTGTTCCTCCAGGCCGCCAAGGATGCGGGCTTCGGCCTCCGCGAGATGGCAGGCGGCTGGCGGGTCGGTCCGCTATACCTAGAACTGGATACGACGGATGCTAAGGTGCGATTCAGCTATAACCGGACACCGATCGGCGGTGTGGTACAGGCGGATAGCGAAGCGGTTGTGATGGACGGCTTTCAGGCGGCGTTGACGCAGCTGCAGCAGGAGGCGCTTCCAGAAGAGCAGCTCGGGGAGCTGTTCACGAAGGCGTACCAGATGGCGCTCGCTTATACGGGCAAGGCACCGGGCGAGCGGGTGTACGTCCGGACGGTAGCGAAGCTGTTTGGCTTCCTCGCCGCCGATCTCACCCACAATGGAGCAAAGGGTAAAGGCTCTGCAGAGTATCCGTTGTGGGCGTTCCAATACAATTTGGACACGTACCGCAAAATCGCCTCCAGCCTCCCGAACCACCAGCGGCTCGGACTGCTGACAGGCAGCCAAACGGAGACGTCCAAGGAAGGCTTGACGATCAACGGACTCGACCCGAACGTCGACTATAACATGATCTGCCACGTAGCTGCGGCATTGGCTGCGAATTAGGACGGGACCAAGCTATGAGCGCTATTATGATACAGACATCAGAGGATCGGGAAAAGCTTTTGGATACTCTTGAGCAAGTCGCGCAATCCGGCATCGTTTCTCCAGATTCGGCCCACCTCATTGACGTCGGGAACGGCCCATATTTGAATTACGCGGAACGGGAGCTGTTTCGCGGTTTGGCGATGCAGGGCGGCGCTACGGTCAAATTGTTCGAGGGCACCTATGGAGCGGGGAAATCGCATCTGCTTCAGCTGCTTAGGCACCGGGCACTCTCCTGCGGCATGGCCGTCGCTTACTTTGACCTGTCGCAGGATATGCGGCTAGAGGACTGGAAGCAGATTACGCAGTTTTTCCTGGAGCAGCTGGAGTGGAGGAACGGGGGCCGAACGGTTCGTTCTTTGCCACACATCCTTGAGGCTCTGGAGGCAGACCAGTCGGAGCGAGCGTTGAGCCTGCGTAAAGCGAAGCTCCCTCACCCCGGGATGCAGCATGCCATGTGGTGGGGTGTTCACCGCGGTCAGCATGGAGACAACTCCCGTAGGCTTCTCCATGAGTATTTGAACGGCGGACGTGTAGCCGCTGCCGACTTCAAGCGATATGGCTTGACCGGGATTAAGGGCTACCTTTCTCAGCGCAATGCCGAGCAATACATGAAAACCGTTCTTGCAGGGCTCCGTCTGTTGGGTGTGCCCGGTGTGCTGCTCTTGTTCGACGAGAACGAGCGGACGCTTCAGCCGAAGGGCAAAATGCCTACGCGTAAACTCAACATTGCAGCGAATCTGATGCGCCGGTTCATCGATGGATGCACAACTGGCGCGCTGCCGGGAACAGTTGCCGTGTTCGCGGTGCTGCCTGGCTTTATCTCCATGTGTACGGAGGAGTATCCGGCCTTGGGGCAGCGCCTGATTCCGCCTCATCTCGATCTCGGGAAGGCCTGGCGTCTCACCGCCTCGAGCGTAGAAAAAGTGAATGCGAATGCGACGCCGGAAGCGTTCCTCGAGGAGGCGGCGGATCATTTTACCGAGCTGGTACGTATTCTTGGCGGCCGTTCGGAGGGTCTTGCCGCGGAGCTGCGGGCTAAGGGCATGGAGGTGCTTCAGAAGCAAGCGGACGAAGGGCATAAACGTATGCTAATGAAAACGCTGGCGTATAACAGCTTATTACGACTGGAGCAGGAGGAATATCGATGACTCAAGAACGCGCCAACCATGTACTCTCGATGATTGAAACGATGGCCCAGAACGGCACGGCCCCGGAGGAGGGCTGCAGTCTGTTTGGCGTCGGCTTTGATGCGGCTTTTGAGAAGCTGAGAAATAAATACATCCGCGACCAGTTTAAACGGGGACGTTCTTCGGAGAAATTCATCGTCGGTCCCTTTGGCTCGGGCAAGTCGCATTTTCTGCATCAGTTGATTGAGGTGGCCCGATCGGAGAGTTGCGTTACAGCTAAGGTCACGTTGAATAAAAATGTGGATTTTACCCGTTACATGCTCGTGTTCCGGGAAATTGCCCATGAGCTGCGCACTCCGCGCTCCCAGCGGCATGGTATCCGCGCCCTTATTCAGGAGGCGGTTGCGTACAAACGAAATCAGGTGCCGGATAACCCGGCTGCTGCCGAGATGCTGCTGAACGGGTGGATCTCCGCTCTGTCGGATGTGGATTACAAGTGGCCCTTCTATGGGCAGCTGCTTCGGCAGGCATGTGCGGCTTGCGCGGAGAACCAGGAGGAACGGCTGGAATCGCTGTGCCGCTGGCTGGGAGGAGAGATGGACAACGCCGAGCACGTCAAGCTGCTTAAGGCGCCGAAGATCACCAGCGCGGAAAGCAACCTGTACGCGATCCGTGCGCTGCACACGCTGGCCCAGTTCGTCCGTCAGGTGGGCTGGAGCGGAACAGTCGTCGGTTTCGACGAGGCCGAGCAGGGCTTCCAGGTGGACACACGCAAGAAGCAGCGCATCCTCTCCATGCTGATGGCGGACATTAACGGGCTTAACGCTTTGCAAAACGGCTCGCTGCTCATGGCTTATGCGCTTACACCGGATATCGTTGCCGATTTCGATACGTTCCCTGCCCTGCAGCACGCGTGCTGCATCCCGGGGCCGATTTCTTTGAGGGCAACGTGCTCGCGCCTCTGATCGATCTGCAGCGGAGGCAAAACCGTGACCAGGAGCTGGTCGAGATTGCGGGCCGGCTGGTGAGTCTTATGTACAGCCATTGGGCGGATAGCATGGCGGTTCCGGAAGCAGAGGCGCTTGGGCGGGCTCAGGCTGCCGCATCACGTCTGGCGGCAGAGGACCTCAGTTCGAGCGTACGCCGGACGCTGGTGAAGGAAGTGTGTACCATGTTGATGAACATCTACGACGACGGCTGGGCCTTCGTTGCGACAGGCCAGGAAACGGAGGTATAGGCTATGTGGACACCTGCGCACGGAGAACGGGTCGCCGTTACCGGTCTCGGCTTAGGCACCGTTGTCAAGGCTACGCCACGAGGAGCCATCGTCGAGCTGGATGCGCCATATTCGACAAGAGCAGAATTTAATACGGCGAATATTTCATTGGTTGAAGGAGCTGCAGGTTCATCTGGGATGCAGGCCGCCAGGACTGGGGCTGCTGCGAGCCACAGTTCACCGCAGGGGAACGGGCCTGCTGTAGCAGCCGGTTCTGCTGGTGCTGGAGCAGCACAGTCACACTCCCCGCCGCTCAGCAAGGCTGCTCCAGCGGCGTCCGGGCATTTGGCACGCATCGGCCAGCTGATCGGTGCGAGGCCGAAGCCGCCCGGTTCAGGAGGGGTGCAAGTACCTTCGCTAGAGCCTGGGCCAGGTGCATCTGCGACTTCTGGGGGGACTCCACCTGCGGCGGCCCCATCGCCTATGCCAGCACCGCCTTTGTCCGACCCGGGCTTCGAGGCTCGCTGCTCGCTGGAGGCGCTGCGGTTCGGACTCGTGCCGCATCGTCACATCGAGCAGTTTACCCTGGGTTATGAGCAGCTAAGCAAGTGGATTAACTCATCCTTCCCTGTTTTGGAGCCACGCGTGCACAAGGTCATTGGTGCATATGGCACAGGCAAAAGCCATACGATGTCCGCCATCCGGACCCTTGCGAAGCGGGAAGGCTACATGGTTGCTCACGTCGAGGTAAACGGCGAAGGTATGACCTTGTCCGACCCGGCTAAGCTAATCCATGCGATCTACAGCACGCTTCACAGCCAGGAGGAGGAGACAGAGTATCCACTGGTAGGCTTGTTGGAGAAGGTGATCCAAAATAGCACATCCTCGTATTTGCCTTTATCCGGGCTGCGGGCGGTTGATGCTCATTTGGGCGTCGTCTCGATGCTGCAGCATGCCGGTACGCTGGATATTTGGACCGAGCAGCTGGAGGCCGTCTTCAGCGGGAGCGACGAAGTATCGGCGACCGATCTGGACCGGGCGTTGCGTAAGCAAACACGAGCGAGTGTGCAGGTTTTCCCTGCGGTCCCGCGCTCTCTTCTCGACCGCCCGAACGGCTTAGTCGAATCGCTGCTAGGAACGGCTTGGCTAGCTAAGGCTGCAGGGTATAAGGGGCTTATCATTACGATCGACGAATTCGAGACGGAGAACAAGCATCTGACCAAGGCACAGAAGCAGAAGCTGATGCTGACCTTGAGGGCGATAGAATGTTATGTCAGTGGACAACGCAATTTGCCAAAGGTGCCGCTAGCACTCTATTTTGGTACCGTGGGAGACTCGATGGACGAGGGAGACGTCTACCTGAACGATCTGGTCGAAGCAAGTGGAGGCTCCGCATTGGAACTGCGTTTTTTCCAAAAGGAGGAGCGGCTCGAACTCGCCAATCGAATTTACCGCTTTTATCAAGAGGCGTATCAGCTTCAGCGCCCTTACGATCCGAATGTAGCCGACCGCGTGCATACGCTGCTGGACGGACGCGGGTATGTAGAGAGCGAGCTGCTGAGGCAGTTTATCAAATGGTATATGGCGTTCCTGGACGTACTGTACGGACCGCCGAAGGAGATGGCTTAGTTTGACAACATCACAGGAGCTCGAGAAGGACCGTCAACTGAGCAGGCGTCTTCCTGCGGTATGGCCGGTGTTCTTCCAGCGCTTCGGACGGCTGACTCCGGTCCAGCGGGAAGCGATCGGGCCGATTCTGGACGGTCGGAACATTCTCATCTGTGCAGCAACCGCCAGCGGCAAGACCGAGGCAGCTTATGCTCCGCTAGTAGAGCGGCTGAAGGGGATGTCCGGTCCGTGGACGATCTTGTATCTGTCACCTACCCGGGCGCTCGTCAACGACATCCATGCAAGGCTCGGTCCGGCCGCAGAGCGGCTCGGGCTTCGTCTCGTGCGCCGTACGGGGGAATACAAATGGGAGTCGGAGGCGGTTCCGCATATTCTTGTTACGACGCCAGAGTCACTTGACAGTATGCTGTGCCGTGGTTTGGCCGAGGATGGAAGCGCTCACGTTCTGGCTCACGTCCGCGCCGTCGTACTCGACGAAATTCATCTGCTGCACGGATCTCCGCGCGGCGAGCAGACAAGATGGCTAATCGAGCGGCTGAAACGGCTGGTGGCTCATGCTTATGATTCAGGCTGGACTCGGAGCAAACAATTGCAGATCGTCGGCCTCAGCGCAACGGTCGCCGAGCCTCAGGCCGTCATTGACACCTTTCTTCCCGGCGGCGGACTCGTGTTCGTACCCGGAAAGCGGGAGATTATTGAAGTGGTGCCGCCTGGCATGCGGTTTGCTCCTGTGGAGCGAGCCCTCCCGGCGTATCTCGGTGCAAAGGGACGAAGCTCTGAGAAATGGGTCGTCTTCTGCAATAACCGCAAGCGCGTGGACGAGCTCACCGAGCTGCTGCGCGAGGAACTGCGGTTTTTTGGGTATTCCGTTGGTGCACACCACGGCAGTTTGGGGAAGACGTTGCGCGAGGCTGCTGAGCGGGATGTGCGCCGACTCGACCGCTACGTTCTGGTCGCCACTTCGACCATCGAGATAGGGGTCGATATCGGCGACGTCGACGGCGTCGCCCTGGACGCCCCGCCGCCGGATATGGCCGCCTTCCTGCAGCGCATCGGCCGCGGCAACCGCCGCTCGCAGCATACGCAGGTCATGCTGTGCGCCCGCTCTGAACTGGATGCGGTGTTGCAGGAGGCGATGCTCGAAGCGGCCCGCGTAGGTTGGTTTGCTAATCAACCAGTGGGCCCGATCAGCTCCGTGCTGCGGCAGCAGGTGCTGTCTTACATATTACAGGGTAAGGGTGGAGTACGCAGTCGGGAGTTTATTTGCCGTCTGTTCGAGAAGGAAGTGGATGGCGCCATTATGCAGGAACTGCTAACGATGATGGCTAACGACGGTGATATTCAGGATACGCCGAGGGGCGTTCGCTTAACGACCGAGGCAAGAGATCGGGCCTTACGGGGTGAGCTTCACTCTGTCATCGAAACGCTGCCAGGTCAAACCGCCGTGGACTCGGTCACAGGGCAGCGGCTGGCTAACCAAGTGAAGCACGTGAAGGGCAAAGGACTTAGCATCGGTGGTAACCACTTTCAAGTGGTCGAACGCTCTGCTTACTCTCTCAAGGTCAAGTCCTCGGCCCGACTGCCCGATGGCGAGAGTCACTGGTCATACGTGAGCGGTCCGGCAAACCGGAGGACCGAGCATCCGATGGTGCTGCGCCACAAGCTGCAGCTGGCGGAGGGGGAGTGGCCAGTCATGCAGGATAAGGACGGGCATTACTGCGCCTTCCACCTCGGCGGCGTCCGTATGAGCCTTGCCCTGCGGCTGCTATCCGTCTATGTCGCCCCCGAGGAACTCCCTTCGAAAATCACGCCGTACTTCATTAGCTTCCGCGAGGAGCCGAAGCCCCGCTGGCTGGTTCATCCTGCAGCAGACCTCTTACACGTCGCTGTGAGCAGCCGGTTGGACACTGCTGAGAGCCAGCTGGGACTGCCGCTGGCAAGCCGGATGCTACCGGACAAGCTCCGCCTACGGGACGTGCTCGGCTGGCTGCGGCCGGAGGGGCTTGTGCAAGAGTTGCGGGAGTCGGTTTGGACGCGGGCGGAGGAGGAAACGATAGAGGTGTTGGGGTTGTTTATTGGAAATTAGGGCTAGTCAAAAATTAACAGCTGCTGTTAGGCCTATAGTAGTAATTGTCGACATTAAAGGACCAAAATAGAAATCAGTGCTTGATGGAAAGTGTATCATCATTTCTATCGCTGTTTGAAGAAGAGACTTATCTAATTTTGCGAAGTCTATAAGAATATTGAAATAAATCATTTCTAGGTTTATAATGTAATCGTTCCTTTTATCGCTTCTGTTCCCAACGGAAGCCTAATGAGTGGCCATCCTCAGGCTCAAATCATGTCCCCAAGGGGCAGTTGATCGGTACCAATCCACTAGCTAAGAGCTAAACGGTATCCAATTCCCTTTATGGTGATTAATTTCAACACGGGAGTAGTCTGTCCTTGTGTACAATAATTGTTCATAATGAACCCGAATGAAGCATGTTTCTTTGCTTTCTTCGGGTTCGTTTTTGTCTTTATTGAAGAAGATCGGAACACGCGTCATTCAGCAGCTTGGCAGCGTCAACTGGAGGAACATATCGCAAAGTTGTCGACAGCTGCTTATGGCGTAGTTGTCGTTTAATGGCGATAATGTCAATCCCGCTGGTCTGCATCAAGTATGCCGTTGTATGCCGGAAATTATGGGCTGTGACTTTCTTTTGTATTCCGGATTCCCGACAAAATGACTTGATGATTCGGTTTAATGCTTCCTTGGTTAATGGACGATTATTCTCGAAGAAAACCTCCGAATGCCCGGATTTCAGCCATTCTTCTACAACCGGATGATGTATATAACGTTCCAGTTCATCAACGAGGGAATCGGGCATGTAAACGACTTCGGATGTGGTTTTCTGTCCTTTATTGACCATAATAACCCTGCGGTCAAAATCAATTTGGTCGAAAGTTAGCTGTACGATCTCCCTGTTTCGAAGAGCGGTCGTGGCCATTAATAAAAATAGGGTGAAATACTTCCGGACAAATGGATCGGCTTTAAGAGCCACTTGAAATAGTCTCTGACATTCTTCAAGCGACAGGGAACGATCAATAATTCTTCTTTCATAGTACGGATTTGGGTAATTTTTCATGGGGTTATGTTTAATCATCCCAAGACCGTGAAGTAACGTGAAAAAATGTTTTAGATAAACAATGTTGTTGTAGAGTGTATTCTTGCTCGCCTGAAACTTCTGCTTGAGAAACTGGATATAACCGTCAATGCACACAATATCGATCGAGCGATAAGTTTCGGATTCAGTATCATAATAAAATTTATCAAAATCGAGCTCACCCTCAAAATCTAAACTTAAATATTGCTCAAATTTCATGAACTGGCGACTATAAGTGTAAATTGCCGATTCTTTAAGATGGGTATGTTTCTTCCAGTTGGCATAGTATGGGGAGTCCATTAATAAATGGTTCATTTTTTCTCCAGCCTTTCTCTAATTTGCTGAATAATCTCTCGAGCAAATGGGTGCTTGTTAATCGCTTCCCGAAGTTGGTCATCAAAAAAACGCAAATAATTCATCGTAGTATCGATCGACTCGTGACCGAGAAGCTTAGCAAGCGTGTAGATATCGATTCCCGCCTCAAGGCCTTGTATGGCAAAAGAATGCCGAAAAGAGTGGGGACCTAAACGATCTTTATCTTCATCTTTTATTGACCGAGATTCGTGAATAATACTTTTCATAAATTGCTGAATGGCGCGCGAAGTGATAGGTTTACCCCCCGCTCTGCTAGAGAAAATGTAGAGTTCCTCATATTTAGATTCCGAAAGAATCTCACGAGCTTGACTGTACTTCTTATCAATATAGTCAGTGAGCATCATAAGGGCGAGTTGATTAATCTTCCGAGATTTCTTCGTATTTTCGGCACCTTTGGGGACTACTTTAATCGTTTGAGTCTCCGGTTCTATGTCCCCTATTCTTAGGTTACAAAGCTCATTAATACGAATGCCACTACCAAGGAAAGTCCAGATAATGGCGGTGTAAAGGCTGTCATGGTTACGAGATTGTGCGATTCGAAGAATCTCTGCGATCTGCACTTTTGTAAAGGCTTTAGGAGCTTCGTCGTTTGACCACCGAACTCGTAGAATGGTCTTCAGGTCCCCGAGATCTTGATGGCCATAGTATTTTTTGTAAGAAGTCTTGATGAAGGTCCGAAGAAAGGAAGACTTCTTGGCTTTTGTATTAAGATCCTCGTTAATTTTAATATAATTGGACAAGAATTCGCCGTTTGTTACCTTTTCAAACGGAGGATCGTCACCAAGGTGTTCCTTCACATGTTTCTGAACAAGCTTCATCTCTGAACGATACGTTGTTTGAGTAGTCCGGCTTAGTCCAGAAAATTTGGCGCTTTCAAAGAAACTATCAATGGCTTCAAGAAATGAAACGTCCCGCACTGCCTGGGTGATATTTAGTGGCGGCTGTGTGTGGGCAGGCATTGTTCCCATGACTTGCCGCATTTTCTCCGGTCCATAAAGACTTAACAACTGGTTCAGTTGTTCTTTAAGTTCTGAGTACGTTGTGTCGCTGATTACTTTAGGCATGGATGAACCTCCTCAGAAATTGATTTTGTTTACGGCAATTTGTAATTGGTTGGGGTTTCGGTGGACGTATCGGGCAGTATTTTCCGGCCGGTCATGTCTTGCTAGATACATCAGTAACTGTGGCGGGCAATCCGAACGTTCCGACAACCTGCTAATGAATGTATGCCGAAGTAAATGGGGACCTCCCGGGTAGTTCCAACCAGCAACAAAGGAATAGAGCTTGTAGTGGGCTCGTAATTCGCGAATAATTGCTTGGATATTATCTCCGAACACATATCCATTGCGAGAACGGTTTGCCATCAGAGATTGAAAATACTTTAGTAATGGTGCAGGTAATGGGAGCAAGGCCGATTTCCCGTTTTTACCGAAGACAGAGATGGTTTTATTCTCAATATTGATGTCCTCATAACGAATGCTTGCCACCTCAAATATCCGTAACCCAAGTAAGAGCATCAACCCAAATGCTGCGAGCTCAAGTATTGGTTGGTCGGAATATCGTAGGATCGTTTGAAAAAAGGTTTGAAGCTCAGCATCGTTCGGTAGATCGCGATAAAGGTACTTGTCAAACGGGATTCCAGAGACATCCAACGTGATGTCTTTAGGGAGCCAGCCTAACTTGTAAAGGTTAGAAAATAAGTATCGGATATCGTAGAAACGGTCACTAACCGTGTGTTTGCTATAGACACCTTTCGATGCCAAGCGTAATAAGTTCTGCTTGAATTCGATGAGTAGCTCCTCCGTACCATCGATAAAGGAATGTCATCGGTCGAACTGTCCTGAAATTGGACATAATTGGTAAGAAGCCAATGGACAAACATGGAGTGACTGGCTTTGTATTTGTCGACGGACTTTTCCTTTACCCCTGATCGGATTAAATCGATGATGTGCGCGTTTATCGCAGGGTGATGGATAACTTGAATAGCTTCTTCAGGAGACTGACTCTTAGTACGTTTCTTTAGATTGAATTCATTCGAGAGTAATTTTCTAGATATGTGAAGTATCATATCCCGCTGAATAAAGTTCGGGTAAGACTGCTTTGTGAAAAGGATTAGTACCTCTTTTTTTGCCATTTCTTCATTTTTAACGGAGCGAGCATCGAGCCCGAAACGGGTTTTAAAAAAATCAATGAGCTCTTGTGCGTATTCCATTAGAGAGAAATAACTGGTTGATTTAATGGACTTCTTACTTTCCAGATAATTGAGTAGTACGGGAGTAAAGATTTTGCCTTGAATCTGGTTTGAAAAGATCCATTTATTTAATGCAAGAGAACCACCTGCTGGTGAAAATATCTCGACATCATGTTCAGGCCATCTGAATGCATACATGGAATTCAAGAATAACAGCACCTTCCCCCAACTTAGACTTTTAATATCATGATTGCCAGTTGGGGAGGTTTGTAAACATTCTCGCGAAGTAGAATTCTCATAAGAAGCAATCCACGACATAGTTTTCGCTTCGTGCTTCCAATGATCTGATCGGAATAAATCCATATCTCTAATATCCTGATCGCTATCCATCTACATCTCTCCCTCAGATTCTGATTCTTCGACCGTTCAGACCGCAGTTTTTGCTTAGAAAGGAGGTGGGGTCCGGTGACCCTCATCATTGATGTAAAGGTATCATTTGCTTTGCACTTCTGTCCCGGTTGCTCCACATTTGGAGCAAAAACAGATTGGATTTTCAGGTTGTGCGAGGATTTTGGTCGAAAGAAACAAGAATCTGCTCCATTTGTGGAGAGATGATGATGGATGTCTTGATACGGGATTAAGATGATGGAGGGTAAAGCTTAGGTTGAAGGTAGATCTTCTTCAACTGGCTTTCAAATTCATCCAAGATGAAATAGATGAAATCACTTATATCAGCAGGCATGATCGAGACTGGTATGAGGTTAAGGAACTGGCAGCTACTGACCCTCTTACTTTCGGAATTCTACTACGGAAACTATCATTGCCTTATCGTAGAAAAGCATTAAGACAGGCTTTTGATTGGAAAGATGCGGAGCTAAGGAGATTTTTGATTGGTGAATTCTCTAAGTCGGCTTCAACGATTTCTGATCTATTTAATATAGAAAAAATTGCAAAAAACTCTGGTGAAAAACTCTACGGACGTTTCAGCATTGTACATCGGGTCCCGTATATGTGGGTGAGTCTCAATGGGGATCTCTTGGATCGTTGGGATTCGATTGCTTTTCGCTTTAGTGCAACGGTAATTAGCAAAATGAAAGATGTTGCCCCGTTACTGGAACTGTCCAAAAAACAGAAAGTTGACGTGGAAGGATTCTTAATCCGGTCAAATCTGCAAGAAGACCTTTGTTTACGTTTGGAAACTCGAGCAGATGCGATTGTTGTTGACTTCTATCATAGTGACACGGTTGGTCTGGATCAGCTGATGAACGTTCTAAAATCAACGTCCTTTACATGGTCTGGATTCATTACCCAATCCGTTATACCTGGGTACCGGTACTGGACATTCATAGGTGCTGAAGATGATTTAGCTATTGCTCGGATCATGGAAACAGAGTTCAAGTATATCCAAAACACCATGCGCCTGTGCTAGGACAAACCGCAGATGGAATAAGGTGTATTGAGGTGAAAAGTATGGAGCGAATGCCGACAATCAAAATCGTATATGTGCCTCATACTTTGTGTAGCGAACCAGCACAAATCTCAAACACCTTATCCGCTGCTGAAGCCAAAAATGCCGTCATCGATTACATCCTAAAGCGTCTGATCTTGAAACCGACTGAATAAGCCGGTTTTTTTGTTTCTTGCTTTGTCCATACTGGGAAGTAATCGTTTAAGAAAGGAGAAGAGCGGACTCTCATGTATACTGCCATCTATCCACGGGTTTCGACTGGTATGCAAGCCTCGGAGGGAACAAGCCTTGACGCCCAGATTGAAATTTGTTTGCGGAAAGCGAAGGACTTGGGAATTCCCGAATCCATGATCAAGGTGTATCGTGAGGAAGGATTTACGGGAGAAGATATTGATCGGCCTGCGATGAATGAATTCAGGCAGGATGTGACGCAAGGTCTGGTCCGTCGCTTGATTGTTACCCATCCCGACCGGTTGACCAGGGACTTGACGGATAAATTAATCCTTTGCCGAGAGCTGGAGCGGAGCAATATCGAGCTGGTGTTCGTAGACACGGAATACCGGAATACGCCGGAGGGCCAGCTTTTTTTCAACCTGATGAGTTCCATAGCGCAGTACGAGTTGTCTTTAATCAAGAAGCGGACGGTACGCGGAAGGCTTAAAGCGGTGGAGAAGGATAAGAAGATCATGCCCATGCGTGTGGCCCCCTACGGATATGACCTTCAAGAACATACCTTGATCATCAATGAGCAGGAAGCCGAATTTGTCCGTAAAATGTACCAATGGTATGTGCATGACAATTATACGCTTCGTGAAATTGGGGATCGCCTCTATTCCCTAGGGGCGGTGCCCAAACGAGGAGAAAGCCGGAACTGGAGCGCCAGTTCTATTCGAAGGGTCCTTACTTCAGAGGTATACATTGGAAAGTTCTATTACAACCGTAGAGAAACCCGGAAGATTCGCGGCGAGAAAACCAAGAACGGTACACCGAAAAAAACATATGCGTTTCGTGATGAGAAGGACTGGATCGAGGTTAACGTGCCAAGTATCATCGACCAGCATCTGTTCGAATTAGCCCAGGTGCAGAAAGAGAAGAACATGAAACGATCAGGAAATGTAAAGTATGAGTATCTGTTAAAATCGATGATTCGCTGCGGCCATTGTGGAAGAATGTGGCAAGCCACAACTTATACAGGGCGGGTAAATAAGGCAACGGGAGAAAAGATCCGTTACACCTGTTACAGGTGTCCGAATCTGTTTCCCAAGAAGTATGGCGAAGGGGTTGAGAAGTGCCCCACTCAAACGTTACGAGCCGATATGCTGGACCATTACGTCTGGAAGCTGATCCTGGAGACACTGTCTAATCCAGATGATTATATGAAGCGGCTGCAAAGCAAAGCCAATGAAATCAATCTGGAGCTTCAATCCGCCGCGGACCATATCAAACGTCAACTGGAGCAGAAGGAAAAGGAGAAGGAAAAAATCAAAATCATGTTCAAGCGCGAGGTCATTGATGAGCAGGAGATGCTTTCCGAAATGCAAAAGATCAATGCCGGTCTGAAGTCACTGGAGCAGGAGCTTGCCGGGTACGAAAGGCAGCTGTCTGAACAAGCAGAGAAGGAAATATCGGCCAACCGGATTGCAGAAATATCTCAAGCTGTCCGAAGCTTTATTGAGAGCGCCGGCGACGAGCTTACCCTTGAAGAGAAGCGGCACATCGTGGAGACCTTGGTGGATGAAGTGATTATTCGCTACGACGGAAACGAAGTACAGATTACAGCAGTCGGGGCACTTGACGAGTTGAAACGCCAACCGTTTATTCAGCATGAAGGTTACGTCGTTTCGTGTTCACAACCTCAAAAAATTCGATAATACGGGGGAAGATTTGGAGGATTTGATCTCGATCGGTACGATCGGGCTGATCAAGGCGATCGAGTCGTTCTCACCGAACAAAGGAACGAAGTTGGCTACATTCGCAGCTCGTTGTATCGAAAACGAGATCCTGATGCATTTACGATCCCTGAAGAAAACAAAGAAGGATGTATCCCTTCATGACCCCATAGGAACGGACAAGGAGGGAAATGAGATTACGCTGATCGACATTCTCGGCTCGGAGGCCGACGATGTTGCGGATAAGGTCGAGCTGAAGATTGAGAAGAGCAAAATATACCGCAACCTCGATATCCTGGATGAGCGGGAGCGGGAGGTTGTCGTCGGCCGGTTCGGGCTGGAGCATGGCGGCGAGGAGCGGACGCAGCGGGAGATTGCGAAGGAGCTGGGGATCAGCCGTTCGTACGTTTCGCGAATCGAGAAGAGGGCGCTGATGAAGCTGTATCATGAGTTTTATAAGTCGAAGCGGTAGTTGAATAAGCATATTAAATTTGGTCTGCCTACTAGGCAGGCCTTTCGATTTATTGGGTGGCGTTGAAGCAGCAGAAAAACAAAAATTTTTCCTGAAATAGGGTGCATTTTATAAAATGTATTGAAATACAAATTAATCCAAGTATAATACTTGGTATAAGCGGATTGTTTAGAAGATGATTCGCCGTCTACCGGGCAACTGGAGACCAACATTTCTGCGGGACAATTCCCGCGGCGATGCTGCGTCTCTTTTTTATTTCAATGATATGGGGGATAGGCTTATGAGAATCGGAAGTAAATTGGCGCAAATTAGGAAGCAACGAGGTTACACGGATGAAGAGGTGGCTAAATCGTTATCGCCGAACATTGTCAAATACAGGTGCCTGGAGGAGGATATTACCGAATTTACGATCGACGTTCTGCTCAAACTCGCCGATGTGTTCGGAGTTTCCGTTGACGAGCTGCTGAGCCGTAATAGCTCAAGCGGGAACGATCTGAAAGCGATTTTGCTGAAAAAGCCGACCTTCGATGGTGCTGTTCTTTCGTCTCAGGATATTCAAATGATTCAAGATTTTATAACCAGACTGGCTGACCAATCGAAAAAGCTGCAGCATCTGATCGAATTGATCGGCGACGATACAGATTTTTTGCAGAAGCTGCAGGATTTGAAAATCATAAACGGAAAACTGGATAATAAACAACTGTTGCAAACGATAGAAAAAGCTTTGGCATAACGGGTCATAACGGGCGGCTTAGTCCAGACGAGCCGTCCGTTCATTATTAGGGGCATACGGTTGTTCAAATGTTCATTTTTTTTGAATAAAATCTTCACTTATTTCAATTTCACGAATAAGGAACGCCGGCCGACGGAGGGCTTTTAATTCGGTCAAACGTAAATTTAACAGCTTCGGCATCAAACGGGGTGCCGTCATGAAACTTCACATCATCCCGATGCTTGAATGTGTAAGTCTTCTTATCTTCCGTTACCTCCCATGATGTAGCTAGCCAAGGCTTAAAGGTATGATCCGGTAATTCCACGACCAGGCTGTCGAAAGCAAATTATAGCTTTCTTGGCGATGACGGCGCTTGCTGTCTTCGTTCTAGCAGCTTGCGGTGTAAAGACGGACGCTCCTGTTAATGGCACGGCTAGCGGTCAAGCGGAGAATGCCAAACCGGAAGAAAAGAAAATAGACCTCTCGCAGGTTACGCTGGTCTTGGGAGATCAAGACGGAGAGTACCGTGCGAGAGTGGAAGCGGCCAAGGTATTGGAAGGCACGCCGTACAAAATCAAGTGGGCGAATTTTCAAGGGGCCGCCCCTTTATTTGAAGCGGTAAGATCAGGTGAAGTGGATACGGCTCCTGCTGGGGATACGCCTGTTCTGTCAGCTGCCGGATCCGACGTTCCGATTAAGATCGTGGCGACGACGACGAGCCCTAGCAAGAGCATTACGATTCTTGTTCCTAAAGACTCCCCGATTAAATCGATTGCAGAGCTTAAAGGGAAAACCGTAGTCGTCTCTTCCGCAAAGGGCAGCGTTGCCCAATATTTGCTCATCGGCGCTCTGAAGGAAGCGGGGCTTACTGTCGATGACGTAAAAATTAGTTTTGTGTTACCAACGGATGCGTTAGCCGCTTTTACCTCCGGAAAGATCGAGGTATGGGCGACCTTCGATCCCTACAATGCCATCGCCAAGGGCAAGGGGCACGTGTACTTAGGGATGGCACGGATATCAATACGGGCATCGGATTCTTAACCGCATCCGACAAAGCGCTTGCGGATCCGGGCAAAAGGGCCGCGATTCAAGACGTTCTACAACGATTCGCCAAAGCCTGGGATTGGAGCAATCAGAACCAGGACGCGTATGCCAAGGTATATCAGGATCAAACCCGGCTAGGAGAACATACAGCCAAGGCCGTTGTCGGACGAGGGGAGCAAAGCTTGCGTCAGGTGAGCGACGACGATATCAAGAAGGTCCAGCAGGTCAGCGACATATTCTCCGAGCTGCAGGTACTTCCCTCCAAGGTTGATGTAGGCAAATTCGTGGATAAAACGCTGGCTGTGACGCGGGAATGTAGAGCAGGCGCCGGCACCCTGAAAATTATATTGAAATAATTGTATGGGTGAGCTAATATAAAGGTGGAAAAAGGTTTAACCAACCATTTGAGCGTCGAGGAGGGAAAACAAAGCTATAAAAAAATCATGCATGAAGATCAGGCATAATCTACATAATCCTAAGGGAGCTGAAATCATTGACTGCATCTGTTCGTTGGGGAATCTTGAGTACGGCACAAATCGCTCAAGATGAACTGCTGCCTGCTTTTATGGATGCTTCGAATGCAGAAGTCGTTGCCATCGCCAGTTCCAATACTAAAGTGAAAGACATTGCTTTGAAGTTCGGCATTCCTAAGGTCTATGAAACCTATGAGGACTTATTGAGAGACCCGGAAGTCGATGCGGTTTACATTCCGCTGCCGAACGCGCTTCATTCGCAATGGGTAAAGAGAGCTGCGGAAAACGGGAAGCATGTACTTTGCGAGAAGCCAGCGGCTTTAACCGCGAGTGAAGCTGAAGAAATGATAGAAGTTTGCAAAAAGAGCGATGTTCTTTTTATGGAAGCCTTTATGTATCAATTTCATCCGCAGCATCAAAGAGTACGGGAGATTATTGCTTCCGGCGAAATCGGCGAGCCGAAAATTATGAGGGTAAGTCTTTCGTTTTATCTCGATGACCGGGCTGGAAATATTCGCGTAAATCCGGCAATGGGTGGCGGCAGTATGTATGATTTGGGCGGATACTGCGTGCATTCCATCAGAAATGCCCTGGGCGCTGAACCTGTTCGAATTTTTGCTTCGGGACGGAAGGATTCCGGGGGCCGAGTGGATATGTCCGTCATCGGGATTATGGAGCTCGATAATGGAATGACCGCCTTATTCGATGTCTCGATGGATCGTACGCGGGAAGATCATTATGAAATCGTTGGAACGAAAGGCAGCGTTAAAGCGACAAGGGCCTTTGTTCCGCAAATGGTGAATGGCGAAGCCCTCATCGTGACCCAAACAAAGGATGGAATTTTCCGGGAAGAAAAGTTGATCGGACATCAGTATGTGCTTCAAGTCGAACACTTCTCTCAATGTGTGCTGGAAGGGCGAACGCCCACCTATACGCCGGAAAATACGATTCAAAACATGAAAGTGATGGAAGCGTGTCTTGAATCCATGAATAGAGAAACGTTCTTGCTCATATAAATCATCATTGTAATCGCATTCCTTCATGCTTTATCATGAACGATGGTTAAACGTTTATCCATAAACCAGGAATATAACTAGTGGAAATGAGTGAGAATGGGAATGATGAAACAGGTGCGATTTGCCGTATTGGGACTGGGGCGTTTAGGCTACATTCACGCAAAAAAGCTTGCATTAAACAATGATGTTCAGTTGGCACATGTGGTCGATGCGCTCGAAGGCAGAGCCGAACAAGTCGCCGGCGAACTGCATGTAGCCAAATGGTCGGCAGATCCGTCCGAGGTTTTTAATGATCCGAGCATAGATGCTGTTATTATTGCTACTCCTACAGGGACCCATGCCGAAATGATCAAGAGCGCCGCAAAAAGCGGAAAACATATTTTTGTCGAAAAACCTGTAACCCGAACTTTGGAAGAGGCCGATGAAGTGATTAGTATCGTACAAGAGCATCGGGTGCATTGTATGGTTGGTTTTATGAGAAGATTTGACCCGGCCTTTGTCGATGCGAAAAAAAGAATACAATCAGGAGAAATAGGCAAGCCGCTTTTATTTAAAGGAATTACAAGGGATAACCCTATCGGAAAATATCCCATTTCCCCGCCAGTTGAGTTCATAAAGCATAGCGGCGGCATTTTTGTGGATTTGGCTATTCACGATTACGATATGGCAAGGTTTCTTATGGGTTCCGAAGTAACATCGGTCTCTGCAAGAGGCGGCATTTACCTGCATCCATTTATTGAAGAATACCAAGATGCGGATCAGGCGAATACCTATCTACAATTTGCTTCCGGCGCTGCGGGTGATATTGAATCCAGCCGGAATTCTCCATATGGTTTTGATTTGCGCTGCGAAATTATCGGGACGGAAGGCGCGATTCAGATCGGTGCCTTTAGAAACCATGATCTAACCCTATTAACTTCAAAAGGGAATCAGGACATGATACCCATATTCCCTGATCGGTTGTTGGATTTCTATTCGCTCGAGATGGCGCATTTTATTGCGTGTATAAAGAACAACGAGCGGCCTTCCTGTACGGAGATAGACGGTAAAGCGGCCTTAGAAATTGCCATTGCCGCTACGGAGTCCTATCGAACAGGCAGAGAAGTCAAGTTGAACCGTTAAGCGGCGGCAACATGAATTCCTTATGAATGTGTTTTCGTGCGATAATGTGGGAATTGGCGGCAACTTTTATTTTTTTGTATAATATCGGCAAGGCCACATTTCGGGCATAGCATCGCCAGATCAATTCGGGTTTAGGAAGGAGGGAATATGTGATGAAACCAACCATTGTGGATATTGCCAGGGAAGCCGGCGTTTCGATTGCTACCGTATCCAAAGCGATTCATAATACCGGGCGGATGAGCGAAGAAACCCGAAAAAAAATTTTAACCATCATGCAGGATATGAATTATCGACCAAACATGATGGCATCGGCACTAAAAGGAAAGTCGACTTACACGGTTGGTCTTTTGATCCCCGATCTTTCTAACCCATTCTCAAGTGAAATTGCCCGCAGTGTGGAAGACCGCGGCAAAGAACTTGGATATAGCGTGGTTATGTGCAATACCGATTATGATCCGGAAAAGGAAGCTTGGTACATTTCCGTATTGAACCAGAAGCGGGTAGATGGCATTATTTCTGCATCCGGCTTCCAAAACGAAGACATGCTAAGAGATTTAGTTGAACAACATATTCCTATCGCGCTTATTACCAGAGACAGCAAGACAATTGCTGTAGATACGGTTACGGTTGACGATTTTATGGGCGGTTATCAAGCGACCTCCTATTTAATCGGTTTAGGACATAGAAGAATAGGCACGATCGTATTGGATTTAGACAATGGACGCGAGCGGTTACGAGGATATAAGCATGCATTAGAGGAAGCAGGACTGCCGTGTGATGAAAAACTCATTCTGAGCGGCTTTACAAAAGAAGACGGAAAGGAAGCGGCAGCTAAACTGATGGAATACTCCGAACCGCCGACGGCCATCGTAGCCGGCAACGATTTACTGGCGATTGGAGTCATGCTTAGCGCCAAAGAACGGGGTATCATCATTCCTGATCAGTTATCGGTCATAGGTTACGATAACACGATTTTAGCTGAAATTACGACTCCGTCATTAACAACGATGAACCAGCCTGTCGGTGAAATGGGCCGACAAGTGATGGATTTATTGTATCAGGAAATTACTGGGAAAAAGAAGATTAAAAAACGAATTGTTATGGCTCCGGAATTGGTCATTCGGGAATCGGTGAAACCGCCATTAAGTTAGCAATGCCAAGAAGCTATCAGGACGGAAGCGATGCTCCAGCCTGATAGCGAGTGTAGGCTGTGAACGCGATGCTCGTGGTTAAACGTTTATCCGTCCACACTAAAATGAAATCGCTTTCGAATATGACGGGATGATAAGCAGACAATTTCACGAAAGCGCTGTTATTTTGATGCTTTGCAGCGAAAATATCGGTTGACTAAAATGAATTGAGGAGGGTTTATCCATGAAAATGAAAAGAAGCATGGTATTGTTGTTGAGCTGCTTGTTGTTTGTGACACTGATCTTCTCCGGTTGCTCCGGTGGAACGGCCGGGCCAAGTTCCCAAAACCAACCGGCGGGCAATGCTTCCTCTGACAAGGGTAAGAAAATTGTCGTTGGTGTATCCATACCTGACTTTAGCGCTATGTTTTTTACATACTTGCTTGCAGGCGCGAAGAAATATGCAGAGTCTCAGACTGATGTGAATGTCATCTATAATGATGCGCAAAATGACGCTAATAAACAGGTTAGCCAGGTTGAAACCTTCATTGCACAGAAGGTGAATGCGATTGTAATCATCCCGGTCGATACGGTTTCTGCACCGACTATAGTAGAAAAGGCAAATCAGGCGAATATTCCGATTATTATTGTGAACCGGACTTTTGATGGCATTGACAAAGCAACTGCTTATGTCGGCGGCAGTTCTATCCAATCAGGGACGATTGAAATGGAGCAAGTAGCCAAATTACTCAATGGAAAAGGCAATATTGCCATTATGGACGGAACGATGGGGGCAGAGGCGCAAATCAAACGGACGGAAGGAAATATGCAAGTCATCACCAAGTACCCGGACATGAAAGTGGTGTTACAAGGTTCGGGAGACTTTGATCGTGCCAAAGGCATGTCCTTGATGGAAAACTGGTTGAACTCCGGCAAACCTATTGACGCTGTTGTAGCTAACAATGATGAGATGGCGATCGGTGCGATCAATGCGATCAAGGCGGCAGGAAAAATGAAGGACATTTTGGTTGCAGGAATTGATGCTACACCGGACGCTTTAGAATTTATTAAGTCCGGCGAACTTAAAGTAACCGTATTCCAAGATGCGTATGGTCAAGGCGCAGGCGGGTTGGAAGCGGCTATTAAGGCGGCCAAAGGTGAACATGTTGAACATGACAATTTTATTCCCTATCAACTTGTAACGAAAGAAAACGTAGAAGAGTATGTGAAGAAATGGAAATAATCATTTTGTAGCGCTAAGGTCAGAGCAAAAGGACACTTCGCGAAGAAGTGTCCTTTTGCAGCTGACATCTTGGAAATAAAGAAAGTCAACAAATACATGGGATGGAAAGGGGAAATCTTATGAGACTATGTCTTGTAACGGATTCATTGGGGAATATGTCTTTGGAAGAAATGCTCCAAACAGCCGCATCATTAGGTTATGAGTCTTTAGAGTTTGGATGCGGCAATTGGTCGGGAGCACCGCATGTCGACTTGGATGATTTGCTCGAGAGCGTACGGAAACGCGACGCTTTTGTTAATGCCATCAAAAACGCAGGGCTCGAAATAGCAGCGTTGAATTGCTCCGGCAATCAATTGGCTCCCAATGAAGAAGGAAGATTGCATCAGGCAGTAGTGGAAAAAACCTTCAGACTCGCGGAGCTTCTCGGAGTAAAAAAGATTGTGATGATGTCCGGACTTCCCGGCGGAGGGCCCGAAGATAAAATCCCTAACTGGATCACAACAAGCTGGCCGCCGTTGAATACACAAGTTCTGAACTGGCAATGGGATGAAATTGCGATCCCTTATTGGGAGAAAACTGTGAAGCAAGCGAAAGAACACGGCATAGAAAGGATCGCTCTGGAGAATCACGGATGCCAATTGGTTTATAATGCGGAGACCCTATATAAATTAAGGAACCGTGTAGGGGAAATGGTCGGAATGAATCTTGACCCGAGCCACTTGTTTTGGATGGGAGGAGATCCCATTCTGGCTGCAAGGCATTTAGGAGAAGCCATTTATCATGTTCATGCCAAAGACGTACGTTTTGAAAGAGGAATCATTGGCAGGGATGGGGCACTTGATACCAAAACCGTCGAATGTTTTGCTGAGCGTTCATGGAATTTCGCAGCATTGGGATACGGCCATGATGCGAATTGGTGGAGCGAGTTCTTCACGGTACTCAGAATGATTGGTTATAGCGGACCCGTAAGCCTTGAAAATGAAGATCAAACTATGGATCAATTGACTGCGGTAAAAAATACTGAAAGAAACGTTGCCCAAAATTTTCGAATAAGCAGAGAAGAAGCCAGGAGGAGAAGATCATGTCTGTCACTGTGAAACGAAGGAACTATAGTATAACCGGACCAGAGAGTAGATTGGCAAAGGAAAAAGGGCTTGTTGGTGCGGAGTGGTACACCTGTCCGATACCTCGGAAGCGAATGAAAGAACTCATGAAGCGCAAGAATGGACCGGCAATTCGAGATACCATCATCTGGTTCGCTGCACTCCTAATCACGGGTGTTATAGCGTACCGCGCATGGGGGACATGGTGGGCGGTTCCGGCGTTCGCAGTTTACGGCGTTCTCTGGGGTACATGCGGTGATTCCCGACAGCACGAATCCGGACACGGAACACCATTTAAGACGCCTTGGATGAATGAAGCCCTTTATCAAATTACATCCTTTATGATTCTCCGGCCTGCTACGGTTTGGCGATGGAGTCACACTCGTCACCATACCGATACCATCATTGTAGGAAGTGACCCTGAAATTGTCACCGAACGGCCTCCCGTATGGAAAATTATTTTGATTGAATTTTTCCGGATGTTTGTCGTCGTAAAAGATTTTAAAAGGACTATGATACATTTCTTTGGTAAGATGAACGAAGAGGAAGAAAAATATATTCCTTCCTCAGAGCACAAAAAAGTGTACTGGGAAGCGCGTGTTTTTATACTCGCCTGTTTGGCTGTGATCCTTGCGTGCGTTTACATGCGAAGCATACTGCCGGCCATGTTTATCGGCTTGCCGGTTTTTTACGGCTCTTGGCTTGGTTGGTTATTTGTTCTTACGCAACACTTGGGTCTTAATGAAGATGTTCTTGATCATCGTTTGAACTGTCGTACCTTCTATACCAACCCAATTATTCGTTTCCTTTATTGGAACATGAACTATCACATCGAGCATCATATGTTTCCAATGGTACCGTATCATGCACTGCCAGCCCTACATAAAGAGATGAAGTCTGACTGTCCAGCGGCAGCCCCAAGTCTATGGGCGGCTCTAAAAGAAGTTATTTCGGTGCTTATAAGGCAACGAAAGGATCCCGCGTATAATGTTGTCCGTCCATTGCCGGCCACAGCGCGGCCGTATCGATATGGTCCCCACCCGTTTGGAACGGTGGTTTCAGACGTGACAGATGTACAGGAACTAAAGGCTACGCGGTGAAAATAGATTCGGGCAGATCATGTATGATGATCTGCTCTTTATGATTATTACAACTTTTCTTAAAGACAAATGCGGAACTGCTAAAGTAATTTAAAAGTTGACGAATGAGAAAATGTTTATTATAGGTGTTTACATACCTATATGGGTATATGTAGAATAAGAGGGGCTAACTTCAAATCCAATACATGTCTCCGTACAAAAACTTGGTTTAAGTCGGGATTTTTTTTACTCTTTTATATACCCCTATGGGTATTTGAAGGGGAAGAGCCCTATGGGATATGACATGGTTCATTACCATCTTCGTCATCGGCTTCTTGAGCTCATTCATGGATTTCAATTTTATTTTAATTGTGAATACCGGAGGGAAATAAGATGAATGATGTGCAATTGTGTGGAATGAGCTCGGCAGAATTGGCTAATAAAGTTTTGAACCATGAACGCATTTTTATTTTAGATGTTCGTAATGAAAGCGACTTTAATGATTGGAAAATAGAAGGTAAACAAGTTCAAGTAATCAATATGCCTTACTTTGAACTGCTTGAGGGTGTTGATGCCGTTCTTGATGAAATTCCGGATGATCAAGAAGTTCTGGTTGTTTGTGCGAAGGAAGGTTCCTCAATATTTGTAGCGGAGCAATTGCTTGAACAAGGTAAACAAAACATCGCTTATCTCCTTGGCGGTATGAAGTCTTGGAGTGAACATCTGGAACCGGTCAAAGTTGGGGATCTGCAAGATGGAGGAGAAATCTATCAATTTGTACGAATCGGCAAAGGATGCCTGTCTTACATGGTCATATCCAATGGTGAAGCTGCTGTGATTGATGCCGTTCGGATGACTGAAGTTTTTGCAAGCTTTGCAAAAGAAAATGGGCATCAATATGTAGGCTTAAAAGAGGAAAATGGCGTATTCCGTCACTTCATTCGAAAAGCAGAACCTTCCGAAACCAAAGCGGAGAAGCAATATCCGCATACGGTGACGAATGACGAGATCCAAGCTACAGTAACCTCCGGAGATAACGTTCAGATCCTCGACGTGCGGGAGCCGGCAGAATATGCTTTTGGTCGGATCCCCGGCGCCATATCAATTCCTATGGGAGAGCTTGAGGAGAAGATAAGCCAGCTTGATCCAAGCGGTGAGTATTATGTGGTTTGCCGTACCGGACACCGGAGTGATATAGCATGCCAAAGGTTAACCGAAAAAGGATTCAAAAGCGTTAGTAATGTAACCCCTGGTATGTCGCAATGGGCTTATGAAGTCGAAAAAGACGAAGATCAATAAGGATAGAAATTCAATTATATACCGCATGGGGGTTGGATGGAGGAGGATCGAAAGTGACAATATTCTTAATATTGTGAAATATATAGATGCCGATGCATTTTCTGAGTTTATAGGAGAAGCAACCGGAATATGGTAGTCTTCGTTCATTAAAACAAAATGGGGATGGAATTCATGGGAGAACAAAAAGAAAAAACAACGATTGTTCTTTTTAGCGGGGTATTGGATAAAGCTACCGCGGCATTCATTATTGCAAATGGAGCCGCCGCGTATGACCACGAAGTAACGATTTTCTGTACCTTTTGGGGGCTGAATGCACTTCGAAAAGATGAAGACGTTTTGGTGAAAAAGGGATTTCTGGAGAACATGTTCGCTAAAATGATGCCGCGCAGCGCAGACAAACTTGGACTATCTAAGATGAATTTCGGCGGCATAGGTCCGAAAATGATCAAGCACGTCATGAAAAAACATAATGCCTTGACTTTACCCCAATTAATCGGATTGGTGCAAGAGCAAGGCGTTACATTAGTGGCTTGTACCATGACCATGGACTTGCTCGGCTTGCAGAAGGAAGAGCCTTTAGAAGGTGTTGAATATGCGGGTTAGCAGCTTATTTAGGTGATGCTGCCGATGCGAAAGTGAATTTGTTTATTTAGTAGTGAATTTTCCTTCCTTCCTGGTTGTTTTCGTTACCCATATCGGCAATAATATACCTATACCGGTATCAATCGAAAGGAAGGATTTAATATGAAATACGATGATGATGTAAAGAAAAGATTAAAACGTATAGAAGGTCAAATTCGCGGTGTCTTGAAAATGATGGAGGAGGATCAAGACTGCAAGGATGTCGTGAACCAAATCTCCGCCGTTAGAAGCGCTGCGGATAAAGCGATTGCTTACATTGTAGCGGTGAATTTGGAGCAATGTATTATGGAGGAAAAGGAAGCCGGAAGAGATACAAGCAAAATGGTTAAACAAGCGGTTGAGTTGTTAGTGAAAAGCCATTAAAGCAACCCTTCCCGGGCATCCCTTCCGAAAAATTAACCTTCAGTCAGCGTAGTGCTCAACTTCCATATTTTTTCAACATTTTGAGCATCAGTCGCATAGCTGGGATAACTCCCTGATCCGAATATGTTCTTCAATTGTGCGATGCCTGTTTCGTTTGGTGATGGCTGAACAATCTCTCTCTTATGGTTAATAAGCTGGCCGGTAACATTCTTAAATTCATCCGAGGTGCAAATGTGAAAATAGCTATCGGCCATGCCTGACGGTAAAGGATTAGTCAGATTTTGGGCCCAAGCAAGTACTTTCCAAAAGGAACGCATTTTTTTAATCGTCTCTTTTGATAGTTTTACCCGGTTAATTTGAAGGGCATTGACTTTGATCCCCTGGCTTTTAAATTCTTCTGCCATTTTGAAGGTTAGCATCAATAGCGCCATTTTCGAATCACCGTACATTTTATAAACGCTATAAGGCCGCGTGTCGCGGAATTCGCCGCGCAGATTATCGAAGTCGATTTTCCTTTTCGGGTCGAAGAAATGTTTGATGTTTGTGGTGCAAGCATGAAGGATTCTCGGGTCTTGCGATTTTTCGAGAAGATCTGCCAATAAACGAGTCATCAAAAAAGGACCGAATGTGTTCGTAGCAAAAGTCAATTCGATATGCTCGGGGCTAAGTTTATACTCTTTTTCACCATGGCTTAAGTAGGCGGCGTTATGGATCAGAATGTCCAAGCGCGGGTATTTGGCTTTAAAAGCTGAGCAAAATGTACGAATAGAATCGAAAGAAGAAACATCAAGCTCCATCAGATCTACGTGAGTATGGTTTGAAACTTCAGTGATTTCTTTTTGTGCGGCTCTACTCATCTCCATATTGCGGCAAGCCATGATAACACGATATCCTTCTGTCGCAAACTTTAGTGCTGCCGCTTTACCTATTCCCGAATTTGCTCCTGTAATTATAACGGTTTTGTCTTTCATATCGATCCTCCTGTTTTTTCACCCTAATTTTGTCCTTCCAAATTCCCTGCCTTACGCATTTGAGCAGCGTCAATGATATCCATGGCCGTGCTATTTAATAGGTGAATCATCTTTTCCTCATCAAAATCGTCCGGCAGCAATCCATTGGCCACCATGACGGAAAGACCTGTCTGGAAAATTTTCATTTTTAATAAAATGGTCATCAGTTCCCCGTCTGTGAGGCCTTCGAGATGGGGGTCTTGTTTCATCAGCTCCACAAGCATGCCCATTTCATGATCATGATCGTTCATGTACTCATTTTTCTTCATGACCAGGTCTCGAAACAGGACACTATACTCCTTGGCGAACCGCAGACTGGCGACTCCTATATCATGAAACGGATGCCCTGTATGTTGTTCCATCAACAGCTGTTTGCTAATAGCAAAGGTCTTTTTGATAACCTCTTGGATCAGTTCGTCTACCTCTTTAAAATTGACATAGATGGGAGCGATGGAACTCCCCAGCTTCTCAGCCACCTTCCTGATCGTAATGCGATCAATGCCTTCTGTTCTTGCGATTTCAAAAGCTGCATCGATGATTTGGTCCTTCTTGAACTTTGATTTAGGTGCCATCTCGTACTCCTTGAGTCCATGTGTGTCTTGTGATACATATCATATGATCTATATCGATCATTATACAACATTTTCAGTTTTGTGGTTAGATTACGCTGCCAATCGATCCTTTTAACGTCTCATCGGCTGTCGTTGCCCGATCTGATTATGGAGCCAAGAGGATTGGAAAACTTCTCAGTCCGTATACGGCACTGTTTTCGATCGCATCTACAGTAAAGTTTTCCGGTAACGAGAGTGAAGCGTATTTTTTGATCAATTCGGTTAAGGCAATTTCAGCTTCGAGCCGGGCTAAAGGAGCACCCAAACAAAAATGATTCCCGTGTCCAAATGCTACATGATGATTCGGATGACGGTGAATGTCAAATACATCAGCGCGATCAAATTTGTTCTCGTCCCGATTTGCGGATCCTACGAAAACAATTAGAGGTTGTCCCTTTTTCAGGTGTTTGCCCCGGATCTCAACATCCTCTTTCACGACTAAAATGAGTGAAGAGGAAATGGCTGATTATTTGCTGGTCATTGTCAGGGGAATCGTACTTGAATGGTGCGTCAACAATGGCGATTACTCGTTAGAAGAAATGATGCTGAAGTTTATGAAGCGGATTCTTTCATCTGTCACTTCATGACGCTCACTTGCACATACAAATATCTTGTTCTATGATGTGCTTAATACAGTTGCATTTAGAGCTTATACAGCTGTTCTAAGGAGTGATATTAAATGAGTACAGCAAACCGCGGAGTTAACATTGGGCCTCCCCGTTTTAAAATAGCAGTTCACTCGATCGTCTGGTTAGCTAAAAGCGGCAGCGTATTATCGAGTGCCATGATCGCAAACCAGGTTGATTCGCACGCAACTTTTATGCGCAGAGTCATGCATGCGTTAGCGACAGCAGGTATCGTTGAGTCAAGGGGTGGCCGAGAGGGAGGGTATATCTTACGGAGACCAGCAGATCAAATTACGTTAGGTGAGATCTACAGTGCAGTTAGTACGGGGTTCGTGGAGCCTGATGTTAATTGCGGAGAAGCCGGTGAACAACTCGACGTTGAACTGGAAAAAATTCTCCATGAAGCCGAACAGCGAACGATTGAATACTTGCGTCAATATACGATTGCGGATGTAATGAATCGCGTCGAATTTTTCGTGATGTAATATTTTTTCTGCAAGGTACTAGTCAAACCATTATAAACCAACTATAATGTGCTTAATTGAGTTGCAGTTTCGGCTGCTCTTTTATTTTTAAATATAATGTGCCTCTTATAAGCACAAATAAACGAAGGAGCAAGAGAATGAAGATAACCGTTTTTGGATCAACCGGCCCTTTAGGAATGGAGTTAATTAAACAGGCACTTGAAGCGGGGCATGCGGTTGTTGCATTTGCCAGAAGTATAGAAAAGCTCAGCCACCTTACACACGAAAGATTGGACATAATCAAGGGTGACCTGTCTAATCGGACAGAAATCGAACGTGCTGTAACTGGAGTTGATGCCGTCATCAGTTTACTGGGTCCAAAAGGAAAGGTAATGAACACCGAATTGAGCGATGGAGTAAATATCAAGAGCTAGCATTGCTCAATTTATGCTGGATCAAGCGGCAACCGCTGAATATGTTAGAAGATCGCCTGCAATTAGCAATTAGTTCATACTACGGGGTGAAGCATGGGGAAACTTAATGTTATATGTGCCTTAATTGATTGCATATAATAAAAAAGAAGGAGTGATCAGATGGATATTTTGGCATTCGTTTTGCAAGGATTGCTGGCTCTAGCGTTTTTAATGGCAGGATTGGGGAAAATAACAGGTTCCAAGATGCATGTTGAGGGCTTTAAACATTGGCGTTGCCGCAATGGTTCCTAGTTGTTACCGGTATCGTTGAATTCGTTGGTGCTGCGGCATTGATTATCGGCTTTTGGGAATCCAGTTGGGCGGCCGCGGGCGCGCTTTGGCTTGGTGTTACGGCCATTGGGGGAATCTTGGTTCACGTACGAGTCAAGGATTCGTTCAAGCAAACGTTCCCGATCGTACTTCTTGGCCTATTATCTCTCATTGTATTTTTTATCCGCTCGTCCGAGCTTTCCGATTTTCCGGGGTTTAACTGATGAAGCAACTGCTCTGTTACAAAATATTCAAATGGTTATGAGGCAATGATTAAAAAAGGCAGTATAGAACTCGCCAGCTGAGTTTTATACTGCCTATATTTTATGATTTTCCTGCTGGTGTACGGCCAGAAGTGATCATAGGCGGTGGTCGACCGTCCATTTTTTGCTTTCCGTCGCGTTTGCTATACAATAATAAGAAATACATAGCACCTTGGAGGGATGACAATGTCTGAATTTCAACAATTATTAAGCAAGTATGCCGAGCTAGTCGTCAAGATCGGTGTAAATATTCAGAAAGGACAGACGCTGGTCGTAAACGGTACGATTGATTCTGCCGAACTGGTTCGCTTGATTGTAAAAAAAGCTTACGAATCAGGCGCTTATTTGGTCAAAGTGAATTGGACCGACGATACGGTATCCCGTTTGCGGTATGATATGGCGGCAGATGAATCGTTCCTGGAGGAGCCGAAATGGTATGCCGGGGAAATGCTGGAGCTTGTCGAGAAGGGCGCGGCGGTTATCAGTATCGTATCGTCGGATCCGGATCTGCTAAAAGGCGTGGCCCAGGAGCGGATCGTCAACTATCAGAAAACATACGGTAAAGCGATGGCTAAGTACCGGCAGTATGTGCAGTCCGACAAGTTCAGCTGGTGCGTCATTGCGGCTCCTTCGAAAAGTTGGGCTGCGAAGGTATTCCCCGGGCTGCCGGAGGAAGAACAGGTTAGCAAGCTGTGGGAGGCGATTTTCCGGACGGTGCGGGTTGATCAGCCTGATCCGGTCAAAGCGTGGGAGGAGCATATCAGCAACTTGAACCGGAAATCGGACTATCTCAATGCCAAGAAGTATAAAAAGCTGCATTATCTCGCTCCCGGCACAGACCTGACCATTGAGCTCCCCGAGGGCCATATTTGGGTAGCTGCCGACAGCATCGACGAGCGGGGGAATGCTTTTGTCGCGAACATGCCTACCGAGGAAGTGTTCACCGCGCCGTTAGCCGGCGGGGTCAACGGTACAGTATCCAGCACGAAGCCCTTAAGCTACGGAGGCCATCTGATTGATGAATTCACGCTTACATTTGAGAACGGGCGTATTGTCAATGTAACCGCCGCGCAGGGTGAAGAAACACTGAAAGGCTTGGTCGAGATGGATGAAGGCTCGCATTACTTGGGCGAAGTTGCGCTGGTTCCCCACCGGTCTCCGATTTCAGAGTCCAACATCCTTTATTACAACACACTTTTCGACGAAAATGCTTCTAATCATTTGGCTATCGGAAGCGCCTACGCTTTCTGCTTGAAGGACGGAAAAAAGATGTCACAGGATGAGCTGAAGGAAAAGGGGCTCAATACGAGTATTACCCATGTCGATTTTATGATCGGTTCGGGGGAAATGGATATTTTCGGTGTGACGGCCGACGGTACAGAGGAGCCCGTATTTAAACAGGGCAATTGGGCATTTTGATAAGACGTGCATGAAGAAAGGCTAAATACGGCTCAGCATTGAGGAAGAGTCAGCTGGTCCCGGAGATCGAAGTAAGCATATTAGGTGCCCCGCTTTTGCACCTAATATGCTTTTTTGTACCAACATCAGCAAGCCCTTGAAGGAGGCCCTCCAGGCATGAGAGAAGATCAGAAGCCGTACCAGATCATCCTCACGATGGTCAAAAACAGAACGAAATTGAAGGACTGGGTCATCTCGGAGACCATTCGAGCGGGAAAAGCGATTTTAGAGGAGAGAGAGAAGAAGGAGAAGCCTAATGTGTGGGATCGCATCTACGATGATTTCGATCTCCCCGAGGATTTGCCGCGAAAGCTCAGAGACCTGAAAAAACTGCAGCTGAAGGATTTTTGCGGCATGGAACCGCCTCAAAGGAAATGCTATAACCAGTTTGTCCATTATTGTTCGATGCTCTCCGAAGGGCTAGGCGCCGAGCCGAGCCTTAAGACGATAAGCGATAGCATACAAAGAGACCTGCAGCTTTACTTAACCACGATCCAAGAGTTTGTGGCAAATTACAACCTTACTCATCCCGTCGTGAAGGAAAAGGACGCTCCGGCTGCCTTGCCCCCGGAAGGGACGGTGAACCTGGAACCTGCGGAAGAGAACTCAGCCGCTCAAGCGGCCGGGAAGGCTGCAGCCCATGCAGCTATCATGCACCATTCCACTAAGGCAGGGGAAGGGAGGACGACGCTCTTGGACATCAGGGTAGTGAAGCTGAATGAGCTTATGGAGACCTTTCTCGATGAGATGAATATGTTCCATGCGGAATCGACCTGGGAACATATAGCCGACCATGCGGAATATGACCGCTTTATCGTGATGAAGAAACAGACGACCTTTCGGTTCAACTCGGATTATGGGGATATGGTGTTTACCGTCTTTGAAGCCCCTGTTGAAAATAATGTATATGTGATCTCGCTGGGGCCTATGGACGATGAGGTCGAAGTGGTGACCTACGAACGGATGGAGGAGGCCATTTCCGTGATTATGGAGTTTATCCATTCAAATCATGATTATGCGCTTGATCACTTGGAAAGAACGTATACGAAAACGTACGAATTGGCCGATGGAGTAACCCATACCGAGCGTTATTCCTATGACACCTTGTCCTCGATTAGCGACAAAATAGCCAAGCTGCTGTCCTAGGCTAAAACAAACGCAAACCAACCGCTTCCCTCGGGGAACGGTTGGTTTTTTTGTTCCCTTCTGCGGTGAAATCGGGGAGAACGGGGATTGCGGGGATCGCGTTACAGGCCGTGTTCAAGCCGTATACTAAACCTATCGAAAGCATGCGGCACTTCAGCGGAGGGCAGTAATAAAGAACCTTGAGCTGCCACCCGCCGCTGGTGCTGACAACCCACGATTCCAAGGAGGCTGATTCTCATGTCCAGTTCGAAGTGCGTGTCCCAACAGATCCAGTACCTGATACTATGCTCGATATTTGACGACCCGGATTACCAAAGCTCAGGCATAGCGGCAAGAAACCTGCTCGTGATTCTTTACGAGAATAAAGCGAAGTGGCTGCAGGTCGGCGTGGAAAGGGCGAACAAGTCATTCGAAAAGCGCATTCGTTGGGCGCTATCGGCGCTGGTCAAATCCCATGCGCTCCAATGCTCGGGGAACGGGACCTATCGTATGGGCAAGCAATTTCACGAGGTCTTGAAGGAGCTGACTTACGATCTCTGTGAGAAGCTCGAGGTACAGCTGGACTTCTGCGGACTCGGCTGCGAGGAGATGGAGCAGTTGTCGACAAACCGTGAGAGGCTCATGAAGAGCCTGGAGAACGGTACCGTTGCGGTCCGTATCCTGGAATCGGAGCGGGATAAGCAACTCCATCTGTTCACCGCGGAGCAGGTTACAAGACTGGCTCGGCATAGCGTAGGTCTTCAGATCTACAGCTACGCCTGATTCAGAAGGGGGCCTTATTCCGAATGGACATTAAGGTTACTCCGTTGTACGAGATGATCGAGGGCTTTCTTGAAGAGATGAATACCATCCATGCTGAAACGACATGGGAGCGTATAGCTGAGAACGCGGATTACGACCGCTATATCGTCACAAGGAAGCAGGAAACGGTCATCTTACATTCCGATTATGGAGATACGGCTTTTCGTATTGTGGAAGCCCCCCTGGAGAACAGGATCTATGTCCTTTCCATGGGGCCTATGGACGATGAGGTGGTCATCCATCTGTATGACGCGATGGAGGAAGCCATCTCATCGATTATGGAGCAGCTGAACGCAGGGAGCCCGGAAGTCCGTGTGGATCATATCGAACGATCTTATATCAAAACCTACGAAGCGGATGGCTATATGAAAACCATTCACTACGCCTACGATACCGTGTCCTCGCTTAGTCTTAAAATTGCGAAGCTGCTCGCGTAAAACGGGGGAAGCGGGGATTTCGGGGACCCCGTTTCGGCCGGCCGGCATGACCTATACTTGTTTTACAGAACACGAAAGACGTACAAGCTGCTTCATCAAAGAAGATGACGAATTAAGGAGGAGTTACCGTGATCCAGCATCGCATCCCTTTTCAATTTCTGGTTCAGGAAGGCCGGCTGACCGGTCCTCTACTCGAGGATAAGGAATCCTTCATGCGCCAATGGCAGGCCCGCAGCGTTCAAGTCACGATCACAGGACATCCCGAAAGCTCGCTGATCGTGATCACGGACTTGGCTGACACCATTGAAGCCATGCTTCCGGCAGACGCTTCGTATGAATGGGAGTTCATCGCCTCGGTCCTTTCCAAGCCCCATCAATTTATTGCCGAAATCACGGTGTATCCTTAAGGAGGACTTCAAATGCTCAAGCTGATTAGCGCAAGGACTCGTTCCCATAGTTTACAGACCGGAGAGATCATGCAGTACCTTCCGCTGCCGGAGTTAACGTATAAGGAGCTAAAAGCCGACTTCAAAGCTGCGCCGCATCTGGCCGTGATTGACGAGCTGGATTTGTCGGGGGCAGGGGGAGTGCTGGTCAAATGCAAGTACCGCGAGGATGGAATTTTGGCAGCAGCCTACTTGTTTAAGAAGTTTGAACTGCAGTCAGGACATCAGCTCAATGTGGCTGAGCAAGAGGAGGATGACGACGCCGAGACGGATGCGGACTACCCTTCCGGCGAGGAGCCGTATGACGGTGAACCGAAGGGGAACGTACCGCATGAGGTTTATTCCATCCTCTACAAGGAGGAGAACCTAACGAGCCTTCCGGTCATCACTTCCCGGGAATTAAGCAACGCTTACAATCAATCGCCGCCGATGGCCGGCGGCTTCGGCTTCCATCCCTATCAGCCTAGTTGGGGGGAGGAGAGTAAGACTAAAAAGCCCTACTGGTTTGAGGGAAAGTATCCTCTAGTGGTTACCGAGGGGCCCATGAGCTTTGTGAAACCGACGGAGGCCTTTAAGCATGTGGGCCGGTTTATCATTTACATCATGGAGGAATCGAGTTTTTTTCCGGAAGAGGATCTTCCAACGGATACGGAAACGATTGACAACTTTGAGAAAACGCTGCGGTTTGAATTGGACTTTGAGAGCTGCCGGATTGCCTCTCCTTCGAGCGTTTATTTACAGGGTGTGATTGCCGAATGCGCCAGGGAACAAGGGTACAGCCTATCGAAGACGGTGGACCGCGTCAAGCTGATTGAGCTCCTCAAAAGCTACCGCGGTCACAGCTTTGCCAGCTATCAGGATATGGAAATCTTGGTCCGCAAAGCAATTAAAAAGAAGAAGAGCCGCTCGAAAACATTAACCAAGGCTGATTTCGACAAGGTGTTTATCATTGGCGAAACGCACAAGAAGGCTTCCGCTGCTTTGAAGCCATCCGGTGCCGCAGCACTGCTGGATCAAATGATTGGGCTGGACGACGTGAAGGCTCAATTAGTCCGGGTCGTAAAGCGGATGAAGTTCGATAAGCAGCGCAGTGCCAGCGGCCTGAAGACGTCGGCAACCCACATGGCGGCCGTATTCATGGGCAGCCCCGGCACGGCCAAAACGACGACAGCCCGCATCTTCGGCCAAATGCTCTGTGAAGAAGAGGTGCTCAATAACAACCAATTTGTCGAAGTGAGCCGTAAAGATCTCGTCGGGAAGTATGTCGGCTGGACAGCCCCCACCGTAGCAGGTTTATTCGGAAAAGCGAAGGGTGGAACTATTTTTATAGATGAAGCCTATAGCCTTATGAGTGAGGGACAGAAGGATGGCTTTTCCGACGAGGCCCTGTCGGAGATTATCAGGCAGATGGAGAACAATCCGGATACCCTTGTTATTTTTGCCGGCTACACGGATAAAATGAAGCATTTTATACAAGAAGCGAATCCGGGCTTGCGTTCAAGGCTAACCAACATCATTGCCTTTGAGGATTATACGCATGAGCAAATGTGGGGGATTTTCAATTACTTTGTGACGAAGGAGGAGTATGTTCTGGCGGATGCTCCCCTCGTGAAGGAAAGGGTGGAGGAGTTTATTGAGAAGATGAAAGAGCTCGGCCCCGGGAATACGGGGAACGGCAGACTCATGCGTAAGCTATTTAAGTCGGCCGTCAGCTATATGGCGGAGCGGGAGGCTCAGGACCTGAGAACATTGACATTATCCGATGTCGAACAGGCGGCAGCTGAGTTATTCAGAGCGGAAGCGGCGGTCTTGCGCGAACAGCATGCGACAGGCAGCAGAATCGGATTTGTCGTTTGAAGCACCCGTTGTATACAGCTGATCCGCACTTTGGCCATGAGGCGGCGATTCGGATGAATTGCCGCCCCTTCGGGAGCATGGAGGAAATGGACAATGCTGTCTTTAGGCAGGAAGAACTAGGATGACGCCATTTTTTGGGTCCATCCCATTTCACTAGACTCATTAGTAAGGTAGAATATAGAAAAGGCTCAGAAAATTTCAACCCGGGATGAAGGTGTAAGATGTATATTAATGATCCTTATGTAGTGCTGAGCGTCTTGCCGGATGCCGACGAGAAAACCGTACAAAAAGCGTATCGCACGCTGATGAAAAAATACCATCCCGATATCAGCACCGAAATCAACAGCACCGAAATTGCCAAGAAAATCAATTTGGCCTATGAAATGGTCTTGAAAAAGTTCCGGCATCGTGATGCTTCCGATGCGCAGGATGCTCCTGACATGGAGGGTGCGGAGTCGGGAGGGGAGGCTTCCTTTGAAACTGGGCAGGAGGCCATGCATACGTTCAGCGTACCCGGTATGGGCGGCGGTTACTTTTCCATCGGTGAATTTCAGCTGCTGCATCTAAGCTATAGAGGCCCCATCCTAAGTCTGGCGGAGCGTATGGGCAAGGGGGACTTTGCCGAGCAGCACTTCGATGAGATTTTTACACATATTTACGACAGGCTTCATCCCAAGAAAAAAAGAATAAAGGCTGCTCGGCAAGCGAAGCCGGATGCTCCAGTAGTGTGGACGGATGCGGTAACCTTTGCGGATATGTGCTTTGAAATCATTTTGCGTATCGTGCTGGGCAAAGTCACGGAGCCGATCCGACAGCAGGAGCTTAACCGGATTACGGAGCTGGATCTATCGTGCCCGATGCTGAGCGATATCGAGGATTTAAAGTACATTCCGAATATTCGAGTGCTGGATGTATCGTTCACGGGCATCGAGGATACGAATCCAATCGAACAGCTGAAGCATTTGGATACCCTGCTCCTTTCCAAAAGCGATATCCCGTACCCTCCATCCGCGCCTTTAAGGGTCAAGGAGCTGTATATGAGCTATTGCAGCGACCTCCAGCTGGAGCATATCGGTCTGCAGACACAGCTGGAATTGCTCGATGTCTCAGGCAATGACCTTACGGATTTAGGCCCGATCGTGCAATTGACCGCCTTAACGGACTTGATCATATACAACAACAGTCTGACGAGGCTGGACGGGATCGGCCGTCTTCAGCAGCTCAAGCGGCTGGATATCTCCTTGAATCCGATCACGAATATCTCCGAGCTGGCTCAGCTTCCGGATCTGGCGTACATCAACCTCAACTGGACCCGGGTCGAAGATTATTCACCGCTGCTTCAGATGAACACCCTGCGATTTGTCGATGTGAGCTATGTCAGCGATTCGGTGCTGCAGCGGTATGAATCGCTGTGGCAGGAGCTCGAAGGCAAGGGTGTCACGGTAAAGAAAATACCGGATTGAACTCGGGAACGGTGCGAATGGATCGTTTAAGTATCTCTAGGGAGGATAGACGTTGGAGACTCATACATTGGAAATCCGAATAAACGAGCTGCTGCAGGACCCCAATTTTCTCAAACTAAAATCGCTTCAATCCAAGAGCAACCTGTTCGAAATTATCGCGGCCTCTCATACCGAAATGTGGCACAGCGCCTTTGTGAAATGGCTCATCGATCCCGGGTCCAGCCTGGGCTTAGGCACCTTTCCGCTGCAGCGTTTTTTATTTATGGTCAGCCGTTACGGCGTGTTTCATGAGGAGGCGGTGGTCGTACTGGATTTAGCCGCCATTGTGGACGAGGAAAAGCTCAAGCTCAGCGAAATGCTGTTCCAAACCGAATATGCGGACAGAAGCGGAGAGGATAAGCTTAGGCTGGACATCATCGGAACGAACGATGTGCTGAGAATTACGATTGAAAATAAAATTAAAGCGAACGAATCGAAGGATCAGACCGAGAGGTACTATCACTATCTCCAGCAATCGACCGGCAATTTTGAATACGATCTGATGATCTATTTATCCCCGGACGAGGCCAAGGCGCCTTCCTCCAGCAAGTTTATTCAGATCAATTATCAGTTGCTCTGCGATCATGTGATTAAGCCGTGCCTTCAGCATCCGGAACTTACCCCGGAGAATAAGTTTTTGATCCTGCAATATCTGGCGAATCTAGGCAAACCGATTAAAGGAGGAAAGGTGATGGCCCAACCGAACAGAGATCTTTGTCTGACTATTTATAATGCATATAAGGATGTTTTCGATGAGATTTACGTATCCGTCAAAGGTGAGGCGCCTGCTTCCAGAACAACGGCGGAGCAAATTAAAAGCTACAATATTTCCCTGTCGCAGCTGATGGAGAAGGGGATTCTGTCTTTAAGCGATCAATTCAAGGCAAGCTTCAAAGGCAAAGACTATACGGCTGCCTTGATTAAGCTTCCGGAAGACGATGCGGTTCAGATTCAGTTCCACGATCAGCTGTTTAACAGTCCCTCGAAAGCGGCCACCGCGATTACCCAAAAGAATGCGAACGGCTGGAACTTTTGGGATGTCTACGATGTGAACGGCAGATTTAAAGGGAAATTGTCCGAGTTAAGAGCGGAGTTAACCAAAGACGAACAAGAAGAGCAATGATTACCTATTCCGAGACGGCTAAAGGGTGAGGGAACGGTGGCTTTTAATCCGGATGAGCTCCATAAAATCAAATCATACAGCAGAGATCAGCATGTATCGGTCATTTACGAGTATATAGTAGGGAATAAATCCCAGGAGAAGGTGTCGGCATTAACCGGCATAGAGGAGTGGACGGTATCCTCGATTATCCGGGCCTATAACTTTAATCAGAACAAGACCGGAAGCTTTCGATCCGGTACGGACCGCGGCAAATACAGGGGCACGGAGAGAGAGCTTGTCAGCAAGTTTGTGAACCTGCATTATCCGGGAAATGTCGAGGCACGGACGACGTTTGCCGATTTTATCGCCAAGCACAAAAAGCAGGTCGCGAAGCCGCCGGCTGCTCCTCCCAGGCAGACTTACGTGCAAAGGCCCGTACAGCAAAGTCCTGTGCAGAGATTGAAGCCCCCGGTCCCGAAGCCGGCTCCTGCACCTCGTCCGGTGGTTTACCAGCCTACGGCATCCGAGCTGTATAACAAAGCGATCGGGCTTTGGAACGCGAGAAATCACAACCGGGACATGGTGGATGGGTTTAGACAGGCTGCGGAGCTGGGCCATGAGGATGCTCCTTATTATTTAGCCGTTTACTATAGAGATCGCGGGCACTATGGGGCGGAAAATCTTCAAGCGGCACAAGGCTGGTTTGCGAAGGCGCTGGAGCGCGGCTGCAGACAGGCCAAGCTTGAGTATGGGGATTTTTATTATGAGTTGGCTCTGAACGCGAAGGCTTTAAAATTATATAACACGGTAGTTCCAAGCTATGAAAAAGCGGCGAAGGCCGGTCATTCCGGCGCTCAAAACAATCTCGGCGTGCTGTATGCGAATGGGGAGGGTGTGACCCGGAACGATCAGCTGGCTGTGTATTGGTTCGATCTGGCGGCGAAGAATGGCAACCGGTTCGGGATGAGCAATCTGGCCTACAGATGGATGAACGGCTCCGGCGTTCAGCAAAATGATGTCCAAGCTTTATATTGGTTTGAAAAGGCAGCCGGCCTTGGGGATGAGGACGCAAAGAAGCAATGTGCTGATATCGCGTTTAAGCTGGGGAGAAGACTCGGCAAATCAACGGATGAGCAGGATCGGAAGCAGGCCTTTGATTACTACCAGAAGGCGTTATTGTACGGGAATCAGGAGGCGCTGTTTTACTTGGCGCACAGTTATGCAAACGGCCTTGGCGTGAATCAAAGCTATCGTCAAGCGGCCGAATACTACGAAAAAGCCGCACAGCGGGGCTCAGCAGCAGCGCAAAACAATCTGGCGGTTTTATATGCGAATGGTCATGGAGTGACACAGGATCACGGTCAAGCGCTCTATTGGTATGAGCAGGCCGCGAACAATGGCAGTAAGGTAGCCATGCGGAATATGGGCTATTGCTATAAAGAGGGAAGGGGCTGTCCGAAGAATGCCTATGGGGCTGTGCACTGGTTTGAGAAGGCGGCGGAATTAGGCGACGAGGAAGCTAGGAGCCAGTGCGCCGAAGGCGCTTATTGGATCGCCGAGCAGTTCTATAAATCCAGGGATGTGCAGGAAAAAGGGAAGGCCTTTGAATACTTCGCCAAGGCACTCAAGCATGGCCATGACAAGAGCTTGCTGAACCTGGCCGTATGCTGCGAGTATGGACATGGCGTGGAGCAAAGTTATGCGAAAGCGATTGAATATTACCAACAGGCACTAAGCAAAGGGATTGACAAAGCCTATGAATGGTTGGCGGACGCCTATTATCAGTATGGTAAAGAGTACGACGAGGAAGAGAGTTATGACGAGGCTATAGCGATGTTTGAAAAAGCGGCTGAAATGGACCATGAAGATGCGATGATCGCTTTGGCGCAGTGTTACTTTGAAGGTAAGGGAGTGAATATGGACGACCATGCCGCTGCCGAGTGGTACGTGAAGGCGGCTGAAGTCTGGTCCGCGAGGACCTCGGCTGAGGAACACTATATGGAAGCGGCCGAGAAGTGCTTCAATCACTATGAGATTGAGCGCGGTTTGGCATGGTACGAACGAGCGGCTGACTTAGGCGCCGGAAAAGCGATGGTCGCGCTGGGCAATTACTATTTCGGGGAAGAGGATTATAATGACGACCCCGAGTACGAGACCGCGATCGAATGGTATCTTAGAGCCCTGGAGCAGGGTGATGACGATGGCGAATATCATTTATACCGCTGCTATATCAAGCTTGGTGAACAAGCGTGGGAAAACAGAAATATCGAACAGGCCATAGCGATGTATAAGGAAGCTAGAAAGTACGGATATGGGGATTCAACGAAAGAGAGTCTTCACCGATGCTACTGTCATCTGGCAAGAGCTGCGGTAGACGCGGAGGACTATCGGCTGGCGGCAGAGCATTATGAACAAGCGGAAGAACATGAGCGGCTCGGTGAAGAAGAAGACGCCTATATAGAGAAGATCGGTGATCATTTTTATGATAGCGAAGACTATTACGGTGCATGGAATTGGTACAAGAAGTCCGGAAATTTGGCTCGGCAGACGGGCCGGGCTCAAAATGCCATAGGCTTGTCCTACATCAGGAAGAACGGGAAACAGCCTGATTTCGTTCAGGCCTTCTATTGGTGTAAGCAAGCGGCGGAACAGGGATTTAGCCCCGCCCAGTACAATGTGGGCGGCTTTTATCTCAACGGGGACGGCGTTCAACGGGACTTTACGAATGCGGTGTACTGGTATGAGCAGGCCGCCAAGAATAGACACAAAAATTCGTTACATAACTTGGCCTTTCTATACATGTCGGGCATGGGGGTTCCCCAGGACTTGGATCAAGCGGAGGAGCTGCTGACCGCGGCTTATTTACAGGGCTTCGATAATCGCACCTACCGGTTTACATGCAAGCCGCTGTCTCCCTTGAGAAGCTTGCTTGCCCGGACCGCCTCCGTGAAACCGAGTCCTCTGGAGAGTATGAGAACGTTGTGCGCTTTAAAATACCCGAACGAAGACGGGCAAAGGCTTCTAAAGTTTGCTGACTTCTTAGTCAAGGAAAGACAATGCTTCGAATTGATCTATGAAATCGGCCTGTCCTATGAAACGGGCTACAGCCCCCTGCTCGGCGTTCGCGTCGAATCGGACATGGCGAAAGCATTCGTTTACTACAAGGAAGCCGTGGATAAAGCAGGCGATGTCCGGGCGATCGGTAAGCTTGGACATTGCTATAGACACGGCAAGGGGATCGGGCAAAGTGACGAAAGGGCAATAGAAGCCTATAAACGAGGTGAAGCTTTGAAAGATCCCGAATCGTTGAACGCGCTTGGGGAGTGCTATTTCACTGGACAAGGGGTCGGACAGGACTATAGCAAGACGTTTGAGTATTGCTCCTACGCGGCGGAACAGGGCCATGCCGAGGCGCAGTATAATGTGGGCTTCTGTTATGAGAACGGCTACGGTGTGGAGCGGAATGAAAGGGCTGCATTGGAGTGGTATGTAAAGTCGGCTGAGCAGGGCTTTGCCTTGGCTGAACAGCAAGTAGCCGTATGCTACGAGCTGGGCATCGGCGTCGAACCGAGTCCGGAGAAGGCAAGGGAGTGGCTGGCGAAGGCTGGAGCGAAGTCATCGAATGCTATTCTACAACAATATCATCCGGATTGATTTCGGGACCAAATTCCTTCTTCAGGTATTCATCATAAAGTTTATGCAAAAACTGCTCTTTCCCTAATGCTTCAAGCTCGCTGTTAATCCAATCATTCAATTCTTTGTTCCCTTTTTTGACTCCACCAGCCCAAGGGGTAGGCTCTATTTGCTCCGTGGGCCGGAGTTACTCCCTATTACTTTTTTGTCAACAGGCCGGTTGCAGGGAACCGAGCCTTCGTGCTCACACTGGAGGAAGTCTATCATATCGTAGAAGAAGCGAAAGCAAGAACGTCCGGTTTAGGAAAACGAGTTAGGCTTTGTATGAGTCATACCTCGGGGAAAGTAGAGATCCTGGCCATTGAAGACGGGAAAGCGTATTTAAAATATCACCAGTCTCGCGAAGGTCAATATGGAAAGCTTATGGTTTTGGATTGCCCGAAAGAGGCTGCCTGGTTTGTTTCCGTCAACGAAATGCCGGATCTTCCTCAGAAGGAAATAGATTGATCGTTGGTTTACAAAACCTGTATGAGGTGAAATGCAATGGAACAACCGAGCCATGATACTTCTCTCGATCGTCCGATTGTCGGCGTCATTTTGGGTATTAAGCCAATGCCGCTGTATAGGATGAATAGATATCCCCGATTGAAAAAGCTTGCCGATGCGAACTTGGAAGCCAAAACGACCCTTACCTTTTTTTGCGTCGACGATGTGGATATTTTCAACAAAACAATTAATGGAACTTATTATAATTACAAGACCAAGAGATGGGAGAAAAAGCAATTTTCTTATCCCGATGTCGTCTATGTCCGAGGCGGCTCAGGTAAGGCGATTGATAATCTGTTAGCGGAGTTCGACCGTTTGGGGATCAAGAAAATTAATCCTATTCATGCATTTAATAAAGGTGATCTCTACGAGCTATTAAACCAGGATGAGAATGTACGCTCCTATTTGCCGCCTACCCAAAATGTTCAAACGATGGATGAAATCAGGAGCATGATACGGAAGCAAGGCACAGTGTATGTGAAAGCGCGTCGCGGAAGAAAGGGTACCAAGGTGATGCGTATTGAAAAACTGCGTAATAACGGTTATCTGTACAGCTATTCAATTCTGGGATATTTGGTTCGCAAGAGAGTCAATACGATTACTGACTTGGAAAAAGCAATTAAATCCTTCTTCGGGAACCGGGCGTTGATCGTACAGCGTGCGATCGATTTGGTCAGAGTCCGTAACAACCGCCTCTGCGATTTTCGAGCTGAGCTCCAAAGAAACAAACAAGGAGAAATCGATATCGTTGGGGTTTGCGTCCGTGTAGGCCGGCAAAACTCCCCGATCACCACCCACTCCTCTGCCTATCGATATGATACACATCTAAAGAATATATTCCCACATTACACGAACGAGCAGATCGAAGCCTTAAAAGAAAAAATCAATACTTTTTTGATCGATATCTATACAGGGGTTGAAAAAAAATACGGAAAGTTCGGAGAAATCGGGATAGACTTCGCTGTAGATCGGAAGGGGAAGATCTGGCTCATTGAATGCAACGCGCAATCGGCCAAGGTATCAATCGTAAAGGCCTATGGAGCGAAGTCACGCAGAGCGTTTCTGAATCCATTGGAATATGCAAAAGCAATTATGGGCACTGACCGCAGCAATACAGTTATCCCGAGCGACATGATGTACCCCAAGTTATCTATAAGAGGGTGATATCCATGTCGAGAATGACGCGGTCTCGAACCCATGCTTCAACAGGAGGATAGATGACGGTCTCGCATATTTTTGAAACGAAGAAACGGTTGGAGAGGTTTTTGAAAGAGGGTGCCATATGAGGCATACGGTTATCCGAAGTAAAATGAAAAAGGGTTCACCACTCATGGACGACCCGATTATTTCGCGTTATGTACCGAAAACAGACTGGTTTCATGCCACAAGCCTTAGGAGAATGCTCCGATCCTATTCTACTGTATATATCAAGCCGGATATCGGCAGAAGAGGAAACGGAATCGTTCGCGTGAAAAAGCGTAATAGCTCCACAAGTGAGATTTCGTATAGAGATATAACGATCCGATGCTCTACTGAAGATGTATATGATGAGCTGCAGAAGATATTGAATCCTAATAAGAAATACCTGATTCAGCAGGGCATTGATTTGGCAACCTATCATGGGCGCCCATTTGATGTGCGCATTGTCCTGCAAAAGCCTTTGAACCGATGGCATCTTTCCTGGGTCAGTGCCAAGGTTGCGCCTCAGAAATCATCTGTTGTAACCAATGTAGCCAAAGGAGCCAGGGACGTAAGGATAAACAGGACATTGAAAGGAATGGATCAGCCCTTAAACAGATTAGAAGTGATGAGAGAATTAATCGATGTCTCCTACCAGATTGTTCAAATACTGGACTCACGCTTCTCTCTAAAGATCGTCGGTTTAGATATGGGCATCGATAAGAAAGGAAGAGTATGGTTTATCGAAGCGAATACCAGGCCGGACTTTAAGGGTTTAGGGAAGCTTGATCTAAGGCAGTATCGCAGATATCTCAAAGCAAAAAAATTGGCAGCCAGAGGGCGAGATTATGCCTATAGAGAGATATCAGGATCGGGGAAGGAAATCCCCAGGCGTCATCCGGAACGAGCGAATGAAGGATGACGATATTAAGTAAGGTTGTAAAAGTGGATGAGCTATCGCCAATTGTGGAGAAGCTTACCGGCGAACAGGCCAGCTGGTTACGGTGAATGTTATTTAGGACTTGTGTGATGTCCATTTGACAATGATAATCGTTATCAATTAAACTTGAATAAGAGCGAGCACCGGCGCCTAAATGTTTCAAGAAGCGGCACAATAAGGCAAGCAGAAGGAGGAGGAACCCGTGCTTATTCAAACCAGAACCGTCACGGTGGAGAAGGGCAATGCGGACAAAGTCGTTGAACGCTTCAGCAAGGAAGGTCCGCTTGACGGGAGGGAAGGCTTGATCGATATTACCGTCATGGTGAACAAGAGAAGTAAAGAAAACGAAGAGGTCGTCATCGTCGTTCGCTGGGAATCGGAGGAAGCCTGGAAAAATTGGGAGAAGAGCCCCGAGCACATTCAAGGGCACCGGAACAGCAAGGGACAACAACCGCCTGAGTATGTGATCAGCACGAATGTGAGCATGTATGAAGTGAAAGCCGTCAGAAAAGGCAAGTTCGTTCAAACGACGTAACTGGAAATCGCGAAATAACCAAAGGCTGTCCTTCCCTCATCTTGAGGGTGCGGGGCAGCCTGTTGCCGTTAGATACTTCTTGTCTAAGTCTCTCGCTTGGCTTTGGTCCTGTAAACGATCAAAATCGTGCTTCTTTGGGTCTCTTTCCCGGAAGGCGTTGTCTTTATAACCGAGCCGTAACACACATTTACGACCTGAGTCTCATTTAATCCCGCCAAAAACTCGTTAGCCTTATGTTCCGCATAAGAGTTATCCGTATCAACGAATTCTTTAACTTGGATCATCGAAGTACCTCCTTTCAGCTAGTTTCAGGTAACATTTAATGTAAAAAGAGTATAAAAATGGATCGAGGCATCCCGCGATAATAGCGGAATGCCTGCACTTAAGTAAGCTTAGCACCCCAAAGTATAAGTGTCAATCGATCTTTTGTTGTCGATGAGATTTGGATTGGATTTACAGATATTACTTGGTATAATGATCTGAAGGTCTCCCTTGTGGAGACCTCTATTTACTTAGGAGGGATTTGTATGAGAATGTTCACTAGCTACTCTAAATGGGTTGTGTTCAGTAAGGGAGGGGAAATCTACTATGAACCGTAGTATTATGTATCAAGGTTCACGAACCCAACTGATTAATCAACTTGTTTATTTTGATGAAGAAAAGTTCAATTTCTTGAATCAGTATTTTCCGGAACACAACCTGAAACGCAGCACGGTTGAGCAGGTATTGGCTGTTTATGCGACCACGCTTGAGAAGATAGTCGCTGATCTAACCGAAGAGAATCTAAATTCCGTCGCACTGATTGGCAGTCAATTGGAGCTGCGGTATTTAGATGACGATTCGCCCGAGTCGTACACCATTGTTTTCCCGCATCTGGCGGACCCCAATAACAACAAGATATCTTTCTTGTCTCCTCTCGGGTTTCAGTTATTGATGGCTAAATCTCAAGAGACCTATCGGCTTGATGTACCTTCCGGTGAAATCCGGCTAAGAGTAGAAGGCATCAAGTTCGTTAACAGCGGCGATGTAAATTAGCCCATATAGAGGATTGAAACGAGCCGGCTTACTGATCCGTTTATAATTGGCAGGCATAGGGAAAGCGTCGGGTGACAGATCGTGTTGATGATCTGCCCGACGTTTTTTTCAGGTGCGGCAGTCATGCGTTTACACCTAGGGTAGAGGTGGCGTCTGCTCCTGTTTATTGAGGAGTTGCTCAAAGGGGCTGCAGCATATTACTATGGGAATAAACCAAGGAGATTCTGCCAAGCGCCATGTTATACACCCATAATGAGACGCTAACACACAGGCAGCGGTCACCGCATAAGGAGTAAAACGGCATGTCACTTAAGGGGCAAAATATTATTCGAGCCAAACAAACGAACCGTTCGAGGGTACTCCAATCCCTTCTAAGATATGGACCCACTTCAAGACAGCATATTGCGGAAATGACGCAACTGACTTCAGCAACGATCAGCCATTTGACGGCTGAGCTTATTGAGGAAGGGTTGATCCGGGAAGTCGGTTATTTGCAAGAAGAGGAAAAAAAAGTAGGCCGCAAATTCATTGCTCTTGCTTTAAATGGAGATGCGTCTTGGGTGGTCGGTATTCATATCCACGTGAGTCAAGTGGAACTTGGACTCATTAATCTTCATGGACTTATCAAAAAAACACGTCAATTCCCCTTGTCCCCGGGAATAAATGAAGCTGCATTTACCGAAATGCTGATCAAGGAATTGAAAGCATTTATTTCGGATATCAACGACGTGCAGATAGCGGCTGTAGGCATTGGATGTCTAGGTTTAATCAGCTTTGACAAAGGCGAAATACTCAACGTCGAGCCGTTAGGCTGGGGACCTGTCCCGCTGGCTGCCCAAATAACGAACGCCGTACAATTGCCCGTATATATAGACAATAATGTCCGTGCCATGACGTTGGCCGAAAAGATGTTTGGAGAAAGCAAACAGGTATCCGATTTCTTGTGTATTTATATAGGGGAAGGAATCGGATCGGGGCTTATTCTCAACGATAGGCTTTACAGAGGGGGACCCACGGGCTCGGGGGAATTCGGTCATATGACGTATATGCCGGACGGCATCTCATGCTGGTGCGGGAACAGGGGGTGCCTGGAGCAATATGCTTCGAATACGGCGATATCGCGGCAGCTTCAAGCTTCGTGGCCCCGTGTGCTGCATGCCTTCGAGCAGGGAGATTCCGAGACCGTTCAAGCCATGCGTCAGGCGGGAAGGGCTATTGGGACGGTGCTTGCCTCTTATATTAACATTCTGCATGTCGAGAAGGTTGTTGTCGCAGGAGTCATGGCTGGACCTGGATTTCCGTTGATTAGCGAGTTAAAGAAAGAAATCGAATGGCGGTCTTTTTTATTCAAAAGAGAAAAGGTACAGATTGAAAGCTCCTCATTCGGAGAGCATATCGGTCTGATCGGTGCCGCCAGCCTGGCGCTTCAGCATGAAATATTTATAAGATGAAGCCATTATTGCAATCATTGGCCTCATGAAGCAGAATGTCAAGCAAAACGGTTGACAGCCGAAAGAGGCGATGCTATCATACAAACTAATAATTCCCACTAAATACATAGGTTTATTTTGAATAGTGTGTTGACCGGACGTCCGGAAACTTATCTATATATATTTCTGCAACAAGTAAAAGTAAGGGGGAATAGGTTCGTTTAATTAATTAAAATGATTAATCAAATAATGCCCGAAAAATGACGGGAAGAAGGAGACTGGCCATGAAGAAAAAAATGCCCTTGATCACCATGACTCTTGTATTAACGATTGCAGCTGCAGGCTGCTCAAGCGGTTCTCCGAATCAAAACGGGGCCGAGACAGCCTCCAATTCCGCGAAACCGGCATCATCGGAGCCTGTATCCATCGAATTTGCCGCGGGGAAGGATGCTTCCGGTGAACTGGAAAAGTCGATTGCCCGTTTTAACAGTACCCATGACAACATTAAGATCAAATATGTCGAGCTTCCGCAGGTGCCTAATGAACAAATGACCCGGTACAGCACTTGGTTCAACAGTAAAAGCAATACTCCGGACCTGTTTATGACCGACGTCACATGGCCTGCCATGTTTGCCTCCGCCGGTTGGCTGGCGCCGATTGATGAATATGCGGATGCTTCCTATCTGCAGCGATTCTGGCCTGCTGCTGTTGAAGTAGGCAAAGTCAATAACAAACAGTACGGGATTCAAGGTTATATGGATGTCGGGGTGTTGTTTTACCGTAAAGATCTGCTGGATAAGTACAATTTGCCCGTTCCCCAAACGTGGGCTGAACTGACGAAAGTATCCCAGGAAATTCTCCAGAAGGAAAATGATCCGAAATTGACCGGCTATTTATTCCAGGGGGCCAAAATCGAGGGTGCTACAATCAACTGGCTGGAGCATCTCTGGGGTCAGAATGGAGATATTTACGATCAGGGCAAGGTGAAGGTAGACAGCGATAAAGGCATTCAAGCGTTGAAAACGATGAACAACCTGATTACGCAGGACAAGGTTTCTCCCGTTAGTGTCAGCACTTCGAATCCGAATGACAATACGATCGCTTTTAGCGCGGGCAACGCCATTTTCATGAGAAACTGGCCTGCGGCTTTTACTCAGCTCAAAGGCACGAAAGTGGAAGGCAAGGTAGGAATTGCCGCGATACCGCATTCGGACGGTTCGGAATCGCATTCTTCCACCGGCGGATGGGTCTACGCTATCAACCAGTTCTCCGAACATAAGAAAGAAGCTTGGGAAGTGATGAAGTTTTTCTTGAGCGACGAGGAGCAAAAGTCGATGGGCACGAATGCGAGCAAAATTCCGTCGGTCAGGAAAGTGTTTGACGATCCTGAGTTGAAAAAGGCACAGCCTATCTTCGAACAGCTGCCTGCTGTGATGGAAAAAGCGAAAAGCCGGCCCGTCTTAAGAAATTACGAGCAGATCAGCCGAAGTGTACAAACGCAGGTGAACCTCGTTCTGTCCGGTCAGAAGGATCCTGAGGCCGCGTTGCGTGACGCACAGAAAGAAATTGATGAGAAATTAAAATAAAGGAGAGAAAGTCAGCCCGGTCGGAGAGGCTTCTCTTGCCGGGTGTTTCCTAATTAGCACGAAGAGGGGGAGGCGTTACCTTGCCATCCGTCAAACCGCTGAAGCGGCCATGGAGGACCGGAAGATGGACCGATAAGCAGGTGGCTTGCCTGTTAATCTTACCGCCGGTTTTGTTCTTATTGATATTTACATTGTATCCCATTGTCCGGGTGTTCTGGATGTCCCTTTACCATATCTCGATCACGGAGCCTTGGCTGGGATCGCCTTTTGTCGGTTTGGAGAACTATACGACAGCATTCCGTGACCACCGGTTTTGGCAATCGTTAGGATTTACGCTCTCGTTTTCATCGATTACGGTCATTTTTGAGCTGATTATCGGATTGTACCTTGCGATTTTGGCTAACAAAGCGTTCCGGTTCCGGGGATTTGTCCGGGCGGCTATCTTGTTTCCTTGGGCGCTGCCCACGATTACGAACGCCTTGACTTGGCGTTGGATGTTTAATCAGGATTACGGCTTGTTTAATGCGATTCTTCAGGCGCTGGGATTTATTCAGAAGCCGCTCAATTGGCTGGGAGACGGCAAGCTGGCCTTTACCGCGATATGTATAGTGGCTATCTGGAAAACATCGTCGTTCATGGCGATCATTCTGCTTGCCGGCCTGCAATCTATTCCGGGCAGCTTATACGAAGCCGCTAAAATCGATGGAGCGAACCGTACGCAAATTTTATTTCGAATTACTATGCCCCTGCTTCGCAATGTCATTCTCGTTTCTTTGGTTTTACGCACCTTATCGGCGATGCAGGCCTTCGACTTGATGTACGGCTTGACTCAAGGCGGGCCCGGCAACGAAACGGAATCATTGCCTATGTATATTCACACCACAACCTTTATCGATATGCAGTGGGGCTATGGATCGGCTCTGGGGGTGCTGCTATTTATCGCCTTATTCGTTCTTTCCTTTGTTTATGTCAAAGTATTGTATGATCCCGACCGATAGGAGGGCTGGTGTTGAAGTCTGCGAATAAACTGTTTTTTTATAGTACGGTGCTGCTGCTCGTCGTCGTCTCCTTTTTTCCGTTATATTGGCTATTTGTTACTTCGATCAAGCCGACTGTTGAACTGTTCGATACTCCGCCCAGGTTGATGACCTGGAAACCGGTCCTGGAACATTATATCCGTGTTTTTGAACAGCCCTTCGCGGAATATTACTGGAACAGCACGGTTGTTGCCTTCTATACGCTGATAATTGCTCTGGTATTGGGCTTCATGATGGGGTATGCGTTGTCGAGGCTGCAGTTTCGGGGGAAACCGTTAATTTTAATGCTGGTCGTCACAACGTCGATGTTTCCGCCCATGACGATGGTACTGCCTATATTTGTAGGACTGCGCGATTTAAGCTTGATTAACACCTACACCGGATTAAGCCTGACGCATGCAGCGTTCGCGTTGCCTATGGTGATCTGGCTGTTGTCTGCCTTGCTGAATGAAATTCCGAAGGAATTGGATGACGCCGCTTATGTGGATGGAGCAAGCCGGATGCAGACGTTTATTCGAATTATTTTGCCGTTATCCGCCCCGGCGACCGTTACTGCAGCCATTCTGGTGTTTGTGCATAGCTGGAATGAATTTTTATTCTCGTTTACTTTAATGTCCAAGGCCTCGCTTCGTACCTTACCGGTAGGGGTCATGATGTTTCAAGGGGAGCACGACTTTCCTTGGGCGACTATATCCGCGGCGATCGTTCTGTCTGTCGTACCTCTCGTCTTCCTGATTTTTTTATTCCAAAAAAAGATTATTGCCGGACTGACGAACGGAGCCGTGAAAGGGTAGCACCATATTACGCGCAAAGGATGATAAACCATGAGATTTTTATTGCTGGATTTGGATTCATTACGCCCCGATCATTTGGGCTGCTACGGCTATCACCGTAATACGTCGCCTCATATTGACAAAATTGCGGAGCAAGGAGTTCGCTTTACAAACTATTACACGTCCGATGCCCCCTGCTTTCCATCGAGGACAGCGCTAATGACGGGAAAGTTCGGCATCCACAACGGGGTTGTCGGTCATGGCGGGACCGCCGGCGATGTGCGTCATGAAGGAGAGCGGCGACAATTTCAAGATACATTAGCCAAGGAGAGTCTGCCTGCTTTTTTACGTTCTGCCGGATTAAAGACAGTATTAATAAGCCCTTTCGCGGAACGGCATTCGTCCTGGACGTTTTATGCAGGCTTTAATGAAATTCATAATACCGGGAAATGCGGGATGGAATCGGCCGAGGAAGTGACGCCTGCCGTACTGAATTGGATTGAGCACAATGCCCGGAAGGACGACTGGTTTCTTTATGTGAATTATTGGGACCCCCATACGCCGTACCGGGCACCGGAAGATTTCGGCAATCCGTTTGCTGACGATCCTCTGCCTGCGTGGATTACGGAGGATGTGCTGGAAGCCCATAAGCTCAAGGTCGGACCGCATAGCGCAAGCGAAATTAATATGTACGATAATCAGACCAGCGAACAATTTCCCCGTCATCCCGGAGAAATCAAGGATATGGCAGGGTTACGGAGAATGATCGACGGATACGACTGCGGCGTCCGTTATATGGACGAGCATATCGGTTCCATCTTCGCTGCTTTGGAGGCTCAAGGGGTGATGGATGATTTGGTCGTCATCATAACGGCGGATCATGGCGAGAACATGGGCGAACTTGGAATTTACGGGGAGCACGGAACCGCGGATCAGGGTACTTGCAGAATTCCGATGATTATTCGCTGGCCGGGTGTAACACAGCCCCATGTTGATCATGGTTTGCATTATCATCTGGATCTGAATCCAACGCTTGCCGAGCTGCTCGGACGTAAGCCGCTGCCAAGCTGGGACGGCCAAAGCTATGCACCCGCCGTGCTGAATGGCCAGGAGGCGGGCCGCGACTACCTTGTCGTTTCACAATGTGCTCACGTTTGTCAAAGAAGCGTTCGTTTCGGGGAATGGCTCTATATCCGAACGTATCATGACGGGTACCATTTATTCAATAAAGAGATGCTGTTCGATATCGACAACGATCCTCATGAGCAAACGAATCTGGCTGCGGAGCATCGCCAAGTTTGCCGAGATGCGGTATATTATTTAAATGAATGGCATGACCACATGATGGAGACGATGCCTTTCGACGTAGATCCGCTGTGGACGGTTATGAAAGAGGGAGGACCTTATCATGCCAAAGGTTTCTTGCCGAAGTATACGCAGTGGTTGGAGCAGACAGGACGCGGTCATGCTATTTCAGAGCTGAAACGGAGACATCCTGCGGAATTCGGTCACGGCTATCCGAAGCTGTAGGGGCTCTGTTTAATCGTGGAGGATGATTGAAATGAATGCAAAAAAACCGGGCTGCTGCTCGGCCAGCAGAGAGGATTCGAGCTTACCGGATGCTCATTCCTTGCCCCTGAACATCATACCCTCGTCCAAAGATCCTAAAGAAGGCATGATTTATTTGCCCGGCGGTGAGTTTTTAATGGGAACTGCGGATCAGGAAGGGTTTGCCCAAGATGGCGAAGGCCCCGTTCGTTCGGTTCGGCTGGATCCCTTTTATATCGATCCTTATACAGTGAGCAATGCGGAATTCAAGGCATTTGTCGATGCTACCGGTTATCGCACGGAAGCGGAGATCTTTGGCTGGTCCTTTGTGTTCCACTTGTTCGTTTCCGCCGAAACTGCGCAAGGAGTGACACAAACGGTTCGGCAGACGCCCTGGTGGTGGGCCGTGAACGGTGCATGCTGGAAGCATCCGGAAGGTCCGGATTCTCACATTGATGACCGCATGGACCATCCGGTGATTCATGTTTCCTGGCATGATGCGTATGCTTATTGCCAATGGGCCGGTAAACGGCTGCCGAGCGAAGCGGAATGGGAGTATGCGGCAAGAGGCGGTCTTGTGCAAAAGCGTTATCCGTGGGGGGATGTCCTCAAACCGGATGGGGAGCATCGCTGCAATATTTGGCAGGGCAAGTTTCCGGAGAAAAATAACTGCAGCGACGGTTATGCCGGAACCGCGCCTGTCCATGCTTATAAACCGAACGATTACGGGCTGTATAATGTTTCCGGCAACGTATGGGAATGGTGCTCGGACTGGTTTAGCGCGAATCATCCGGCCGCCCCGCTAATAAACCCGCAAGGTCCGCCAACAGGTCAGGAGAAGGTGCTGCGCGGAGGCTCCTATTTGTGCCACAAATCGTATTGCAACCGGTACAGAGTCGCTGCCCGCAGTAAAAATACACCGGATAGCTCCACGGGGAATATCGGTTTTCGCTGTGCGGCCGACGCCTGATAGGGAATAAGAGCTCCTGTAGAACTCGTGACCATCCGTCGCAAGCCTTGTCTGATATGTCGAAAGCCCGAGACGGCTCTAATGAGCGGTCGCGGGCTTTTTTTACAAAATTTAGCACAGATGTGTCAAAACCCAAAATAAAACGAAAAGAAAGGAAATCAATGTAATTCATGGCAGTTATAAGTTTGAAGTCCATGAAACCACTATGCTACTCTAATAAAAATAATGGGCCGAATCCAGTTCAGCAGAAGATCTGGTACGGGGGATTCTTTACCATGGGGTGAATGTTCGTTAACTATCGAACTAGGGAGCAGCCTCTTCCGAATCCGTCAACTAACCTCGAAGGCCGCAGGAGGAATTTGATTTGAATCGTTTTTGCAAGAAGCTTATTTGGTCGTGCGCTTTTTCCTCGATCGGACTGCTTGCCATGTTTCATGCGGGAACAGCACAAGCTGCCGCCAATGATGTTAAAGTGCAGATTAACGACAGCCTGGTTTCCTTCCCCGAAGCACAGCCTTATATCGATAACACCAACACTTTGCAAATCCCTTTACGTGTGCTCGTTGAGAAGCTTGGTTACAAGGTTGAGTGGAGCATGGAACAAGCGCGGGTGAAAGTTACGTTAACCAACAACAACAAAACGATCGCCTTGCAAACCGGGGATCGAAAAGCTCTGGTTAATAAAAAGGTTGTCAGCATGGATGCTCCTGCGCAATTTATACAAGGCAGCGTATATCTCCCTCTACGCTTCGTATCCGAGACGTTCGGCTATAGAGTCCAGTGGGATGCGGATAACCGGATTGCTATTATTAACGAAGACGGATTATATCATGCCCCGGCTTGGTATGCGCCGAAGCCAAAACCGTCTGTCACGCAAATTGCCTATAAGTACCTGGGAGTTCCTTATGTATGGGGCGGCCGTACACCGAATGGCTTTGATTGCTCCGGATTTGTGGACTATATATACGGGCTCAACGGCATCGATTTGCCCAGAACATCCCTGGAAATGTACGAGACTGCAGGCAAGGCGGTGAGCATCCCTCAGGAGGGAGATCTTGTTTTTTTTGCGGAGAAAAACAGAACCTCCCACGTAGGGATTTATTTAGGCAATCAACAATTTATTTCAGCGACCAATTCCGGCGGCGTCTCGGTGGCAAGTTTGACAACCGGTTACTGGAGTAAAAAGTATGTAGGAGCTAAACGAGTCACGTCATAATAATCCTCAAGCTCAATCGTAGGGGCTTGCACAGAAAAGAACCTGGCCGTCGGCCAGGTTTTTCATATTGATGGGGTTCATAAGCCGGAAGCTATTCCAAGCTGCAAGCCGTTTGCACGCTAAAAACGGAATAAAACGGACCAAAAGGATACCTTCTTGGCAGCCTGATGACGTTTGGAACGGGAAATTCGGAAAGCCTCCTGGTCATCATGGAACGAATCGGGTTCATCCTTCGTCTCCGATTCCTTCAGAGCTTGTTGTTCGGCGGCTGCGGCTAACTCGATATGCGTCTGACGACATTCAAACAACTGCCGCTCCAAGTCATGAACCTGCTGAGCAAGCAGCAAGTTTTGCTGCTGCAGCTCCGTAATCAGATTATGGAGATATCGAATGGTTAGTTTCGGTTTCTTCGAAGGAGCGGGCGTCTCATGGTTTTCTCTGGGTCCGAACGGCAACAGATACTTCAACTCTTCTTCCTGGAATACCTCATTTGCCAACGTAACGGCCTCCTTTACATAGAAAATGACGGTATTGCTGCTAGTTTCATCTGCTAGTTTAATAGTACACAAGTTTTTCTAAGGAAGCTGTCGAAGCCTGCTGTCAAAAACATGGAAACCTTATCGGAGAACCGCATGGTGTGTACCGTCTTTCGGAAGTGATGCAAATCACTGCCTTTGGACAGCGGAAATGATGTAATAAGCATATAAAACAAGCCCAATGCAGAGAAGGAGTGAATGGTTATGATGTCCGGACTGATATTGGCAGGGGGGCGAAACCGGGGGGCGAACGGAGAAAACAAGGCGTTCTTCATGCTGGACAACATGACGATCGTGGAGCGTCAAATTCGTGAGATGGAAAAATGCTGTGAGGAGATCATCATCGCTACGAACGATCCGACCCCCTTCCTGCGAAAGGTAGACCGGGGGGTTCGAATCATTACGGACTATTTCCCCGGCAAGGGTCCCCTAAGCGGGATGCACGCGGGCTTAACCTTAGCGCAGCAACCGCATGTATGGGTTGTCAGCTGCGACATGCCTTATATCTCTTCGAAGGCGGCGGAATTGCTGCTCGCCCGTGAGCAGGAAGGGTTTGAAGCGGCCATCCCTGCCATAGGCGGCAGCGCGCATCCGCTGCACGGGGTGTACGACCGCAGCTGCGCGGTGAAGATCGGCGCCTTGCTGGAGCAAGACGAAGCGACGCTCTCCACGCTCTTAAAGCAGTTATACTGGTGTGAGCTGCAGGAGTCCGCTTTTGAAGAGAAAGCCATCGACAGCCGGTTCGTCGCCTCGATCAAGACGAAGGAAGACGATGAGAAGTTATGGCTTGGAGGAAGGCCGCTGTGAAGTCGGCCTTTCATTTCGGTACGATGAATGAAACCTTCGTTCCATGCCCGGGCCTGGAACGGACCGTGAATGTGCCGTAGACGCTGCGGGCCCTTTCTTCCATACTGAACAGCCCGACGCCTTGGGACGAGGTATCGCGGACAAAGCCCTTCCCATCGTCCTCCACATGCGCTTCGACATAGGTATCGTGTTCGAGCAGCTCGACGCGGGCTTCAGCTACATCCGCATATTTCGCGGTGTTCGTCAGGGCCTCCTGAACGATCCGGTAGATGGTCGTTTCTTTATTGGCATCGAGACGTTGGCGCAGGTTGCTGCGGAAATGGACGCGAATTCCGTAATGGTTGGAGTAATTGTCGATATAGGTCCGGAGCGCCGGTACGACGCCGAGGTCATCCAGCACCGAAGGGCGAAGCTCCCAGGCCAGTCCGCGCACATCTTCAATGACCGCGGCTACATGATTGCGAAGCTGCTTCAGCTCGGTCATCCGGGTTTCGCTGATGAGGCGATCCAGCTGGATCAGCAGCGAAAAGATGCTTTGCCCGATGCCGTCGTGAAGCTCCCGCGAGAACCGTCTTCGTTCTTCCTCCTGCACCTTCATCATGTGCGTCATCATGTGCTGCAGCTCTTCCTCGATTTTTTTCAACTGGGTGACTTCATTGCGGATGGCCAAATACTGATACGGAATGCCTTGTTCATTCAAAAAGGGGACAATCGTCGTATGGACCCAGTAATAGGTGCCGTCCTTCGCTCTATTTTTGATCTCGCCGCGCCAGACGTTTCCCGAGGTAATGGTCTTCCACAGATCGGCCATGAAGCTTTTGTCGTGAAATCCGGAATTGATGATCCGGTGGTCCTGGCCGATAAGCTCTTCCCGCTCGTATTTGGAAATCTCACAAAACTTATCGTTAATGTATCGGATGACTCCGCGGCGGTCGGTAACCGCTACGATGGAGGATTCGTCCAATGCAAATTTGATATCAACCAGCTGCTTTAACGAATGCTTCAACGTATCGCGGAAGCCGGGGTCGAGAATGTGCTCGTCCAGATGCTGCAAGAGTCGGTCTACGTCTTGTCCTAGCATGGCAAGGAATCACCTACCTACGTCGATTATTCGAAGCTGAGAAGACCTTTTTTGACGGCATATTTCACAAGCTCGGGTCTTGTTCTGAGGCCCAGCTTCTCCATCACGTTGCTCTTATGCGTTTCCACCGTTTTCACACTGATGACGAGCTGCTCTGCGATTTCTTTATTGCTGTAGCCTTTGGCGATTAACCCTAATACTTCTTTCTCACGGTCTGAGAGCGTCTCGTACGTATTGGTGCTGTCCCCGTGTTTCAACTTCTCCAAATATTCTCCCATCAGACGCTTGGTTGCGGTTGGATACAGGTAAGCGTTCCCGGCGGAAACCGAGCGAATCGCCGTCAGCAGCTCCTCATGCGGCGCGCTCTTCAGGATATAGCCTGACGCTCCGGCATGGATGCCGCGGAACAAATACTCATCGTCATCATGCATGGTTAAGATGAGTACGGCCACATCCGGGTGAAGCTTCTTCAGCTCGGCGGTTGCCGTGAGCCCGTCTTTGCCCTGAGGCATATTCAAATCCATGAGCACGACATCCGGCCGCAAGGCGTTCACGGCTTGGATCGCTTCGTCTCCGTCAGCGGCTTCGCCGATCACTTGGAACTCCGCTTTGCCTTCCAACAGCATTTTCAGCCCTGAACGGACCACCGCATGATCGTCCACTACTAAGATTTTAACCATGATGGATTCCTCTCCCTATCGTCACCAACCGAATCTTCATCTATCTTAACAAAAATAAAAGAACCCCAGCAATAAGCATTCTGCTTGGATTCATAAAGTAGGCTCGAGGAGCGATTGCAGCGTTTGAACATGTTGATAAAGCGTGTCGATGTCGCTGTCCGCGTAAGCTTCGGCCGAGCGTCTTGCGATCAGGAGCACGCCGTATACCGTCTCGCGCATGGTGATCGGAACCGCCGCGGCGGCATGAAGCAGCTCGGAGGCAACGAGGGGACATTCCATCGGCAAGCCGGGCCGGGCAGCCGGAAAATCCGTCCAACGGGTCGTTTTGCCTGTTCTCAGGGTCAAACCGCCCGGACCCAATCCGGGTTTTACAACCATCTGCTTATAGCGTTCGCTGCGATTGCCGAAAGCATACTTCCAGCGAATACGAGGTTCATGATTCGGCGCGAAAGATAAGGCGGAGAAGTCGCTGGAGGTTGCGCGGCACAAGGCTTCCAGCTCCCCGGTAATGATCTGTATGAATGCCGGCATGTCAGGCCTCCTCCCCCCACTGCAGCTTTTACGGTTGAACCGTTTTCATTACCTCCCATTATAGTCTTTCCGCCTCTCTTTGTAATTCAGGGAAAACCCCTAAATGTGTTTCGGGGATCTCCTGATGCCCAAGCGCCGAATACGAAGGTAAAAGGAATGAAATCGGGGTTTTCTGCGCCTCTTCTGACACCGGGATCGGGAGATTCTCCCCTCATAAATCAGGAGAACCCCCGATGTGAATAAGTGGCTGGCCGTTATATGATACCTATAGCGCAAACAGTTCGAAGGAGGACGGCGACATGATGGCTCAAGTCAATCCAACCTGCGGCATTTTGGACGTTATTTCCAAGGATAGTTTCGATAAGCTGCAAAGCATTATGTATATAAAGCAGGTGGAGAAAGGATCTTATCTGTTCTGGGAAGGGGATTCGGCGGAGAAGCTGTACTTTATTATCAGCGGCCGGGTCCGGACGACGAAGACAACCGATAGCGGAAGAAGTCTGACGATGTACCTGCATCAAGAAGGCGATTTATTCGGGCAATTGGATCCATTTCAAGACTCGGTGCATACCTTCAGCGCGGAAGTCACCGAGCCCGGCAAGATCGGCATCATTCAGCGCAAAGACCTGGAGGTGCTGCTGTGGCAGCACGGGGACTTGGCTGTGGAGTTCATGAAGTGGATGGGCTTGATGCACCGCTTGACCCAGACCAAGTTTCGGGATTTGATGATGTTCGGCAAAACCGGCGCGCTATGTTCACTGCTCATTCGGCTCAGCAACTCCTACGGCGTCCTGAAAGAAGATCATATATTTGTCGACCTGAAGATCAACAATTCGGAAATGGCCGATATGATTGGGGCGACGAGGGAAAGCGTGAACCGGATGTTAAGCGATTTGAGAAAAGAAGACGTCGTTGAATATAAAGACGGGCATATTCTAATCAAGGACTTAACGTATCTTCGCGATGTTTGTCAATGCGAGAGCTGCCCGAAAGAAATTTGCCGCATGTAAGAATGGGGGGCGAGAACCGCCCCTATGATGCCGCAACCAACCTTACAGCCTCGTTGACTTCACATTGTGAGGAAGATCACAGCGGCTTCGCCCGGGAAGAAGTACGGTGTAAGTACGTATAAACCTTGATAAAGGAGAGTGCTGCAGATGATTACTTGTGAAAAGTGCGCCAAAAAAACAGGCAAGGGTCCGGTAGGGGAAAGCTGGATTTGCGAGGATTGCAAGGTAGAGCCGCCGGTTCGTGAAGGCGATAACAGGCCTGCAGGCGAGGATCGGGCTGCCGGGGAGCCGTTATAAGCCTGAGACTTTGCAAGGCTCATATAGATGATCGAATGCCGGTCCGGTCGGTACCGGCATTCGCGATAAGGAAGTTTCTGAACCGGGTGCCCCGTCATACCGTCATACCGTCTGGAATCGGGCTGCCTTCAGAAGCAGGAAAGTCATTGGCCGGTTTCGGCTCACCCGGTGATTTAGATCACAGCTGCGCCAGCAACCCTGTAGTACAATAAAGGTGTAGACGGGAAGCAAAACCACACCACAACGAAAGGAAAATGAGAGATGAAACATTTCCGATCCCAATTCCGATCCCGGCGAGAGTCGAAATAATCAAGGTTCGTTTATTGCGCCAAATCAAGTGAAAAATTTCACAACGAGGAGATGATCGTCATGTTCGTTCAATGTCTTAGAGAAAATAAATACGCAGCTGTGGTCCTTTTATTCATCCGGTTGTATCTCGGTTACGAGTGGCTCACACATGGATGGCAAAAATTAACGGGGGGATTCAATGCAGGCGGTTTCTTGAATAACGCGGTCGCCAAACCGGTAATCGATAAAGCGACGAATGAGCTGGTGTACCCGACCTTCACCGCTTTCATCAACACCTTTGCCGTTCCGAACGTAAAGATGATTAACTTCCTCATACCGCTTGGCGAATTTTTAGTCGGTCTTGGTTTAATCCTCGGGGCTTTAACTACCGCGGCCGCTTTCTTCGGACTTCTGATGAACTTCATGTTCATGTTCGCGGGCACGGTAAGCACGAACCCGTGGTTCGTTCTAATCGGCGGGATCTTGTTCATGGCGGGGGCCAACGCCGGTAAATTAGGTCTGGATTATTACTTGCTCCCGCTGCTCCGTAAACTTGTCACCCGTAATAAAGCTGGAAAGAAGAATAACCCGAACGGAACCGGAGGCGTAATCAAACCGGCACGAGTTTGATAAGCAGAAACAGGGGAGCAGGTCGACTTGACGACCTGCTCCCCTGTTTCTGCGAACAGCTCGCCGAACGGCAATTCGAGTGTAACGTACTGGCAAGGAGCAGCCGGGCATGTTACACTCAGTTTAACGTCAGTTCGTCGTGCCTGAAAGATTCCAAACTAATAGAGAGAAAAGAGCGATCGCGAATGTCTAAACCCTCTGAGACCGAGATGCGTCATAAGCAGGGGCAGATGTCTCCCCAAAGTCAGATGTTATTAATTACAGCCATAGGCTTCGGAGTGCTCTTAAATCCATTGAATACGACGATGATCTCGGTTGCCTTCTCCAGGCTGCAGCAAGAATTCCAAGTGCCGTATAGCGCCATATCCTGGCTCATCGCCACTTATTACGTAGCAAGCGCCGTCGCACAGCCTGTTATGGGAAAGCTGAGCGATATGCTCGGGCGCAAGCGCATATTTCTGCTGGGTCTGCTGCTGGTGACGATCTCGTCGATGCTGGCTCCATTTTCTCCAAGCATCGGCTGGCTGATGGCCTTTCGCGTCATCCAGGCAATCGGCACGTCTTCGCTGTTTCCTGCGGGGATGGGCATGATCCGCAGCAGTATTACGGATAATCAGGCGAGAGCGCTGAGCGTCATGTCGATCTTCTCTTCAACGTCAGCTGCCTTTGGACCTTCGATCGGAGGGTTCTTGATCCAATACGGAGATTGGCCGGCCATTTTCTTTGTGAATTTCCCCGTCATTCTCATATCTTTCTTCATGTCCATCAAGATTTTGCCGAAGGACGGCCCTCGCAAACCGATCGCTTCCGGAGGTCTGGATCTTTGGGGAATCGTCTTTTTCACCGCGCTGATTGTGAGCTGGCTGTTTTTCTTTCTATCCTTCGAACAGGGCCTTAACGTCTGGCTGCTTATCGTCAGCCTGGTGATGAGCTTTTTATTTTATCAGTTTGAAAAGCGGCGGAAGCAGCCGTTTATTGATGTGTTTTTTCTGAAAAACAATCTAAACGTATGCATGGTTTATATCCAGTTTATTTGTGTGAATATCGTGTTCTATTCGGTGATGTTCAGCATTCCCTCTTATTTGCAGCAAGTTCGGCACTTCGATGCGCAGCGGGTCGGTTTGATTATGCTGGCCGTATCCGGATTCAGCGTGTTTGTAACGCCATGGGTGGGCAGATGGATCGACAAATCCGGTTCCAAAAGTCCGCTAATCGCAGGTTCGCTATTCGTTATGGCCGGCTCGCTGCTCTTGCTGCTCTTGCACGACAACACCTTGCCCTATGTGATTTTTGCCTTCTTATCCGTATTCGGAATCAGCAACGGCTTTCAGAATCTCGGTTTGCAGACGGCGCTCTATTCCTACGTGTCTACGAAGGAGACGGGAATCGCTTCAGGCTTGTTCATGACCTCCAGATTCATGGGGACGATTCTTTCTTCCAGCTTGCTGGGAGCGATCTTCAGCAGCGAGTTCTCGACACAGCGACTGCACACGATGGCTGCCGTTTGTGCCGTCATCAGCGTGGCTATCCTGGTTTTATCCTTGAAAATGCCGAGCCATCGTCCCCAGACGCCATACGCCGAATAAGGAAATGAACCCTTATCTTAAACCGTCCTTGTCTTCGTATGATTGCGAAACTTTAACGGCGTCAGACCGACATCTTTAAGAAAAAATTTAATGAAATGAGCAGGGGAGGAAAATTGGAGCTCCTGAGAGATTTTTTCGATGCTCCAATCGGTATCCGTCAGCAAGCCTTTCGCCATTCGAATTCTCACTTTTGTCAAATACCCCCGAGGCGAAATGCCATAAACCTTTTTGAAACAATTCGTTAAATGGGAACGGTCGACATTTAATTGACTCGCCAGCTCACCGATTCTTATGGGGTCGATGGCTCTTTTTTCAATCCAGTAAGCGGCCTCGTGGGCCAAATTAAGCAGTGAGGGTTGAATCGATGGCGGAGCGGAGGATTCCGATTGATGATAGAAATAGTCGGATAACAGACTGATCAGATTCAGAATCGAGGATTGAACCTTCAGCATAATGACGGCCGCATACTTCGATTCAGACGTTTTTTCGGTTTCCGGCGCACTTAGATTATGGAGAAAGTACCCATATTCATCAATAAAGGTATTCACAAAGTTGTGGATACTTTTTTCTTTGTCCTTCTTAATGACAGGGTGTTGGATCAGTTGAAGAATTTCATGTATTCGTTTATCTTCCACTTCAAAATGGAAAACAAACCACTCGGCATCCTCATGAATAGGAGGGGTATGATGGAACATGCCGGGCTTGATGATGAGACAGTCCCCCGTGCCTAATACGTAGGGCTGTCCGTTGACGATTTGTTCGAATTGACCTGAAATGACATACATAAACTCGAAAATCGTATGGCGGTGAGAGCCGTAGGCATATCCTTTATGTCCTATTGTGTATTGAAGGTCCACCAGCCGTATCGAGCCAATCAGGTTCGAGATCATAAACAATTGCTCCACGAAGGATCAGCCGCTTTCTGTGAAATAATTGCGCATACATATGTAGTTTAACATAAAAAATAACAACAAAAGTATAATTTTTAATCACAAAATCGAATGTTTACTTGGGGCTTGGGCAGCTATTCTTGTATATATAGCACCATTAAACATCGAGGAGTGTAGACAATGAAGGAGCAAATACGCTGCGCGGTCCTTGGACTGGGACGTCTTGGTTATTGGCACGCTGAAAATTTGGCCACAAAAGTGAAAGGAGCAAAGCTGGTAAGCGTTCTGGATCCATTCGAGAATCGGGCGGAAACCGTTGCCCGTGAATTGGGTATAGAGAAATCGGCGATACATCATCAAGAAGTTTTTGAAGACCCTGCGATTGATGCGGTTATTATAGCAACGCCGACAAGCACGCACGCGGATATGATCGAACAAGCGGCGAAGCACGGGAAACATATTTTTATTGAAAAACCGCTTACCCATGACTTAGAGGAAGCCGACCGGGCGATTCGGGTCATCAAAGAGAACAACGTCGTTTGTCAGGTCGGTTTTATGAGGAGATTTGACAGCGCTTATAGGGAAGCCCAGCGAAGAATACAGGCCGGAGACATCGGAACGCCCCTTTATTTTAAAGGGGTATCCCGCGACCCGGGCTCTCCGCCTGCGGCATTTATCCAAAACAGCGGGGGCATTTTCCTCGATATGTCGATCCACGATTTTGACATCGCCCGATTTTTGTTGAATGCGGAAGTCACTTCCGTCTCGGCGCATGGGAACATTCTGGTCCACTCCTTTATGGAACAATACGGTGACGTCGACCAGGCGCTTACCTATGTAGCGTTCGACTCCGGCACCGCTGCGGATATAGAAGCCAGCCGGAATGCTTTCTACGGGTACGATATTCGGGGAGAAGTCATAGGCAGCGAAGGCAGCCTGCTCATCGGGTCCTTACGCTATCATGACGTTCAAATACTGACCAAGAGAGGAAGCACCCATGATATTGTGCCCGCTTTTCCGGAGCGGTTTAAAGATGCTTATTTGAATGAAATGAATCATTTCGTCGATTGTCTAAGAAAAAGCGAAGCGCCCTCCGTCAATGAAATCGATGGGAAAATAGCGCTTGAAATCGCGCTGTCCGCCCAAAAATCGTTCGAGACGGGACAAACCGTCCGTCTCCCCGGCTAGGTTTTGCATCCGAAAGGGGATCAAGGCATGAAGATGACAGCAAAGGAGAGGGGAATATGATGAGCGATAAAATAAATTGGGGAATTTTGGGTACGGCGGAAATTGCCGAGACTCAAGTCATACCTGCGATCCAATCGGCTTCCAACGCCACCCTTGCAGCCATTGCGAGCGGGAGCGGGAAGGAGCGGGAGTTTGCCGCAAAGTACCGGATTCCTAAAGCTTATGGAACTTACGAGGAGCTGTTGGATGACCCGGACATCGACATGGTTTATATTCCTCTGCCGAACGGACTGCATTCGAAATGGGTGAAAGCTGCCGCGATTCGCGGCAAACATGTATTGTGCGAGAAACCGGCGGCATTGACCGCTGGGGAAACAAGCGAAATGATCGACGTATGCGAGCGGCATCATGTTCTTTTTATGGAAGCCTTGATGTATCAATTCCACCCGCAGCACCAGAGGGTCAAAGAGATGGTTCGATCCGGCGCCATCGGCGAGGTCGTCTTGATGCGTTCCTCCTTTACCTTTATGCTGAAAAAGCTCGAAGGCAACTTCCGTCTCCATCCTCAGAATGGCGGCGGAAGTATATACGATATCGGCTGCTATTGTATCCACGCGATTAGGGAAATCATGGGCGAGCCTGAAAGTGTCTCCAGCTGGGGCCGTATTTCAGCGTCCCACCAGGTTGATTTGTCAGCTATTGCCATACTTGACTTTGCGAACGGCACGAAATCCTATTTTGACTGCGGAATGAATATGTCCACGCGCCATGAGTATGAAATTGTAGGGACCCGGGGGACGATTCGCGTTCCGAAAGCTTTCATCCCGCAAACGGACGGCGAAGGCCTTATCCAACTGACGGATCAGCAAGGGAACATGCAGGAGGAAAGACATTACGGCAACTACTATAAGCTCGGCGTGGAGCATCTTTCCAGCTGCCTTCTGGACCGGACCCAACCAAGATACGGCACGGAAGGCAGCATCCGTAACATGAAAGTGATCGATGCTTGTCTCGCCTCTATAGCCAGCCATAACCACGCTCCGGTAAGCATAAGATAAACATCGCGCCGTACGGGCGAATATACGTTAACAAGAAAGCGACCTTCAGCAGGGAAGGTCGCTTTTTTTCGTCACGGCTTGCGGAAACATCAGGTTTAACAGGGAAGCGAAGACGAGCAGAATCGCCGCCGTAAGAAAAGGCAGCGTGTAATTGCCGGTTTGCGTATACAGCCAGCCCGGGAAATAAGCTCCGAGGGCCGAACCGAACTGATGGCCCAAGGTGAGAAGACCGAGGACGAGCCCAAGCGAGTTCGTTTGAAACAGGTCCGCGGTCAAAAGTGTCGTTGGAGCAACCGTGGCGAAATCGACAAGTCCGAACAGAATGGAAAACACCAGCAGCCAAACTGGATCGAATGTCAGGAAGAGAATCGGCAGCGTGGCGGCGCGAATGAGATATAACACGGTTAAAATCATCGCAGGGTTCCAGCGGTCGGCTATTTTACCCGATAGCAGACATCCGACGATATTGAAAGCCGCCAGCACGCTGACCGCGGTTCCCGTTAAAGCCGTGGAGTATCCGGCGCCCCTGCAGTAAGCGATCAGGTGCGTATCCATCAGCCCGGTTGTGGTGTATCCGCAAATGAAGAAGGGAATGAACAGCAGCCAAAAGGAACGCAGCTTCAAGATGTGCAGGGTCGAAGCTTTCTTGGCAGGCTCAAGCCTACTTGGCGCTGGCTCTTCAGCCTGCACGCCCCCCAAGGGAAGCATGCCTTTCTCCGACGGTTTGGAACGATAGAAAGCGAGCAATACGGGACACAGGACGATCAGCATCAAGCCCATATAGACGGAGGTGCGCTCCCATCCGATCGAATGGATCAGAAGCAGGGAAGCGGGTGCGATGATCATCTGTCCGGCACCGAAGCCCGCCTCTAATATGCCGTAAGCGAGGCCGCGCTTGGCGGCAAACCATCGCGTAACCGCAACGGTCGCAACGACGCCGGACGCGCCGCCGAATCCGATGGACGCGGCAACGCCGTATACGAGGGCAAGCTCCCACAAGTCGCTTGTAAAGCCGACGGCGATCGTGCATAGGCCGGTAAATAACACGCTGAATGCAAACACGCGCGTAACCCCGAAGCGGTCCGTCAGTTTGCCGAAGATGGGGACGGTCACCCCGTAAACGATAAAGCTGACGGCGGAAACGAGAGAGATCGAATCGCGGCCTACGCCAAATGCCTGCTGCCAGGGCTCGACAAAGGCACCGAATGATAAACGGACTCCCTGGGCTCCCAATACGCCTGCGAACGACATGAAAAGAATGATCCACGCGTAATGAAATTTTGTCACACGAGCCGCCCCTCTTTCCTTACGCCATATACCCGAGATTTCTGGAAATTTCTTTGGCCGCCTTGATCACCTTGTTTTTGATGGTTGCATGCTGATGCTTTAGAATCCGGTGCTTCGGGCCTACCAAAGAGATCGCGGCGATCACCTTTCCCGTATAATCGCGGATCGGAGCCGCAAAGGAGACGACGTCCTGTAAAAACTCGCAATCGCTGTAGCAAAATTCCGCCTGTTTGATTTCCATCAGTTCCTTTTTCAAGATATCAGGATCGGTGATCGTATTAGGCGTATACGCCTTCAGTTCTTGCTGCAGCAGCTTCACGATAGCCACGCGGTCTAAAAAAGCGTACAAAAGTTTACCGGAGCTGGTGCAATGAACCGGGTTGCGGCGTCCGACATAAGACAGGATACGTACCGGATGGGAGCACTCGATTTGCTCGGTATAGACGACCTCCTGGTTTTCCAATACGGCAATATGGGCCGCTTCTCCGGTTTCATTCACCAGATTGCGGAGAATCGGACGGGCTTCCTTATTAACCTCCAGGTTTGCAATGACAATGCTGTTTAGCGTAAGGATCCGTAAGCCCAGCCTGTATTTCTGGGTTTCGGGGTCTTTGGTGACGAAGCCCTCGCTCGCCAGCGTGCTTAACAATCGGCTAACGGTGCTTTTTCCAAGCTGAAGCTCATTCGCTAAATCGATCACCCGTTTTTCAGGCTCCTCGTTCGTAAAGCTATTCAAGATCCGCAGCGAATTTTTGACGGATGAAAGCGTAGATTCCCCTGCTGGTTTGTCAGGCATACAAATCCCCCACATGGCCTCATTCGTTTGTTGTTGCCTATACAAGAATACGGCACGAATTTTTTTGAAAACAAGTATAGCATGAGCGGAACGGCGAAAGGAAGGAGAAAAAAATAATAAAGCTCGTTGCATATAGAGGAACGGCGATGTTGATTGCAGAACCGGAAGTGAGTAATATTGAATCATAACCATTGTAAGTGCTTTCATCAAGGTAAATTTAGGGAGGGATCATATGTCTTTGGAAATGGCTATGTTAGCCGCGCACGTTCCAAGCATTTGTCATGAACCCAATACGCCTGACTTCCAACAGGATTTGGTTAAGGGACTCAAGCAGATGCGGGACCGCATCAAGGAGCTTAAGACGGATGTAGTTGTGCTGATGTCTTGTCACTTTCCGGCAACCTTTCATCACTACGTGGATGCAACCCCGAGGCATTCCGGAATCTTGACGGCGATGGAGTGCCCGGATCTTATCTCGGATGTGCCGTATGACTATCCAGGCGATGAGGAGTTGGCGCGCAAGCTGGTGGCTGCGGGCAAAGCGGCCGGTATTCCCATTCTGGAGATCAACGATCCGACTTATGTTTGGGATTACGGTACGGTTGTTCCGCTTCGTTACATGGTTCCGAACCAGGACATCTCCGTCATCAGTTTATCGGTGTGCTTGGCTTCCAGCCTGGAAGAATCGTATCAATGGGGCCTTCAAATCGGCAAAGTGCTGAGGGAAAGCGAGAAACGGGCGGTGTTCGTCAGCAGCGGCGCCTTGTCCCACAACCTGGTCCGGGGCCGTGAGCATATGCCGACCCGGTCGGAACAGGCGATGGATAACCAATTCATCGGCTATTTAATGAATGGAGATTACACCGCTGCCCGCGAAATGTTGACCCAATACGCGCGAATCGCTGGTGTTGAATCGGGAGGCCGCCATTTGGCCGCTTTGCTGGGTGTGCTGGATGATAAGCAGCGCGCGGAGTTCTGGGGCTACGGCCAATCTTCCGGCAGCGCCAACGCCATTATTTCGTTCGTATCTTAAATTATATAGATAGATGAGGAGAATTCGACATGCAGCAAACCAAGGTGAAACCAATCGATTGTTTACATTTTATTAACGGCCAATTTGTACCTTCGCTTGACGGGAAAACGTTCGACAATATCAATCCGGCGACGGAAGAGAAGCTGGGGACCGTTGCGGAAGGTGGAGCGGCCGAAATCGAACTGGCGGTCCAAGCCGCCCGTAAGGCGCTGAACGGTCCTTGGAAGAAGATGACCGCGAATGAACGCATCGCCATCCTGCGCAAGGTAGGCGATCTGATTCTGGAGCGGAAAGAGGAGCTTTCCGTACTGGAATCGCTGGATACCGGCAAACCGACCTGGTTGTCCGGCAGCATCGACATTCCGCGGGCGGCGTATAACTTCCACTTCTTCTCGGATTATATCCGCACGATTACGAACGAAGCGACCCAAATGGACGATGTGGCGATCAACTATGCCATCCGCCGTCCGGTCGGGGTTATCGGGCTCATTAACCCGTGGAACCTGCCTCTTCTCTTGATGACTTGGAAGCTGGCCCCTGCGCTTGCTGCCGGTAACACGGTCGTCATGAAGCCGGCGGAGCTTACGCCGATGACGGCGACGGTAATGGCCGAAATTTGTCGCGATGCGGGCGTGCCGGACGGCGTCGTGAATCTGGTGCATGGCTTCGGCCCGAATTCGGCGGGCGCGGCCTTGACCGAGCATCCGGATGTGAATGCAATCAGCTTTACCGGAGAAACGACGACAGGGAAAATCATCATGGCTGCCGCAGCCAAATCGTTGAAACGGTTGTCCTACGAGCTCGGAGGCAAAAATCCGAATGTCATCTTCGCCGATTCCAATCTGGATGAAGTGATCGAGACGACGCTCAAATCGAGCTTTATCAACCAAGGCGAGGTATGTTTGTGCGGCTCCAGAATTTATGTTGAACGTTCCGCCTATGAAGCGTTCCTGGATAAATTCGTTGCCAAAACGAAGGAGCTGGTCGTCGGCGATCCGTTCGACGCGAAGACGAAAGTCGGCGCCTTGATCAGCGAAGAGCACTATGAGCGCGTGACCGGCTATATTAAACTGGCCGTCGAAGAAGGCGGCACGATCCTGCACGGCGGCAAACGTCCGGCAGGCTTGGAGAAAGGCTACTACCTGGAGCCGACGATCATTACCGGGCTCACTCGCGACTGCCGCGTCGTCAAAGAAGAAATTTTCGGACCGGTCGTTACGGTCATTCCGTTTGATACGGAAGAAGAAGTGCTCGAGCAAATTAACGATACGCATTACGGGCTCAGCGCCTCCGTATGGACGAACGATTTGCGCCGGGCGCACCGGGTGGCCGGTCAGATCGAAGCCGGTATCGTCTGGGTGAACACGTGGTTCCTCCGCGATCTTCGCACGCCGTTCGGCGGTATGAAGCAAAGCGGCATCGGGCGCGAGGGAGGCGTACACAGCTTCGAGTTCTACTCCGAGTTAACCAATATTTGCATCAAACTCTAATCAGACAGGTGGTACAATCGAATGGATGGCAAATGGATCAACTATGCAGATCATTTGGAGCAGGCGGTCCGGCAAGGCAAGGGCGTAGATCCGCTTACTTCATTAGACCCCGATCTGACCATACAAGACGCTTACCAGGTGCAGCTTATCAATATCGATAAGAAAGTGAAGGCAGGCAGCGTCATCGTAGGGAAGAAGATCGGTCTGACTTCCTTGGCGATGCAACAGCTGCTGAAGGTGGATCAGCCCGATTACGGACATCTGCTGGACGATATGGTTGTGGAGAACGGCGGAGTCATTCCGTTCTCCCGCTTGCTCCAGCCGAGAGTCGAGGCGGAAATCGCGTTTGTGCTGAAACAAGATTTGATCGGCCCGCACGTAACGGCGCTGGATGTGCTGCTCGCAACCGATTACGTGCTGCCTGCGCTTGAAATTGTTGACAGCCGGGTGGCCGATTGGAAGATCAAGCTCCAGGATACGGTTGCGGATAACGCATCCTCCGGACTTTATGTCCTTGGGGGCAAACCGGTCAAGCCGGATGCCGTCGATCTGACTCTCGTAGGTTCGGTGCTGTATAAGAACGGCGAGATTATGAATACCGGCGTAGGCGCCGCGGCTCTCGGAGATCCTGCAGCGTGCGTGGCGTGGCTCGCCAACAAATTGTTCGAGTTCGGCATTACGCTGAAAGCCGGCGAAGTGATTTTGTCGGGCGCGTTGTCCGCAGCTGTTCATGCCAAGCCGGGAGATCATTTCCGCGCGCGGCTTGCCCACTTGGGCGAGGTCAGCGTAAGCTTCGAAGGTTAAAGCTATTTGGTTTCAGGACACATAATGAAGGGATGGTGCATGTCATGTCCAAGATAAAAGTCGCCGTGCTTGGTTCAGGCAACATCGGCACGGATTTAATGTATAAGCTTGAGCGGTCCGAAGTATTGGAAATGACGACGATGATCGGGATTGATCCGGCGTCGGATGGATTGGCTCGTGCGAAAGAACGGGGATACGTTGCCATTGAGAACGGTCTGCAGGGCTTTCTGGAAAGACCGGAGCTGGCGGATATCGTATTCGACGCCACTTCGGCTAAAGCCCACATTCGTCATGCGAAGGCGCTGCGAAACGCAGGGAAGCTGGCCATGGATTTGACGCCGGCCGCTGTAGGCGCGCTGGTCGTACCGACGGTCAACCTCAAGGAGCATATCGAAGCGGATAACGTCAATTTGGTCACCTGCGGCGGTCAAGCGACGATCCCGATCGTTCATGCTGTGAACCGGGTGTGTCCGGTGGAATATGCGGAAATTGTCGCGACCATTTCCAGCAAGAGCGCGGGTCCCGGCACCCGTGCCAACATCGACGAGTTTACGGAAACGACGGCCCACGGCATCGAAAGCATCGGTGGAGCGAAGAAGGGCAAGGCGATCATCATTCTGAACCCCGCCGAACCGCCGATTCTGATGCGCGATACCGTTTATGCCTTAGTCGACCCCGACAAGATGGACGAAGAGGCGATTAGCCGCTCGATCGAAGAGATGGTAGCCTCCATTCAATCGTACGTACCGGGGTACCGGCTTCGGACGGCTCCGATTTTTGACGGCAACAAAGTAACGGTGTTTCTCGAGGTGGAAGGGGCGGGCGACTACCTGCCTACCTATTCCGGTAATCTCGATATTATGACGGCAGCTGCGGTCAAAGTGGCGGAAGAAATCGCACGCCACCGTCTGGCCCAAACGACTAAGTAAGGAGGCGAGCTCGAAGATGACGACAGAACGCGATCTACTGATTACGGAAGTGGCCCTCCGCGACGGCAGCCATGCCATCGCCCATCAATATACGGTTGAGCAAGTCGCGAAGGTGGCCAAGGCGCTCGGCGAAGCGGGTGTCCCCTATATCGAAGTGTCCCACGGCGACGGCTTGGGCGGCTCTTCCCTGCAATACGGCTTGTCCCATACGAATGAAATGGAGCTAATTGAAGCGGCCGTCTCCGTCAGCGGCGACTCCAAAATCGCGGTGCTTGTATTACCGGGCATCGGTACGGTCCATGAATTGAAGGAAGCGGCCAAGCTTGGAGTCAAGATGGCCCGGATCGGAACGCATGTGACGGAAGCGGACGTTGCGGCGCAGCATCTGTCCAAGGCTAAAGAGCTGGGACTGGAAACGGTTGGCTTCCTGATGATGTCGCATATGGCGCCGGTCGACAAGCTTGTCGAGCAAGCCAAATTAATGGAAAGCTACGGTGCGGATGCGGTATACATGTTCGATTCCGCAGGGGCCTTGCTCCCGCATCAGGTCAAGGAAAGAGTTCGCGCGCTTCGTCAAAACCTGCAGGTGGACGTCGGCTTTCACGGCCATAACAATTTGTCTCTGGCCATGGCCAACACGCTGGCTGCGATCGAAGAAGGGGCCAAACGCATCGACGGCAGCATCCGCTGCCTGGGAGCCGGCGCAGGCAATACGCAAACGGAAGTGCTGATTGCCGTGCTTGAGCATATGGGCATCCGGACCGGGATCGATCTCTATAAAATTATGGACGTCGCAGAAGAAGTGATTGCGCCGATTTTGCAGGTTCCTCAAGAAATTACCCGCGATAATCTGGTGCTTGGCTACGCGGGCGTATACTCGAGCTTCCTGCTTCACGCACAGCGCGCGGCTAAACGGTTCAACATCGACTCGCGGGATGTGTTAATTGAATTGGGCAAGCGTAAAGTCGTTGGCGGTCAAGAAGATATGATCGTGGATGTGGCCGCAGAGCTGGCCAAACAACGCAACTAAACAAATTCGGGAGGACGAAGATGGATAAGACTGTTATCAAAGACCTCGCCCGCTTCCTGATTAATGCGGAAGTGGAGAAGAAAGAGGTGCTCAAGCTAACGAACGAGCATCCCGATTTGACCGTTGAAGCCGGTTATGCCATTCAAGAGCAATTGGTGCATATGAAGCTGGAAGAAGGCTACCGCATCGTAGGTCCGAAGATGGGGTTAACCAGCCAAGCGAAGATGAAGCAAATGAATGTGAACGAGCCTATTTACGGATATATTTTCGATTATATGGTAGTGAACGGTCAGGAGCTTGCCATAAGCGATCTCATTCACCCGAAGGTGGAGGCGGAGATTGCTTTCGTACTGGGCAAAGATATCGAGGGCCCCGGCATTACGGGAGCTCAAGTGCTCGCGGCTACGGACTACGTGCTGCCTGCGCTCGAGATCATCGACAGCCGTTACCAAAACTTCCAGTTTACGCTTCCCGATGTCATTGCAGACAACGCTTCTTCGTCCAGAGTTTTCTTTGGCAGCACGATTAAGCGTCCCGACAATCTGGAGCTGGACTTACTCGGTGTTACGTTGAGCATTAACGGACAAATCAAGGATCTTGGCGCAGGAGCCGCTGTCGTCGGGCATCCGGCGAACTCCGTCGCGATGCTGGCCAATATGCTCGCAAGAAAAGGGCTGAAGCTGAAAGCCGGACAAATTATTTTGAGCGGCGGAATAACGGGCGCCGTCATGCTGAATGTGGGCGACTCCGTTTCGGCCAAGTTCGATGGACTGGGTACCGTCGATTTTATTGTAAAAGAATAGCAAAGGAATGATCAGATATGCCGATTATTAACATCCAGATTCTGGAGGGCCGTCCGCCTGAAAAAGTGAAAAGCCTGATTGCCCGCGTGACCGATACGGTGTCCGAAGAGCTGGATGCCCCGAAAGAAAATATCCGGGTGCTCGTCACGGAAGTTCCGAAGACGCACTGGGGTATCGCCGGGGTTCCGGTATCGGAGAGACGGAAGTAAAACGTATCCATCAGCTTACCTGGAGGTCTTGAAGATGTACGATGTTCATACGCATTTTATCCCTCCCGACGTGCTGCGGTGGCTGCAAGAGAACAAGGCTTCGGTTAACGCCAGCTGGGTCAAGAAGGACCCGAACAAAGCCGAGTTCCTGAGCGTCAACGGAAACTGGGAATTCGAGCTGAAGGAAGCGTTCGTGAATCCGCTTCTATATTTGGAAGAGCAGGGGAAGCAAGGGGTTGTCCACTCCTTGGTTTCCCCGATCCCCCAGCTGTTTCTGTATGATTTCCCAGCGGACATCACCAAGGAGCTGGCTGCCGTTTATAACGATAGCTTGGCGGAGTGGGCGCGGAGCCATCCGGGCCGATTATCTGGACTGGCTACGCTGCCGATGAACGATCCGGAGGCGGCTGCCCGGGAATTGGAGCGGGCCATGGACGGCGGACTTCAGGGAGCCATCCTGGCCTCCTCCTGGTCCGGCCACCTGTTAAGCGAAGAGCGCTTCACTCCTTTCTGGGAAGCGGCCAACCGGCGGAAAGCCGTCGTATTCGTTCATCCCTTGTTGTGCAGCGATCCGCGATTAAGCAAACGGATGATGCCCAACCTGATCGGCGTACCGTGGGAAACGACCGTTAGCGCCACGGACCTGCTGCTGAGCGGGACGCTTGAACGTTACCCGGACGCCAAAGTACTGCTTGCGCACGGCGGAGGCTTTCTTCCTTACCAAATCGGAAGGCTGGCCAAAGGGTATGAGAAGTGGGGCGGGGCATTCGCCCACCTGCAGCAATCGCCGCAGGAGCAGATCCGGCGATTCTGGTATGATACGGTGCTCTGGAATCCCGATGGATTGAACTACTTGGTGGAATTGGTCGGAGAGGATCGGGTTGTGCCGGGCACGGATTATCCGTTCGACTTATGTGAGTGGCCTCCGGCAATCAACGGAGCGAAAGGTTTTCAATCCCTGATGAACAAATAATAACCGCTATCAAGGAGCAACAGGAGGTATTTATGCGTACTCAGGTTGGCATTATCGGAGCCGGTCCTGCCGGGCTGTTGCTCTCCCATCTGCTGTATTTGCAAGGCATCGAGTCCGTTATTATCGAGAGCCGGACCCGCGAGGAGATCGAGGGAACGATCCGTGCAGGCGTGCTCGAACAAGGTACAGTGGATCTCATGAATCAGATGGGCGTGGGCGTAAGAATGATGAAAGAAGGGCATTTTCACGAAGGATTTGAGCTGCGGTTCAACGGAACCGGGCATCGGGTCAATGTTCACGAGCTCACCGGGGGCAAGTATGTCACGGTTTATGCGCAGCACGAGGTCATTAAAGATTTGGTTGCGGCACGGCTTCAAGCAGGGGGCCAAATTTACTTCAATGTCGGAGACGTAAGTCTTCACGATGTGGATACAAGCGCGCCCAAAATACGATTCCGCCCGAATAAGGACGGCGAACTGCAAGAGATCGCATGCGATTATATTGCCGGCTGCGACGGGTTTCACGGCCCGAGCCGTCCGGCGATCCCGCAATCGGTCCGCAAGGAATATCAGAAGATCTATCCGTTCAGTTGGTTGGGCGTCCTTGTGGAAGCGCCTCCATCGTCGCATGAGCTCATCTATGCGAACCATGAACAGGGCTTTGCGCTGGTCAGCACCCGTTCCCCGCAAATTCAGCGGCTGTATCTTCAAGTCGACGCCAAAGACCATATCGACAACTGGTCCGACGACCGGATTTGGTCGGAGCTGCACACAAGGCTTGAGACGAAGGACGGGTTTAAGCTCATCGAAGGTCCGATTTTTCAAAAAGGCATCGTTTCGATGCGCAGCTTCGTTTGCGACCCGATGCAGTACGGAAGACTGTTCTTGGCCGGCGATGCCGCTCATATCGTGCCGCCGACAGGGGCTAAGGGGCTGAATCTCGCAGCGGCAGACGTGCAAGTGCTGGCGCGGGGGCTTGAAGCGTTTTACAAGGCTGGAAAGACGGATATCCTCAATCGGTATACGGAAATTTGCTTGCGGCGCATCTGGAAGGCGGAGCGCTTCTCTTGGTTCATGACCACGATGCTGCACCGGGACATAGGACATACACCATTCGAACGAGGTATTCAATTGGCCGAGCTGGATTACGTCACGTCTTCGCGTGCCGCATCGACCAGTCTCGCGGAAAATTATATCGGACTGCCTATGGAGTTTTAACGGGAGTCGCTTGAGCGTCCTTGATCTGGTCTACAGGATCAAGGCTGCTTTAGTTTGTGGACGTTACCCAATACAGAATAAAGGAGCTCCGACCGATGTCTGCACCGAAAATAAAATTCAGGGATATGCATGTTCCTGCAGATCAAGAAAGTCCGGAGGGCATGCAGATCGTATATGGCGATCAAAATGACGGCTATGCGTGTGTATATTTGCCCGATATCGAGTATGCTCAATACGAAGACCGCTCCTTAAAGATAAATATCGTCATGCCTTCCCGAGCAAAGGGGCCTTATCCGTTACTGGTGTATGTACAAGGATCGGGCTGGCTTCCTCAAAGTCTGTATATGGCTATTCCTCAATTGTCCGACTTCGCCCATCACGGGTATGTTGTGGCGAGTGTCGAATACCGGCATTCCCTCGAAGCAACGTTTCCTGCACAAATTCAAGACGTTAAGACAGCCATCCGCTATTTGAGGGCCAATGCCGACAAGTATCAGATTGACCCTGCACGGGTTGCCGTATGGGGAGATTCGTCGGGCGGACATCTATCCGCTTTAGTCGGCGTATGCGAAGGTTTTGCGGAGTTCGAATCGGACCGGTATACGGAGCAGTCCAGCGGAGTGAAAGCCGTCGTCGATTTCTACGGCCCTACGGATTTGCTGCAAATGAACAAGTATCCTTCCAAAGTGGACCATGATGCCGGGGACTCGCCTGAATCCTTGCTCATCGGCGGTCCTATTCAGGAGCATCCGGACAAAGTTTCGAGAGCGAATCCGATCACCTATATTTCCAGGGAAAAAGCGTTGCCGCCGTTCCTGATCATGCACGGAGACCAGGATGAGCTGGTTCCGTTTAATCAAAGCGTATTGCTGTACGAAGCGTTGAAAGAAGCGGGACAAGACGTCACGTTCTACAAAGTGAAAGGCGCCGGGCACGGCATCCGCTTCTGGACGCCTGACGTCCTAGAGATCGTCCGAAAATTTTTGACGGCATATGTATAACGAGAAAAGTATGCAGCTTCCATTTTCGTACGAGGTTGCTTGAAAGATAACGTATAGAAAGAGGTTTCCGTCATGAAAATGTTCGTCGTTTTTTTGCCGATGCTTGATGCAGAAAAAAGCCAGGTGCATAGAAATGAGCATTTGGCCTACCTTGCAGAGCAGCGTGCACAGGGGCACATATTCGCCAATGGCCGGTTTGCCGATGGCTGGGGAGGTATGGTCATTTATAAAGCCGAGGCGATAGAAGACGTGCGGACGTGGGCCGAGAACGATCCCTATGTGCGTTCCGGCGCACGCTCCTATGAAGTTCACGAGTGGGATATGGTGCAGTAGAAGTGAGCTGATGGTTGGGATAAAAAACATACGGGTGTTTCAACAGCAGGCCTGAATCTTATGATTCAGGCTTTTTTTTGTAGATTGCGCGCCTACCCAACCGGAATGCGGGAAAGTTGGAAGACCGTTCAGCAGGGAATTGCCATACGGACATGGAATAATTATGCGAGTGAGGGGATCGTTCCCATTCGGCATTCGACCGAAAAGAGAGAGTAAAATGTTTATTGAACATTCGTCTAAAAAACGTAATATATGAGAATAAGGGAGCATATCCAAGATTTACTCCTATTTTCCGCATATATACGCGTGGTTTGGTTGATTTTCAGTTGTTGAATGTAAACGGTTAATTGTGTATATTATGTATTGTAGACGGTTGAATTAAAAACATAATATTAAGAGGAGGCTATACCCTATGGCAACTGAAACGAAACAAGAAAGCTTGCTGACGCTAAAGAAGGAAGACGGCATCGCCGAAATTCATCTTCATATCAACAAAACGAACTCCTACAGCCTAGAGTTTTACAAAGCGCTTAACGCGGCTATCGACGATATCCGTTTCGATCCGAGCATCAAGGTTGCCGTCTTGATGAGCGACGTGCCGAATTTTTTCTCTGCGGGTGCGGACATTAACTTCCTGAAGGCGGCGGACCCGAAATTCAAAACGCAATTCTGTTTGTTCTGCAACGAAACATTGGATAAAATCGCGCGCTCGCCGCAAGTGTTCATCGCTTGTCTGGAAGGGCATACCGTTGGCGGCGGATTGGAGATGGCTCTCGGCTGCGACCTCCGGTTTATGGGCGACAAATCGGGTAAAATCGGATTGCCTGAAGTTACGCTGGGCGTTCTTGCCGGCACGGGCGGCACCCAACGTTTGGCCCGTCTGATCGGTCCTTCCCGCGCGCTTGATTTGAATATATCCGCCGATCTGCTGACGCCGCAGGAGGCGCTTGAGATCGGCTTGGTTAACAAAGTGTTCCCTCAGGAGCAAGCAAGGGAGCTGACGCTGGAATACGCCCGGAAGCTGGCGAACAGCGCCTCCTATGCCGTATCCAATATTAAGCTGTCGATTCAGAACGGCATCGAAATGCCGCTGAACGTTGCCATTCGTTACGAGGGCGAGCTGCAAAACCTGCTGTTCCGTTCGGAAGACGCCAAAGAAGGCTTGAGCGCATTCCTTGAGAAGCGTCAACCGAACTGGAAGGGACAATAACAGAGCCTATCTTGCGAAAAGTATGGTGGAGAGCGTACTTGCGCGGCAATATTTTTAGATGACAGACTAAAAAAAGAATATTGCCGCTCAACTTCAGATTGAAGGTGAGGATGCAATGGATACGTTGAAAGGAATGGGTTTGCCTTATAATGCCGCTTCTCGTTTTATAGACCGAAATGTGGAAAACGGGCTAGGACATAAAGTCGCCATCTACTTCCAGGATATCTCCATCACCTACGACGAGCTGCAGCAGGCGGTTCACCGGTTCGGCAATGCGCTGCTCCGATTGGGCATTACGATGGAAGACCGTGTGCTGCTCTTATGCGACGATGCGCCGGAATTCGTGGAAAGCTTCTTCGGGGCCGTGAAGGTCGGCGCCGTTCCTATTCCGGTCAACACGGCGATGGCTCCGGCAGATTACGAGTATTTTCTGAATAACAGCAGAGCCAAGGTCATTGTGGCCCATCAAAGCTTATGGTATCGAATCCGCGACATCCGGGATCGGTTGCGTTATGTCAAGCATGTAATCGTCATTCATGAAAGCGCTAACCATGAAGCTGACGTGATGGATTACCGTCAATTGACGAACGGAGAATCGACGAACTTGGAAGGGGCGCATACGACGCACAGCGATTCCGCCTTCTGGTTGTACAGCTCCGGAAGCACAGGCAATCCGAAAGGGATCATTCATTTGCAGCATGATATGGAGTATGCCTTTAACGCTTACGCCCGAAATGTGCTCCAATTGAACGAAAGCGATATCACGTTCTCGGCTTCCAAACTATATTTTGCTTACGGGTTAGGCAACGGCATGTATTTCCCGTTCGGCGCAGGCGCTTCGACCGTTCTGCTTAAGGGACGTCCGAAGCCCGATGTTGTGCTCGAAACGATCGAGAAATACAGGCCGACCGTGTTTTTTGGCGTTCCTACCTTATACGGATCGATGATCGATCTGACAGAACGTTCGCAGCGCAAATACGATCTCTCCTCGGTGCGAATCTGCATATCGGCCGGAGAAGCGCTGCCTGCGCAGTTCATGAAGAAATGGAAGCAGCTGTACGGCCTTGATATTTTGGACGGCATCGGTTCTTCGGAAGTGCTGCATATCTTTTTGTCCAATGGTATCGGGGATATTCGGCCAGGCAGCACCGGCAAGATCGTTCCCGGATACGATGCGAAAGTCGTGAACGAACTCGGGATGCCCGCATCGGCTATGGAGGTCGGCGACCTGCTCGTGAAGGGGGACAGCATCGCCCACGGGTATTGGAACCTGCATGAGGAGAACAAACGTAAGTTTATCGGAGAATGGCTGCATACCGGCGATAAATATTATATGGATGAGGATGGCTATTTCTGGTACTGCGGACGGTCGGACGACATGATCAAGGTGAATGGCATCTGGGTCTCCCCCGTTGAAATTGAAAACGCTTTAATCAAACATGAAACCGTTTTTGAGGTTGCCGTCGTAGGAGTGAAGCTGGAGGATGATCTTACGGTCTCGAAAGCTTATGTCGTACTGAAGGAGGGGATCGTTGCTCACGAAAGTTTGAAGTCCGAGCTGCAAGCTTTCGTCAAGAACGAGCTTGCCTCCTATAAATCCCCGAAGCTGATCGAGTTTGTGAATGAGCTTCCGAAGACACAGTCGGGTAAAATTCAGCGTTTTAAATTACGGACCGGATCTTAATCATCCTGAAGAGGGCCTTCGTCCATTTCTCGCCGGAAACGCCTTGAATTCGTAAACGAACTGGCATAATCTAGTATCAGTGATTGTAATTCGAAAAATGGTCGTATATAAGGAGAACCCAGCATGAAGCCCAGATCACTGATGTTTACGTTGTTCGGCGATTATGTTCAATATTACGGAGGGGAAATTTGGATTGGAAGCCTGATTAAGCTGATGGGTGAATTTGGCATTTCCGAGTCTTCCGTCCGCGGCGCGACGCTTCGCATGGTTCAGCAGGAGCTTTTTCAAGTTCGCAAAATGGGGCTGAACAGCTATTACCGGTTAACGGACAAGGGCAAGCGAAGAATCGAAGACGGGGTTAAGAAGGTGTATACGATAACGCCTCACAAGTGGGACGGCTATTGGCGCATTCTTACGTATTCCATGCCGGAGGAGAAGCGGGAGCTGAGAAATCAAGTCCGCAAGGAATTGGTCTGGACCGGGTTCGGCATGATATCCAACAGCACCTGGGTAAGCCCGAACCCGCTCGAGCGGCAGACGCTCGAAATGATCAAGACGTATCAATTGGAAGCCTACACGATGCTGTTTAGCGCAAGCACCGTCATGTCTCACAGCGACAGCGAAGTGGTGAAGCGCGGCTGGGATTTTGAAGCGATTGCGAACGAGTATGTTCCTTTCATCCAGAAATACCGGGAGAAATTCGCCGAGCTTCAGGCCCGGATATGGGACAATTCCTTGACGGACCGGGATTGCTTTATTGAGCGGACGGAGCTTGTTCATGAATACCGGAAGTTCCTTTTCCTGGATCCGCTCTTTCCTTCCGAGCTGCTGCCGGGCGATTGGACGGGAAATACGGCACGGGAATTGTTTCGAAGCGTTCACCAAATCGTATCGGTCGGGGCGGTTCGATATTTTGAATCCGTCATCGAGCAGGCCCCGGGGCATGAAGTTGTCGGCGACCGCGAACACGCGATTAATCCTTTTGTGGAAATGTAAGGCTCCGGATAGCCGAACAAGGCTGTTCGGATATGGGCAAAGTCCCCCTCTCGCTGGGATAGGGGGACTTTGCCATATAGGAGGAGGTTGTCACGTTGAAATGGAGAGCCAATCGTTATGAACTCATCGAAGTGTCGAAAGGCCAGCGGCCGGCCGATCTCTTTATCCAGGGCGGCACAGTCGTCAATGTGTATTCGGGCGAGCTGCTGCCGCAGAACGTTGCCGTGTATAAGGACCGGATCGCCTATGTCGGAGAGAGCTGCGCGATGGTCGGCGAGAACACGCGCGTGATCGATGCCGCAGGCCAATTCGTTTGCCCGGGTTTTATCGAAGTGCATGCCCATCCATGGGTCATCTATAATCCGGTCAGTCTGGCCGCTCAAAGCGTCTCGACCGGAACGACGACGATAGTGAACGACAATCTCTTTTTCTATTTGCATATGGGTGCACAGGGCTTTAAACGGATGGTGGAAGATTTGCGCGAATTGCCGGGCAACCAGCTCTGGCTTGCGCGTCTGGTTTCGCAGGCGGAATTCATCGGGGAGCGGGACTGGTTTAACCACGCTGACCTGCGGATGCTGCTGGATATGGAGGAGGTCGTCGGGACCGCGGAAGTTACGAGATGGCCTCTGCTGTATGAGGGCGACCCCTTTCTGATTGAAACGATTGAATACGCGAAGAAGCGTGGGAAATTGTCGGATGGACATACGGCAGGCTGCTCCTATGAGAAGTTGAATGCGATTGCAGCTTCCGGCATCAGTGCCTGCCACGAGGCGATCACCGCGCAGGAAACGCTGGACCGGTTAAGACTCGGGTTATGGACCAACCTGAGAAACAGCTCGCTTCGTCCCGATTTGGAAGAGCTGATTAAGGCGATTACGGAGGGGAAGGTCGACACGCACCGGCTGCTGATGACGACGGACGGCCCGCATCCCGCATTTATCCTGGAAGAAGGCTTCGTCAACGGCCTGGTGCGCAAAGCGGTCCGGCTCGGACTGCCGCCTGTCCAAGCGATACAATTGGTAACGGTCAATGCAGCTACCTTCCTGCGGCTGGATGAAGAAATCGGGGGCATTGCGCCTTCGCGGCGAGCGGACATTATCATTTTGCCGGATTTGGAGCAATTCGAGCCGAGCCTCGTCATTTCCGGCGGCGAGACGGTGTTCGAGGGAGGAAGTTTGCAGAAGGAGCTGCCGCACATCGACTGGAGCCGGTATAGGATCGGCCGATGCCTGGAGGTGGAGAAGTCCGTTCTGGCGAATCCGGATATATACCGCTTCCCTCATCCGAACCCGGATGTGCCTGTTCCCGTCATCGGCTTCCGGAGCACCGTCATTACGAAGGGGATGGAGACGACGCTTCCGTCCAAGGACGGGTATGCCGACATTGCCGGCAAAGACGGGCTGCTGCATGTGGCGTTGATCGATCGTTTCGGCAAGTGGAGAACGAACGGACTGATCGAAGGATTTGCCGACAAGCTGGAGGGGATGGCTTCCACGTACAACACCCCGACGGATTTGCTCGCGATCGGCAAAAACCCGGAAGCCATGGCTCGCGCCGCGGCAAGCGTTCATGAGATGGGCGGCGGCATCGCCATTGTACAGGACGGCAAGCTCGCGCTTGAGATTCCGCTGCCGGTCGGCGGCATGATGACGGATCATACGTCCTTTGCTCAAGCCGTCAACTACCAGAATGAATTGCTGGCCGCTTTGAAGAGGCTAGGCTATCCGTTTCATGACATTTTATACACGCTCTTGTTTTTGACCTGTGATTTTTTACCCGGTCTGCGTATTGTTCCTTTGGGGGTTTACGATGTGAAAAGCCATTCTGTACTTCGGCCGCCCGTTCCGCTCCAAGGTTAAGGACGAATGAATAAGAGGGAGAGAACCTGATGGAGATCCGTGAGATTCGGGAGGGATTATTCCGCCTTCCTATACCGGTGCCGTTCCCGATGAAGTTTGTGTACTGCTATTTGTTTCGAGACCGCAGGGGGTGGAGCATTGTCGATGCGGGGATGCAGCATGAGGAGGCCGTTCGAGCCTGGAAATCGGTATTCGACCGGCTGCGGATCGACCCGAAAGCGGTGCACAGCCTGTACGTGACGCATTTTCACCCGGATCATCTCGGTTTAGCGGGGCTGCTTCAAGATTGGACGGGAGCTCCCGTCTACATGAGCCCCCAGGAAATGACCATGGCGAAGCAGGTATGGTCACCCGGGAGCACCCAAGCCGAGGAGGTCAGGCAGATGTGCCTTTCGCACGGCATGCCGGATGAGCTGGCGGAGCAGGTTAAGGCGCAAATGAAAGTATTGTCCGGCGGGGTGCGGCTCCCCGTCATTACGCCGCTCGCGCAGCAAACGGTGCGGCTGGCCGACATGGACTGGGACATCCTCATTACCCCCGGGCATAGCGACGGGCATGTATGCTTGTACCAGCCCGAACATAAGCTGCTGTTTGCCGGCGACCACGTTTTGCACAAAATTACTCCGAATATCAGCCGATGGCCGAACGCCTCGCCCAATCCGCTGAAGCTGTACATCGAATCGTTAAACCGGCTGAAATCGCTGGACATTCAGCTGGCTTTAACGTCTCATGCGGACGTCATTCCAGATACGCGGCAGCGGATCGATGAAATATTGGCGCATCATGAAGGCCGTCTTGAACGTGTGCTTCAGCTCGCTTCCGGCGGCCGAACTGCATACGAAACGGCCCTGGTTTTGTTCGGGCACAGGGAATTAAACGCGCACCAATGGCGGTTTGCGCTCGCGGAAACGTTGGCGCATTTGGTGTATCTGGAGGATGCGGGACGCTTGTCCAGCGAGATCCGGGAGGGCAGGCATTATTACTACGGAAATGCGGGCCAGCTTTCCTGATCGGCTTCGCGAATAGGGACGACGGCAACCGTACACCGCGATACGCAAATCAGGTTCTCCTGCTCGTCGGTAATCCGGACATCCCATACCATCGAGGTGCGTCCTTTGTGCAAAGGAACCGCTGTGGCGGTTACCGTGCCGTCTTTTTTGCTGCGGATGTGGTTGGCGTTGATTTCCATTCCGAAGGCGGCGTGCGTACGCGAGTCGATATTGAGCAAGGCAGCGACCGAGGCGGCCGTTTCGGCCAGCGCGACCGAGGCTCCGCCGTGCAAAAATCCGAACAGCTGCCTTGTTTTTGCACTGACGGGCATACGCATGACGACCCGATCCGCGCTTAGTTCGGTGTAACGCATGTCCAGAGCTCCCAATAAAGTATGCTGCAGATGAGCGTTCAGCCGATTCGCCAATTCCGTTCGGGTCATTTCGTATTTTTGCAATAATTCGTCCGATACGACAAAATCGTGTGGGGATGCCATGAACGTGATGGACTCCTTCCGGGTTTTGAATGAACCTATATTATAGCATGATCTTGGCGCTTCCCCAAAGATCCCCGTTTCTGACGAACGGGGATCTTTTATTACATTTTTATCACGAACGTAAAATAAACGTATTGACTACAAGTTGGATCGTTGATATATTATGTATATGAAACGAAAGTGAAATAAACGTAATGGGGTGAATGTTATGGATCGTTCCGCTTTACTCAAAGAAAAAGTGAATGCCGGTTTTTTTGTTGAACGTATGGAGGATATGGATGAGGCGTATTTGCAAGCCTTAAAACAAACACTGCTTATTGTCGGCGATACGGAGCTGTTAAGCGTACCGCCCTTGTTGACCGTGTATGATCAAGCTCCTACGCTGAACCACAAAATTACGGCGCTGGCGATCATGCAGGATGAAATCGGACACGCGCATATCGCGTACCGCCTGCTGAAAGATCTTGGGGAAAATGTCGATTCCATCGTGTACGACCGGCCGGCCAACAAGTGGAAAAATCCGTACGCCTTCGATTTCGAGCTGGAAAATTGGGTGGAGCTCGGCATGTTCAACGCTTTGTTTGACCGCGCGGGCTATACGCTCCTCGGCGACGCTTTCGAGCATACCTCGTACGGACCGTGGAAGCGGGCGCTTGTGAAAGTGGATAAAGAGGAATTGTTCCATCTGCGCAATGGCGAAATCATTCTGAAGGCGGCCATGGACCATCCGGAGACGGCGGACCAGGTTCGCAGAGCGATGGATTGGATGTTCCTGATGGCGCTGGAGTTCTTCGGCGTTTCCGACGAATTGAAGAGCCGCTCCGCGCAGCTTGACTATAAGCTCAAAGGCAAGACGAACGACGGGCTTCGCCAAAAATGGTTGTCGACGGCCGTTCCGTTCCTGGAGTCAATCGGATTGAAGCCGCCGGCGCATTACGACGATGCGCAGCAGAAATACGTGCTGGACGTACCGTTCCCGTGCAAATTCGATGCTGACCAGAAGAAATGGCTGTACGATCAGCCGGATACCTGGGATAACGTGATTCAGCGCTTTAAGAACAGAGGCCCGCGCAATCAGGAATTTGTAAACCGCATTCAACGGGGGGCCCACGAACTGGAAGCGCTTCGCCAAGAGGTGGTCTGAGATGAGCGAGATTAGCCTGATCGAGAAACGCTGCTGGAATGCTCTATATGAAGTGATGGATCCGGAATTCCCGGTCAGTGTCGTCGATATGGGATTAATCTACGGGATTTCGGTTCAAGACGGCGAAGCGGAAGTTACGATGACCTATACCGCCGCCTCCTGTGCTTGTATGGAATGGATTGAGGGCGATATTCAAAAACGTTTGTTGAAGGAACCCGGAGTTGAACAAGTGCGCATGAATGTCGTTTGGAGCCCTCCTTGGACCGTAGATCGCCTTTCGGCGGCTGCTCGCGAGAAATTAAAAACGTGGGGGGTTAGCGCGCGATGAACAGCAGCAGCAAGCAGAAGAAGGAATACAACGTGTTTACCAGGATTAAACGCGGCGACGACTTGGTCATGGTCGGCACCGTTGCGGCCGAGACGGACCAGCTTGCGAAGGTATACGCGACCTTCGTGTATGACGAGGAAGATTGGGTGGAAATGTGCGTCGTTCCGAGAGAGGAAATAACTTGGATCCGACAGCCTGAAGGGCTTTTCGAAAAATGGGGTGACGGGCGATGACGAAAGGCAGAGACTCTTTTATTCACATCGTGGAGACGATCGCGGACAATAAGTTTGTACTGGGCGACCGATTGGTGGAAATCGGGGTCGGCGGGCCGAATTTGGAAGCAAGCCTGTCATCGATTGCGATGGCGCAAGGTGAACTCGGTCATGCGAGGTTGTTATATAATTGGGCCTTCGATCTGAAAGGCTTAACCGGAAAGAAGCAGGACGTTCGCGACCAGACGGGTAAAGCGTTCCGTTTCGCCGGGAACACGACCGATTGGATCGGATTAATTGCATCCGCTTACACGATCAACGTGAGCTTTAATTTGGTCCTTCAGGCGATGTTTGAAGCCGGTCACCCGGATATCGTCATGCGCATTCATAAGCTGCTGAGAGAGCAGGGCGATCATGTCGCCTACTGTAGAGGCTGGGCGGTTCAGCTGGCGAACGATACAGGGGCGGTACCGCGCAAGTTTCGTGAAGCGCTGCAGGAAAGAGTGGCCGAAGCGCGCGCATGGCTGGTCAAGCTGGAGGCGGATCAAGAGCTTTATGCAAGCGGTTACATGAAAGCGGGCACGGCGTTGACCGCCCGGTTCGATCAAATGATCGAGGCGGACGTGGCGCACAGGACGGCGGCCCATGGTTGACCGGGAAGAGAGATGCGCCGAACCGTTCTGCTGCTTCTGCGAATCCAAGGACGTCACGCTGATCGCGCCGTTCGGCACGGCCCAGCTCGTCCGCCAATATTATTGCAACGCATGTAAAAGCGTCTTTGAATTCGTTCGTTGGCAAGAGGAGCACCCGGACGAATCATAAGGAGTGAGGGACATGGTTATACGATCGGTTGGGGTCATCGGTTCCGGCACGATGGGGGCCGGTATCGCGCAGACGACGGCTCAGCACGGTTATCAGGTCGTTCTTTTCGATCGAAGCGAAGAAATCGTCAACAAGTCCAAGGCAGCCATAGACAGGCAAATCGACCGATTGGCGGAGAAGGGCAAATTGTCGGCCGAAGCGGCCGCAGATGTGAAGGGCGCCATCCGGACAACGGTGCGGCTCTCGGATATGCAGGAATGCCAGCTCGTGATCGAAGCGGTGCCCGAATCGATGGACATCAAGCGGGATGTGTTCCGGAAGCTCGACGAAAGCTGTCCCGGGGAAACGATATTGGCGTCGAATACGTCCTCGTTCTCGATCACGGCGATCGCAGCCGAAACGAGTCTTCCGGCTCGGGTGGCCGGCTTGCATTTCTTCAATCCGGCCCCGCTCATGCCGCTGGTCGAGGTGGTGAAGGGCATTCGAACGAGCGAGGAAACGATACGGGCGCTGCTTGAGTTCGCCGCGTCGATCGGGAAGTCTGCGGTATCTTGCGCGGACACGCCCGGCTTCATCGTCAATCGGGTGGCGCGCCCCTTCTACAACGAAGCGCTTCGCATTCTCGGGGACCGCATTGCCACGGCGGAGCAAATTGACCGCATTATGAAGCGGAGCGGGCAGTTCCGGATGGGGCCTTTTGAACTGCAGGACTTAATTGGGATCGATATCAACTTCTCCACGACCGTGTCGGTGTATGAAGCCTTTTACGGGGATCCGCGCTTCCGTCCCCATTACTATCAGCAGCGCATGGCGCAATCGGGCCGGCTGGGGAGAAAAACCGGAGAGGGGTATTATTCGTATGAGGGAACTCCCTAACGTTCTTATTCTGGGGAATAACTCCCTGGCAGCGGCATTACGCAAGCTTTGCTCCGATTCGGGACGCGTGCAGCTGTCGGACGGCAGCCGCCTTGAACGGGAGATGGACGTCATCGTGGAGACGACGAATGCCGATTTGGCGCAAAAGAGAGCAAATCTCGCATCGGCGGAAACCTATGCCGCAGGCGGGGATACGCTGATTCTTTCCACCGTGCTCGGGATCAGCGCGACCGAAAGCGCATCTTGGCTTCAAGATTCCACGCGGTTAGTCGGCTTCTCGGCGTTCGCTACGATCGAGAAGTCGGAGCTGGTTGAAATCGCTCCCGCCTTGCAGACGGAGGAATCGAAATTACGCCAGGCCGCCCGTTTTTTTGAAGCCTTGGGGAAACAAACCGAGACGGTGCAGGATGAGGTCGGCCTGGTTTATGCGCGGATCTTGTCCCTGATCATCAATGAAGCGGCCTTCGGGCTGATGGAAGGCATCGCATCGCCGCAGGACATCGACACGGCGATGCGACAAGGAACGAACTATCCGATGGGGCCGTTGGAATGGGCGGATACGGTCGGCGTGGATGATATTGTCGCCGTCCTGAACGGCCTTCACCGCGAAATCGGCGAAGACCGCTATCGTCCCGCGCCGCTGCTGCGGAAGCTTCTGTACGCGAAGCGGCTCGGCCTTCAAAGCGGCCGCGGATTTTACACTTACCCGGAAGAGAGGAAGTTTCCATCATGAGGGAAGCTGTCATTGTGGATGCCGTTCGAACGCCGATCGGCAAATACAACGGAACGTTGAAGGATACGCGGCCGGACGATCTGGCGGCTCACGTGATTCGCGAGCTGCTGAACCGCAGCCGGGTGGAGCCGGAACGGATTGAAGACGTGTTCTTCGGCTGCGCGAATCAGGCGGGTGAAGATAACCGGAACGTGGCCCGAATGGCGGTGCTGCTGGCCGGTCTCCCCTTATCGATACCCGGGGTTACCGTGAACAGACTGTGCGGATCGGGGCTGGAGGCCGTCAATCAGGCGGCGAACGCGATCAAAGCCGATATCGGGGACGTGTTTATTGCCGGCGGCACGGAGAGTATGACCCGAGCGCCTTATGTCATGCTCAAGCCGGAGCATTCCGGGGCTCGAGGCAACCAGACGCTCTATGATACGATGCTGGGCTGGCGGATTGTGAATCCGGTCATGGAAGAGAAATACCCGCCGATCACGCTCGGAGAGACGGCGGAGAATGTCGCAAGCAAATACGGGATCAGCCGCGAGGAACAGGACGCATTCGCCTTGACCAGCCAGCAGCGCGCCCAGCAGGCGATCCGCGAAGGAAAGTTCAAGGATGAGATCGTTCCGTTCCCGATCAAGCGCAAGGGCGACACGGTTCTGTTCGATACCGACGAGCATCCGCGGGCGGATGCGACGCTGGAGAAGCTGGCTGAATTAAAGCCCGCGTTCCGCAAGAACGGCACCGTAACGGCCGGCAATTCCTCCGGCATCAACGACGGAGCGAGCGCGCTTCTCGTGATGGAGAGACAGACGGCGGAACGGCTGGGCTTGCGGCCGATAGCCCGGATCGTGACTTCGGCGACGGCAGGCGTCCATCCCGATTACATGGGGGTGGGACCTATACCCGCCGTCCGCAAAGCGCTGCAGAAGGCGGGACTCACCGCGAACCAGATCGATCTGGTCGAATTGAACGAAGCTTTCGCCTCGCAGTCTTTAGCTTGCGTGAAGGAGCTCGGGCTTGATGCGGAGCGGGTCAATGTGAACGGCGGGGCTATCGCGCTCGGGCATCCTCTGGGATGCAGCGGCGCCCGGATCATGACGACGCTGGTGCACGAAATGAAACGGCGGGATTGCCGGTATGCCTTGGCTTCCATGTGTATCGGCGTCGGCCAGGGAATCGCCACAATTGTGGAAAAATGGGACTGAGGGGGTAGGTTCGATGAAGCAGCATTATCCTTTATTCATCAACGGTGAATTTGTGGAAAGCAGCAGCGGGGAAGTCATTGAAACGTTCAACCCTGCCACCGGCGAGGTGATCGGCACGGTCGCCAAAGCGAACCGGGAAGACGTGGATAAGGCGGTTGCCGCCGCGAGAGCGGCGTTCGAGCAAGGCAAATGGCCGAAAATGAATGCGGCTCGCCGAGCCAAGATCATGATTAAAATCGCGAGCATCATGACCGAGCGCCTGCCGGAATTAATTAAAGCGGAAGTGCTGAACAGCGGTAAAACGGTCAGCGCCGCCAAGGGGCAGATCGGTCAAGCGATAGAGGACTTCGAGTTTTACGCGGCTGCAGCCATGACGCAAAGCGGAGACGTCAATCAAGTGCCGAACGGATTTTTTAACTATACCGTGAAGGAACCGGTCGGCGTATGCGGACAAATCATTCCCTGGAACTATCCTTTGATGATGGCCGCCTGGAAAATTGCGCCTGCGCTGGCTACCGGTTGTACGGTCGTTCTGAAACCGGCCAGCCCTACCCCGATTACCGCTTACATGCTTGCGGAGATTTGCCAGGAGGCCGGCGTTCCTGCGGGTGTGGTCAACGTTATTACAGGCAGCGGTTCGGAAATCGGACCCTATATGACGGAGCACCCGGGCATCGACAAGATTGCGTTTACCGGCGAAACGGAAACGGGTAAAGACATTATGGCGCGCGCTTCGAAAACGATAAAACGGATCACGCTGGAGCTCGGCGGGAAATCGCCGAACATCGTGTTCGACGATTGCGATATCGACGGTGCGGTAGACGGCTCCTTATACGGAATCTTCTATAATACAGGCCAATCCTGTGAAGCGCGGTCCCGCTTGTTTGTACACGCGAACATTTATGACCGGTTCATGGAGAAGTTCATCGAGAAGGCGAAGCGCCTGCGCGTCGGCGATCCGTTCGCCGAAGGCGTGCATATGGGAGCGGTCATCTCGGCTAGCCATGAGCGGGTCATTGACGGGTATGTAAAACTTGCGGTCGAAGAAGGGGCGGAAGTGCTGCTCGGCGGCAAACGTCCGGAAGGGCCGGAATTCGAGAAGGGCCACTGGTACATGCCGACCGTCATCGGCAATGTCCGCAACGATATGCGCGTCGCGCAGGAGGAAATTTTCGGACCGGTCGTCGTCGTCATGAAGTTTCACGATGAGCAGGACGTCATCCGTCAGGCCAACGATACGATCTTCGGCCTCGGTTCGGCGATATGGACGAAGGACCACGGCAAAGCCCATCGCGTGGCAAGCGCAATCAAGGCGGGTATCGTGATGGTCAACTCACCAATTTCGGCATTTCCCGGCACTCCGTTCGGGGGCTATAAGCAGTCCGGCTTCGGGCGCGAGCTGGCTCTTGAAACGCTCAACTTGTATACCGAAACGAAAAGCGTCGTTTCTTACGTCGGGCCGAAGCCGCTTAATTTATTCGGACTCTAATCCATATAAGAAAAGAGGAACTGATCATGGGACAAAATTTAACGTTGACGAAAGAAAGCGGAATTGCCGAAATTCACCTTCATATCAACAAAACGAACTCTTACAGTCTGGACTTCTACAGAGAATTAAATGCCGCGATCGACGATATCCGCTTCGATCCTTCCATTAAAGTCGCGGTCCTGCTGAGCGATACGCCGAATTTCTTCTCGGCCGGCGCGGACATCAACTTCCTGAAAGCGGCCGATCCGAAGTTCAAAACGCAATTTTGCTTGTTCTGCAACGAAACGCTCGATAAAATCGCGCGCTCGCCGCAAGTGTTCATCGCCTGCCTCGAAGGGCATACGGTTGGCGGAGGTCTGGAGATGGCGCTCGGCTGCGACCTGCGCTTCATGGGCGACAAAGCCGGCAAGATCGGTTTGCCGGAAGTGACGCTCGGCGTGCTTGCCGGAACGGGCGGCACTCAGCGCCTTGCCCGCCTGATCGGGCCGTCGCGCGCGCTTGATCTGAACGTTTCGGCCGACCTGTTGACGCCGGAGGAAGCCCTTCATATCGGACTTGTCAATAAAGTGTTCCCGCAAGAACAGACGAGAGAGAAGACGCTGGAATATGCGCGTAAAATTGCAAACAGCGCCACGTACGCCGTTTCGAACATCAAGCTGTCGATCCAGAACGGGATCGAAATGCCGCTCAACGTTGCCATCCGATACGAGGGCGAGCTGCAAAACCTCTTGTTCCGTTCCGCCGATGCGAAGGAAGGCTTGGCGGCCTTCCTGGAGAAGCGCCAGCCGAACTGGCAAGGCCAATAACAGGAACCGCCGGTACGATCTGAATAAGCGCCGGAATGCGATATGGATTATGGATGTTCATAATCCATATCGTTTTTTTGAAACGTTGGGTAACCGGCAATAAGGAGACGTGCGAATGAGACGCAACCGGTTTCAAATCAGGGTCAATTTCGGGGATACGGACAAGGCGGGGATCGTTTATTATCCGAACTATTTCAAATGGTTCGATATCGCCGGCCATCAATTTTTCCGGAGCATCGGTCTCCCGCCTGCCGAGCTTGGCGAGAAGCACGGCATCATTCTCCCATTGCTCGATGTGCGCTGCACCTTCGAGAAACCGCTGTATTATGACGATATCATCACCATTGCCACCGAGGTAACGGAGGTCAACCGCAGAACGGTGAAGCTGAATCACGAGGTATTCCGGGGAGAAGCGAGAACGGGGCACGGCTACGAATTGCGGGGCTGGGTCAAGCAGGAGGGGGATCGCATCTTTGCCGTGCCGATTCCGGACGAAGCCCGCGCGCTGCTGGAAGAGGATACGGCCGCCGAGACGGTTCAAATTAATCCATGGTTGAACGCTTGAGAGGCTATCGGGCCGTTCAAAGCACAAACGTAGGGAAGTGAATATCTGATGAACGGTGAAGTTACGGCTTCCCGCCGTGTCATTCCGGTCGTTGCGCCGACGCCTTACGACGTGGGCGACGTCAATATGTTTCTGGTGTCCGATGAGCGTACGCTTACGTTAATCGACGCCGGGGACGACTCCGAGGCTTGCTGGGATGCGCTCCATGGCGCTCTGGAGAGAGCCGGGTTCGCTTTGCGCGATTTGTCGCAAATTTTAATTACGCACAGCCATCCGGACCATACCGGGTTGGTCAATCGGATTACGGCGCTCACGGATGTCCCCGTTTATGCACATCCGGAGGCGGTTCCGCGATTAACGAGAGAACCCGATTTTTTGTCCATGCGCGCAAGCTTCTACAAGCGGTTATACCGGGAAATGGGCTGCGGGGAAGCAGGAGAACGACATGCCGCACGCCTTCAACGCGCGATCAGGAACAACGATCCAAGTAAAATAAAGGCCCCCATCCGGACGCTCCGGGAATCGGACCGGATCGGAGCTTACCGGGTCATCGAGGTTCCCGGCCATTCGCCGGATCATCTTGCCTTCTGGGATGAGCGGGAAAAGAGGCTGTTTGCCGGCGATCATCTAATCAGGCATATTTCCAGCAACGCCTTTGTCGAACCGGACCGGGAAGGGAATCGGATACCGACGCTGGTTGCTTACGCCCGGTCCTTGACGAAGTGCCTGGAGCTGAAGGCGGACATCGTCTATACCGGTCATGGCGAGCCGGTGGACCGGCCTCATGAGCTTATCGGCAAGCGGTTGGCGCGCATTGAGGAAAAGGCGGAGAAATTGAAAGCTTACATTCGCAGCGGAAGCACGACGGCCTTTCAATTGGCGCAAGTTTTATATCCGCATAAATATGATTCTGAATTCTCGGCGGTCATGTCGGAGATTATCGGTTTGTTGGATTATGCGGAGTCCAAAGCGTCAATCGGGAAGGCTATGCGCAGCGGCGTCTGGCACTATGAAGCGTAGGGAGGGGAACGAAGGTGGGAGATCAACCTGTCCTATTGGAAAGACGGGGTCATGTCGGCTGCATCCGATTGAACCGTCCGGAGGAACTGAACACGTTTAATTATGAAACGCTCGTTTGTTTGGATAATATTTTGGACGAAATTGCCAACGATCCGAAAGCGATCCGCGTCGTCATTGTGGAAGCCGAGGGGCGCGCTTTCTCCGCGGGCGCCGATCTGAAGGAACGGAAATCGTTAAATGAACAGCAGGTTCGCCGCAACGTCAGGAAAATCCGCGATGTATTCAGCGCCTTGGAACGGCTGCCGCAGCCTTCGATTGCCGCAATAAGCGGCTATGCCTTCGGCGGCGGGTTCGAGCTTGCACTGGCATGCGACTTCCGCTATGCGATCCGCGGAGCATTGATGGGGCTTACGGAGGTCAGTCTGGGGATTATTCCGGGCGCGGGCGGCACGCAGCGGCTGCCCCGGTTAATCGGCCCTTCCAAAGCGAAGGAGCTGATTCTTACCGCCCGCAAAATAACGGCCGACGAGGCGCACGCCATCGGGTTCGTGAACGCGGTGGCCGACGATCAGGCACACCTGGCCGAGCTGTGCGGGAAGCTGGCGGGCGAAATATTGAACAATGCTCCGCTTGCGGTCTATCAAGCCAAGCGCGCGATCGATGTGGGAGCGGGAGGCGATCTGCAGACGGGGCTGGATTTTGAATCCAAAGCCTATGAGGTCATCATTCCGACCAAGGATCGGGTGGAGGCTCTGGCTGCCTTTCAAGAGAAAAGAAAGCCTGTGTTTACAGGCGAATAGCAAAGCGGGGTGTGCGCATGTACAAGGCGATTGTCAGCGGGACCGGCTCTTATGTCCCTGAGCATATAGTAACCAATCACGATCTGGAGAAGCTGGTGGATACCTCGGACCAATGGATCCTCGAAAGAACGGGTATAGCCGAACGCAGAATCGTTACGGATGATCAGGCCACTTCCGATTTGGCCTATTTTGCCGCACTGGAAGCGATTCAAAGCGCGGGAATTACCGCCGCCGATATCGATATGATTATCGTGGCCACCGAAACGCCGGACCATCCGTTTCCGCCCGTAGCCTGTCAGCTGCAGCAGCGGCTCGGCTGCCGGCAAGTCACCGCATTTGACGTCCATTTAGCGTGCACGGGCTTTATCGCGTCGCTGCACGTCGCCGAGAAGTTTGTCAAAGCCGGTCCGCACCGGCACGTACTCGTCGTTGGCGCGGATACGTTATCGCGGATTACGGACTATACGGACCGCTCGACCTGCATCATTTTTGCCGATGGAGCGGGCGCCTTCGTATTATCGCGTGAAGAAGGCGGCGGCACGCTCGGACTGCTGCATACGGCGGTTCATGCCAACGGCGAATACTTCGACGCTGCGATCGTTCCCGGAGGCGGCAGCAGGTACCCGGGGGCCGGCGATGAAAGCAACAAAAATAAAATTCACATGAACGGCAACCGCATCTTCAGACTGGCGGTCAACCTGATGAGCCAGAGCATCATGGAAACGCTGGAGCATTGCCGGTATACGCTGGAGCAGGTCGATTGGGTGATTCCGCATCAGGCGAATCAAAGAATCATTGATGCCGTAGGAAGAACGCTCGAAGTCCCGGAGCATAAAATGATCAGCACGATCCGGTATTTCGGCAACAATTCGGCCGCAACCATCCCTTTGGCCATGGACCGGTCGGTGAAGGCAAACAAAATCAAGCGAGGAGATGTCGTGGCTTTAGCGGCATTCGGCGGAGGCTTAGGCTGGGGCTCCGCATTATTGCACTATTAGCGGCAGCCGGCACGCGGCGATCGGACTTCGGACAAGACCGGAGGCAGATTGCCTTGCTGTGCGCCTGTTTGCGTAGATGCGGCACCCGCCGTGAAAAAGATTTAAACTTGGGCATTGACGGTGTGACGGGGATCATATTATATTATGGATATAACACGAAAGTTACAAAAACATAATGATATAGGGAGGTGTCCCCCCGCCCAGTTTTTGAAACCGCTTCCGATCCGGCAACCGATAAAGGAGGGCTTCAAGTGATCTTGGATCACTTCATTGCCATCGCTCCGTATTTTCAAAGCATGATCCTGGAAGACTGCCGTGTTTGCCACATTCTGATATGATATGTTTATTTTACGAAAGTTCATAAAACGCTTGTGATCATGTCGTGTTTCATCATGGGTACACAGGTGTGACGCATACTTCTTATTGAAAGCGGTACCAAATACTCTTGAGGGGGCAAACAAAATGAGTTTTGGGAAAAAAGTGGTTCGTTTGGCGGCAATCGCAAGTTTGGTCATTTCCGTGTTGAGCGCCTGTGGCTCGGCCGATACGAAACCGGCAAGCGCGCCAAGCGCAAATCAGGAGAAGACGGCGACAGCGAAACCGATCAAAATCGGCTTTCTTGTGCCGAAAACGGGAAAAGGGAAAGATTACGGAGAAAAAGAGGAAATCGCCACTAAAATCGCAGTCGATGAAATCAACGCCGCAGGCGGCATTAACGGCAGCAAGCTTGAATTGGTGACTGAGGATACGGCCGGCGACAACAAGCAGGCGGTGCTGTTGACGCGGAAGCTTGAAAAGGAAAACGTCGTTGCGATTTCCGGCCCCCATTTCAGCGGTGAAGCCGAGGTGACGTTTCCGATCGCCAACGAGCTGAAGATTCCGATCATCTCTTACGCTTCCGCCAAGCCGGGTATTTCCGCAGCCAATCGTCCATGGGCGTTCCGGAACTCCATGACGGACGACAAGCTGCTGAGTACGGCGCTTCCGGTATTCGCCAAGCATTACAACGTCAAGAAATTTGCCGTTATTTATGACGAGAAGGACGCCGTCTCCAAATCGGCGGGTGTGGATGTGCTGCCTGTCGCGATAGAGAAGAACGGCTTTGAATGGGTCAACAAGAGCAATCCTCTGGCTATTAAGACAGGAGATACCGATTATAGCGCGATCGTCACCAAGGTCAAAGGCATGAAGCCGGAGGCTATCGCCGTCAGCGTCTTGTATCAAGAAGGGGCCGGGTTGGTGAAAGAGCTGAGAAGGCAGGGCGTGAACGTTCCGATCATCGGTACGGTTGGCATCTATGCGTCGGCTTTCCCGAAATTAGCCGGCGAGGCGGCTAAAGATATCGTGGTAGGCACTTACTGGTATCCGGAAATCGACCGGGCGCAGGCCCAGGAGTTTCTGAAAAAGTTCGAGCCGGAAGCGGTAAAGCTGACACCGGATGCTTCAAAGCCGGATCCGTATGCGGTGAATGCGTACGACAATATCCAAATTATTGCCAAACAGCTTAAAGACGCCGGCTTGAATGGAGACAGCGATGTGAAGAAGCTGCGCGAAACGGTGAGATCCGGCTGGGAAAAGCTGAAGGACTATGAAGGCACGCAAGGCAAAATGACGATTGATGCGGAAGGCGACGGCGTCAAGGAAGTGCATACGGTTACGATAAAAGACGGGAACTACGCTCCGTTAAAGTAAGGGAGGCGCCACCATGGAGTTGATCCAGCAGTTGATTAACGGCCTGCTGCAGGGAAGCTTGTACTCGCTACTGGCGATCGGGTTCACCCTGATATTCGGGGTACTCAGCATGATGAATTTGGCTCACAGCGAAGTTTTCATGACATCGGGCATTATGGTCTATATCCTGATCGATAAAGTTCACCTCCCGCTGTACGCCGCCGTTCCGATCGTTCTGGCAGGCTCCATTGCGCTCGGCATGGTGATCGAGCTCGTCAGTTTCCGGCCGATTCGGCGGGATTATCATTATGCACCGCTGGCAAGCACAATTGCGCTTGGCATCGTCATTTCCGAACTGGTCGTCAATTTGTCCGGTTCCGACGCCAAGTCCGTTCCTTCTGTCATCCACCTGTCGAATTTGCAAATCGGCGAAGTGCTGATCAGCAGTCCGCAAATGATCCTGCTGCTCGTATCGCTCGTCTCCATGATGGGCCTAAGCTATATTATGAAAAGCACCAAACTGGGGCGTTCGATGAGAGCGCTCTCGGAAAGCGAAACGGCGGCGAAGCTGCTGGGCGTCCATGTACGCTTCGTCGTCGTTTCGACCTTCGTCTTGGCCTCGCTGCTGGCGGCAGTCGCCGGCATGCTGTACGCGATCCGTTTCGAAACGGTGTCCCCGTTTATGGGAACGATGGTCGGACTGAAGGGCTTGGCGGTCATGATCATCGGCGGCTTAGGGAACATCAGGGGCGCGATGATCGGCGGTATTTTGATGGGACTGCTTGAGGTCATGGCTATCGCGCTTCCGCTCGGTTTGACCGAGTACGCCGATGCCGTCGTTTGGGGGATGCTCATTCTTATCTTATTGTTCCGCCCAACCGGATTAATGGGTTCAAGCGTGCAGACGGAAAGGGTGTAGCCGATGGAGCAATCGATTTTTATATTTGCAGGAATCAACATTATCCTCGCGTTAAGCTTGTACGTGACGATGGCGACCGGGCAGCTTTCCTTGGGGCATGGAGCATTTATGGCACTAGGCGCCTATGTCTCTTCCATCCTGACGGTCCATTTCTCCATTCCGCTTGTTCTATCGTTTCTGGCAGGGGCTGCGGCTGCGGCACTCGTCGGGTTTGCGATCGGCTTTCCGGCGCTGCGGATTAAAGGCATTTACCTGGCCGTGGGAACGCTCGGATTTAATGAAATGATCGAGGTCGTGCTGCGCAATGTGGACTATATCGGAGGCGCCTCCGGGCTGAGCGGGATGTCGGGAACGACACTTGCGAATGTGGCCGTCGGCACGGTCGTCGTGCTTGCCGCCGTCTTATATATGAACCGCACGCGGTTAGGCTGGGCGTTCAAGGCCGTGGAGCAGGATGAAGTCGCTGCCCAATCGATGGGATTGAACGTCACGTTTTTCAAAATATGCGCGTTTACGATCAGTGCGGGCATTGCCGGTATCGCCGGCGCCTATTACGCCCACTACATGTTTTTCATCGATCCGCAAAGCTTCGGTTTTCATACGTCGCTGCTCATCTTGTTCTACGTGCTGATCGGCGGGTACCAGACCCCTTGGGGAGCGGTGACGGGCGCGTTCCTTCTCACGCTGATTCCTGAAATTTTCCGGGGGCTCGAGGAATGGAGGCTGGTTGTGTACGGGATCATCATCGTCGTCATGATGGCGGTACGGCCTCAGGGTCTCATTTCGGAGAAGACGGTGAAAAGGATCCGCAGCCGGTTCGCGCGCAAACAGCGGCAGTCGCCTTCATCCATATCCTCACTTCGCTAAAGGAGGGATTCACCCGTCCATGCTGAACATTCAAAATTTGTCTAAACGCTTCGGTGGAATGGATGTCATATCCGGCCTGAATCTGCACGTGAAGGCCGGGCGGATTCACAGCATTATCGGCCCGAACGGTGCGGGGAAGACGACGCTGTTCAACCTGATCACCGGCTTATACAAACCGGATTCCGGCGACATTCGCTTCGAACAAACGTTGTTGAATCCGTTAAAGCCGCATCGGATCGCCAAGCTCGGGATCAGCCGGAACTTTCAAAACATCCGGCTGTTCTCGCATATGACGGTAGAGGAAAACTTGCGGATGGGTCAAGGCACGCAAATCTCCTTCGGCCTGTCCAGCCTGATTCCTTACCTGCATGGGAACAAGCGTCAGAGCCTTGAGGGCGAATTGGAAAGAGTGCTTGACTTGCTGTGTTTTGAGCGTAAGCGAGATTTGCCGGCGAGCCAGCTCTCGTACGGGGAGCAGAAACGTTTGGAAATCGGCAGGGCGGTTTGCTCCGGGGCCAAGTTAATTTTGCTGGATGAGCCGGCGGCCGGGCTTAATCCGGAAGAGAGCGCGCAATTGAACGAGTTCATCTTGACGATACGCGATCATGGAGTGACGGTTCTGCTTATCGAGCATGACATGTCCGTGGTCATGAAGATTTCCGACATCGTCACCGTCATTAATTTCGGCCAAAAAATCGCGGAGGGAACGCCGCAGGACATCAGGCATCATCCGGCTGTGCTTGAAGCTTATTTGGGAAGCGAGGAGGAGGAGGCCGTATGACCGCGATTCTTGAAGTGAAGGCAGCTTCTGCCGCATATGGGCAAATTCAAGCGCTTCGGGGCGTAAATCTGGACGTATACGAAGGAGAGGTTGTCGCTCTCATCGGGTCGAACGGAGCGGGGAAGAGCACGCTGCTCAAGACGATTTCCGGAATCATCCGGCCTACGAACGGGGAAATCCGTTTCAACGGCGCGCCCATCCATCAAGAACAGACGCATGTGATCGTAAAGTCGGGGCTGGTCCATGTTCCGGAAGGCCGGGCGATTCTGAAAAGGATGACGATCGAAGACAATCTGCTCACCGGCGGCATGTATGCAAGCAAGCAAGATACGCCGCATTTATTGGCACATGTCTATGACATTTTTCCTCTGCTGAGAGACCGCAGGCATCATCCGGCAGGGACGCTTTCCGGAGGACAGCAGCAGATGCTTGCGATCGCGCGCGGATTGATGGCGCAGCCCAAGTTGCTGATGCTCGATGAGCCTTCCCTGGGTCTCGCTCCCCTCGTGATTAAAGAAATTTTCGGGTTGATTCAGACGTTGAAAGCCAGCGGCATGACCATCCTGCTCGTGGAACAAAATGCCCGCCAGGCGCTGCGCATTGCCGACCGCGGGTACGTCATTGAAAACGGAGGCATCAAGCTGTCCGACCGGGCGAATGCCTTGCTGCATAACGACATGATCCTGCAAGCGTATCTCGGAGGCGCTCATAGCGCATGAAAGGCCGGTTCCGATTTACAAGCTTGAACCCGTTTTCCATGAATCATTGTACGAGCGGCTTTATCGCTTGGTTGTTTGGCGTCACCGGGCCGTTTCTGATCATTCTGCAATCGGCCGCACAGGGACAGCTCCAGCCGGAAGCGACTTCCTCCTGGGTGTTCGCCGTCTATGCGACCGGCGGGGCGCTGACGATCATGCTGTCCGTCTTGTACAAGCAGCCTATTGCGGTAGCTTTCTCCATCCCGGGCGCTGTCCTTGTAGGTACGTCGCTTTCCAACCATCCCTTCAACGTCGTCATCGGGGCTTATGTGCTGACGGGGCTGCTGATTCTCCTGCTTGGCATGGTCGGCCTGGTGGAGAAGCTGATGAAATCGATTCCGCTGCCGATTATGATGGGGATGGTTTCGGGTGTCTTACTCCCCTTCGGGTCCAATGTCGTGACCTCGCTGAAAGACGCTCCGTTGCTGAACGGCTTGACGCTGCTTACGTTTCTGGTTTTGTCCTATTTCACCCGGTGGGCCAAACGGATTCCTCCCATTCTGGGGGCCATCGCCGTTTCCGCCGTCTGGCTCATTTTTTTCGGGGGGAGTCCCGCAGGAGAGATCGTATTCCGGATAGCGAAGCCGCATGTGTATAGTCCCGCGTTCGATTGGAGCACCGTCGGCGAGCTTGTCATTCCGCTGGCGATGACCGTTATCGCCGTCCAGAACGCGCAAGGCATCGGGGTTCTCAGAGGAGACGGGTACGAGCCGCCGGTGAATGCGATGACCCGATGGAGCGGAATCGGTTCTTTGGCGAATGCGTTGATGGGCGCACATTCAGCCTGTATTGCCGGTCCGATGACGGCGATTCTGACCGATGAGAAGAACGGACCCAAGGAACACCGTTACCTGGGGTCGATCGTGATGGGGGCATTGTGGGTCTTATTCGGTTTATTGGCGCCGATGGCTGTGCTCTTGACGGATTCGATCCCCGCCTCCTTGATTAAGCTGCTCGGGGGATTGGCCATGATCGGAGTGCTCGTGAATTCCCTGCAAATGAGTTTCTCGGCCGGTCATAAATTGGGCGCTCTGTTTGCCTTCATGATTACCTTATCGGATATCACGTTATTCAGGATCGGAGCGCCGTTCTGGGGATTGGCTGGCGGAATCGTGTTCTCGTTCATCCTGGAGAAGCAGGATTGGCGCAAAATCAACATCAAGGCCGTTGTAACGAAGTAACGGCGCTGAATAAACCCTTCACCCCAAACCGATAGCCCGGGGTGAGGGGTTCTTATTTTTGGAGCGGTTGGACTTGTTCAGCTTTCTATTTTTTTTTCTTTTACAACAGACAGGTCTGCACTATAATGTAATAGACATAAATGAGTAACTACTAAAGGAGAGTCGAAGTATGGAAGGCGATTTATTGGTAGGCTTATTAAAATTGATCCTCATCAACATCGTATTGAGCGGTGATAATGCGGTAGTGATTGCGCTTGCCTGCCGTGCGTTGCCTGCGCGCCAACAGAAACGTGCGATCTTCTGGGGAAGCTTCGGTGCGATCGGTTTGCGGATCATCCTGACGTTTGTGGCGGTTTGGCTGCTTGCCATTCCTTATGTGCAAGTGCTTGGGGGACTTTTGCTGCTCTACATTGCGGTCAAGCTGGTGAAAGGCGAAGGAGAAGAAGAGCATCTGAAATCGGGAAATACCATAGCCGAAGCGATTAAGACGATTATGATCGCCGATCTGGTTATGAGCCTGGATAATGTGCTTGCTGTCGCGGGAGCGGCGGGAGGCAACGTGCTCCTGATCGCGCTGGGGCTTACCATCAGTATCCCGTTGATTATTTGGGGCAGTCAGCTTCTCATGACGCTGATGACCCGTTTCCCGATTATTGTCTGGTTTGGAGCCGGCCTGCTCGGTTATACGGCAGGGGAAATGATGCTGACGGATAAAGCGGTGGGACACTGGTTCGAAACGTATTTCCATGCCGGACATTACATCATTCCGATCGTGCTGGCTATTGTCGTTGTGATTGCCGGCAAACTGCTCGGCAAGAAAAAAGAAGATGGCGAAGGGAACGCTACATCGGCCGCTTCCTGATCGCCCCGCTTCCGGCCGTTACCCAATGGCCGGATTCGGCTAACAAGCCCGAAATGCCTCAGAGCAGGCATTTCGGGCTTTTGTATGAAATAATGAATTGTTTTTTCGGATAAATTCGTTTAGAATCAGGTTATCATCATTTTTGCCAACGTTGGCAAAAATGCAAGCCGCCAGCTTGCATCATGAAAACTTTATGTTTTAGGAGGAACCCACAGCATGAATATTGCATTATGTCACTTTCGTGTCGGGGAGACCGACGGCGTTTCCTTGGAAATGGAAAAATGGAAGAAGGTTCTCAAGGAATTGGGTCATCGGGTGTATCTGTTAGCCGGAAGTTTGGGAGAAGAAGAAGGGATTGTGCTCGAAGAGCTGCACTATCAGCACCCGGTCAACAACAAATTCGTCGCCAACGCCTACGACCGGCTCTCGGATTATCCCGATGCCGAGGCATTCCGGGAGGATGTACTGGCGTTTGCGGCCCGGATCGAGGAAGCGCTGTGCCGTGCGATTGACGAATACAAGCTGGATATGCTGGTGCCCAACAATATTTGGTCGTTAGGCTGGGGGCTGCCTGCAGGGATTGCTTTCGCGGAAGTCGCGCGCAAGAGGAACATCGCCTGCATCGCGCACAATCATGATTTCCATTGGGAGCGGACAAGGTACAGCAATCCGACCGATGCCTGCATCTCAGACTGGCTGGAGCAATATTTTCCGCCGAAGCTTCCGAATGTCAAGCAAGTCGTGATTAATAAAATCGCTCAAGAGGAGCTGCTGAAGCGCACCGGACAACCGTCGACCGTCGTGCCTAACGTATTCGACTTTACCGCTCCTGCCTGGACGCTCGACGATTACAACGGCGATTTTCGCAAGGTGATCGGCGTGAAAGATAACGACATCCTTTTCCTGCAGGCAACCCGGATCGCCGAACGGAAAGCGATTGAGCTTGCGATTGATTTGGCGGCAGAGGTCGGTAAGCCGGACAATATGAAGCTGTTGAAAGAAAGCCCGCTTTATGACGGGAGAATGCTCGGGGATGACGGGGAAATCGTGCTTGTGCTCGCAGGTCTTCAGGAAGCCTCGGCAGCGTACGTGGAAGGCTTGAACCGAAGAGCCGAGAGGCAGAAGGTGAAGCTGCTGTATATTAACGAATGGATCGAAGCGACCCGCGTTACCAGAAACGGCAAGAAGCTTTACTCGTTGTGGGACGCTTACGTGCATGCGGACTTTATCACGTACCCGAGTGTTTTGGAAGGCTGGGGCAACCAGTTCCTCGAAGGCCTGTATGCGAAGAAGCCGATGGCCGTATACGAATATCCGGTATATGGAACAGACATTAAGCCATGCGGGTTTCACATCGTATCCTTGGGCAGCGAGCATACGGTAGACGAAGAAGGATTGGTCCATGTGGAAAGCAAAGTGATGGAGGCGGCCGGCCGGGAAGTGCTCCGTTATTTACAGGATGGCGAATTCCGCAACGCCCGCATGGAACAAAACTTTCGATTAGGGGAAGAGCGTTATTCCTACGATGCGCTGAAGCAAATTTTAACTGGACTTTTTAAAACGCCGGTTTCAAAAAGCTAGATATTGACACCCCGAGCGAGAACGGTTACAATTATAAATGCCAACGATGGCATAAACTAGATTCGAGTAAGGGACCCTAAATGAAAACGCAAACAATCAAAGATGTGGCAAAGCTGGCAGGCGTGTCTATTCGAACCGTTTCCCGCGTCATTAACGAAGATCCCCATGTGAAGGCGGAAACGAGAGAGAAAATCCTCAAGGTGGTCGCAGAAACCGGCTTTAAAGCCAACATGCTGGCCAAAAGCCTGAGGGAGAAGAAGACAAACACCTTGATTGCTTTCGTAGATCAGCATAGCGGACGGTTTTGGGGCGCTTTTCATAATGAAATTCTGCAGAAGATGATGAAGGAAGCGCACCGGATGGATTACCGTCTGATTATTTCCTCTTCATCGGCCGAGAGCTATGAGGAGAACGAGAACGACGGATTTTATCTATTGAAGCACGGCATGGCTGACGGTGCGGTCATGTTCGACACCAAAGAAAAAGATAAACGGGTGGAGTATTTGCGGGAACGACAAATCCCATTCGTTATTCTGGGAAAAGACATGGATCATTTCGACACCTCCTATGTGGATTTGGACAATGTGTCCGCCGGTTACCTGGCCGCCCAATATTTGGCCTCGAAGGGCCGCAAGAACATCCTGTTCTTGCTGGGCCATGCGGATTACATCGTGAATCAGGAACGGGCGCAAGGAATCAGCCGCTATTTCTCCGCACATCAAGAACAGGCGATCGAGTGGAACATTCTGTACGATGTGTCAAGCATTGAATCGGCTTATCTGCGGACGAAGGAGGCGCTGGCCTTGCCGCAGCATCCGGACGCCATTTTTATCTCCGGCGATGAAAGGGCTATCGGCGTATACCGCGCGGTTTACGAGCAAGGACTGCGCATTCCGGAGCAGGTTGCCGTACTCGGCATCGATAAGACCGAGATGGGGGAATTTTATCATCCTCCGATCACGACCATCGACCAGTCGATTACATCCATGGCTCAGACGGTCATGCAGCTCCTGGTCAAGCAGCTTGACGGGGCTGAAAAAAACGGCACGCGTGTGCTGATCTCACCGATGATTTGCGAAAGACAGTCGACCTAAATTTTTTTAGATAAAAATGCCAACGTTGGCAAAGGTGCTGATGATTGGATTTTTATATAAAAGTACCTAAAAAGGGGAGAGTTACCTCATATGAACAAATGGCCAAAAGTTGTAGTCGCTGGCACGCTCGCTATTTCACTGACCGCTTGCGGGTCCGCCAAACCGGAATCGGCTAATACCGCAGGAGAGCAAGCGCAAGCGGAGCCGGGTAAAACGACCCAAATCCGCATGCAGATCGCATGGGCAAGCGATTCGCCGCGCGGCAAAGCGATTCGCGTCATCCTGGACGAGTTCGAGAAGAAAAACCAGGATGTTAAAGTTGAACTGCTCGGCAGCGCCCAAAACGGTCAAAAGCTGTTGACTCAAATTTTGAGCGGAGATGCTCCGGAAGTCATGCAGATCGCTTACCGCGACGTTCGCGGTCTTGCGCCGCAAGGAGCGTACCTTGATCTGTCGAAGGATTTGAATGCGGAGAAGGACAACTACTATCAGCAGCTTTGGGATTTGGGGACTTGGGACGGCAAGCTTTACGGCTTTCCATGGCTCGGACATTCCGTTCAGTTAATTTATAATAAGACGTTGTTCGACAAAGCCGGTATTAAAAATCCGCCGAAAACGTGGGATGAGCTTTATGACGCCGCCAAGAAATTGACCGTCGATACGAACGGTGACGGCAAACCGGATCAATATGGCATAGGACTCGTCGGGAAGCAAGTTTACGATATTACCTGGATGGTCAATATGTTCATGAATCAAGCCGGAGCGAACATTGTCAAAGATGACGGCAAGGGCAATTATCAGGTCGGCTTGAACTCTCCTGAGGGCAAGAAGGCATTGGAATTTTATACGAAGCTCGTCAAAGAAGTATCGCCTCCGGATACAGTGAATAAAGACGGCGGGGCTGTTATGGCCGATTTCCGCAATCAGGTGGTGGCTATGCAATTCCAAGGACCATGGGGGGTTCCCGATGCTTGGAAGGCGGCCAACAAATTTGAAGTCGCAACGGCCGAAGTGCCGGCCGGACCTGCAGGCAAAGCAGCCGATATCGGACCTTACATGCTTTCCGTGCCGACGGGCGTGAAAGGCGACAAGCTGTCCGCTTCCGTGAAGCTGATCAAGTTCCTGGGCTCTAAAGAAGGACAGGAGCTGGTAATGAAGGGGGAAAAAGCCGACGACGGCAACTTCTACCCGTTCCGCGTGCCGATTCGCAAAGACCTTTACGACTTGCCTTATTTTAAAGAGCATCCGGAATTCCTCGTCTTTATCAAAGGCCTGGAATACCCGAGCATATCGACGCCGGTTCCACAGTGGGCTCAAGTGGAGGCGGAAGTCTATCAAAGCGTACTGAACCAGGTTGTTTCCGGCGCCATCACGGCCGAACAAGGCTTGAAAACGCTCGAAGAAAAAGGCAACGCCATTTTAAAAGCGAAGTAAGTCCATCCAGTAATCAAGTCAGGACAGAGCACCTAACCAGCTAGGTGCTCTGCTTGCCTAAGGAGGCAAAACATGAAAAAAAGAATCCGCAGCAGGATCGGAGACTGGACCAGCTATGTGTTTATTTTGCCTTCGGTCATCATTCTCGGACTTTTTTTGATCTATCCGATCATCTGGTCCTTTATCGCCAGCTTTAAGGATATTAAGCCCATTACGCTGAAAAATTCAGGGCTTTTCGAAATTCCCGGCGCCTTTGTCGGATTCGATCAGTATGCAAGGGTTTTGCAGAATGAGCTGTTTATTAAAGCGCTTGTAAATACCGTTTATTTCAGCATTATTTTCATTCCGGTTACGATGTTCGCCTCGGCGTGCCTGGCACTTCTTCTTAACCAGAAATTAAAAGGGGTCAATCTGGTCCGCACCGTTTTCTTTATTCCTTATATTTTATCGGTAGTCAGCGCCAGCTTGATTTTCATGTTTCTCTTTAACGGGGACCGCGGTTTAATCAATGCGCTGTTGAACTTGTTCGGCATCTCGGGTCCGAATTGGCTGGCCAGCACGGTTTGGGCCATGCCGGTCATTGCCATCATGACCTGCTGGAAAAAAATCGGCTATTTCATGCTGATTTATTTGGCCGGTCTGCAAAATATTCCGAAAGATTTGTATGAAGCGGCCGATGTTGACGGGGTCACGCCTTTTCAACGGCTGCGTTTAATCACATGGCCTCTTCTCGGCCGCATCTCGTTAGTCGTGTTCATCCTGTTGCTGATCGATTCGCTCAATGTGTTTCAGGAAATCTACATCATGACCGGCGGAGGACCTGCCGATTCGACGACGACTGTACCGTTCCTCATTTATAATGAGGCGTTCAAATATTACAGGATCGGATCTTCCGCAGCGATGTCCTATATTTTGTTCTTCCTGGTGCTCATCATCACGATCGTTCAGAAAAAAATAGTCGACAAACGGTTAGGATAGGAGGGGGAAACGATGAAAAAAAATTGGCTGTCTTCGATCGTGCTTTGGGCTTTAGGCCTGATCTTTTTTCTGCCGCTTTACTGGTTGTTCGTGTCCAGTTTGAAAAGCGACTCGGAAATTACGCGGTTTCCTCCGACATTTTGGCCGGAACATCTCGAATGGAGCAATTACCCTGAAATCTGGGAAGCGCTGAAATTCGGCACGACGTTCATGAACTCGATGATCGTGACCATTTCCACGACCGCACTCATCGTGATATTTACCAGTATGGCCGGCTACGCTTTTGCCAAGAAGCAATTTTTCGGCAAAAATGTGCTGTTCATCGCCTTGATCGCCACCATGACCGTTCCACCGACGGTGCTGCTGCTGCCGCTCTATTTCATCATTACGAAGATGGGGATATACGACAGTCTGATCAGCTTGATCGTGCCTTTCAGCGTAACGGTGTTCGGGATCTTTTTCACGAAGCAGTACATTGACGATGTGCCTACGGAAATGCTGGAAGCCGCGAGAATCGACGGCAGCGGGGAGTTCCGCCTGTTTTATCAGATCGTGCTTCCTCTTATTAAACCGGCGATCATTACTTTGATCATTGTCGAGTTTGTGCATAACTGGAATTCCTTTACAATGCCTCTCGTGCTGCTTCAATCCGAAGACAAATTCACGATTCCGCTGCGGCTCGCCCTATTGGCGCAGGAGAGCATCGCGATTCCATGGTCACGGATTTTGGCCGCGAACGTACTTTCGCTGATTCCGGTGCTGATTTTATTCCTCAGCGTACAGAAGCAATTTGTCAAAGGCCTGATGGCCGGAGCCGTGAAAGGCTAATGAAGGGAGAATTCCAATGCGTAAAATTCAAGCCAAGCAGCTCGGAGACATCTTTTACGAAATGACGTATGTCAAAGGGAGCTTGCGCAACGATTATTCGGGCGGGGTGTGTATCGGATTCAGATTTAATCTGGACAATCCTCCGCTCGCCCTTGGCGGCATGGCTATCGACTTCAAGCTGCTGCTGGACGGGAACGAAATGAGTCCGGACAAAGTCTGGATTATGCAAGATCAGCACGGCCGCAATGCGGGAACGATATCCGAAGCGGAGCCGTTCACGTTCGAGGTCGGGGCGGCTACGGAGTGGTCGGTGCTGTATCCCGGCGGTCTGACGCCGGGCGAGCATACGCTCGTTATCGTGACCGAGCAGTACGCGTTCGGGAAAATTTATTCCCGGTTTACGATTAAGGATCAAGTCGCGGATATCCAAGAGCCTTGTCTGACCAAAACGGGTCCGTTTGACCGTCCGCTCGCGTTATCCAACGATACTTCGTTTACGGTCTTGAACTGGGCAGGCGATCTGTCGGCCGATTGGAACTGGTGGGGACTCGTCACGGATAACGGCGGCTTGTACAGTCCTCCGGCGAGGTACATCCGTCATTTGAAGTGGCAGCTGCGTAAAGGGGAGGGGCAGGAAGCTTATCCGTTGGTCCGCTTCACGGAGCGCGCGAACCATCTGCCCGGCAGACTCGAGGCGTTCAGCCGATTCGACCGGTTGACTGTGGACCGCAAGGTGTTCATGTCGCCCGCGGACGCGGCGGTGCTTACCCGGTTCACTTTAACGAACCACGGGGACGGGACCGAGACGTTCGAGCTCATCGCCGATGTGGAAGCGATGCTGGTGCCGTACGGACTGCTCGGCGTGAAGGCGAAACAGTTTAAGTTTCGTCAAACCGAAGGAAAATTAATCATGGAAAACCCGCAGCTGCCGTATGTTGCCGTTATTGCCTGCGATGCCGGCTGCACAGCATCGTTCGGCAGCGAATATCAAGGCGCGGACCCTCGCGTTCAGCTCCGGATTCCATGCGAAATCGCGCCCCATTCGTCGCTGACGGTAACGGTTGTGCTGACCGGCGACCCGGAGCATGAAGCGGCAGCCGTAGAAACCGCAACGCGATGCTTAACTCAGGCCGGAGAGCTGTTCGTTCAGACGGCCGGGTCTTATCGGGATTACCTGCAGGAAACCGCCGCGGCTTATACGGGAGACGATGAGCTGGACAGGGCCTTTGATTTTGCCAAGCTTGCCCTGAAGCTGTTGAAATTCAATCATCCGGAAATCGGGATCGGCATTTGTGCGGGCTTTCCCCGTTTCCCGAACTACTGGAGCAGGGATTCGGCGTGGACGGCGTTCGCTTATTTGGCTATCGGGGATGTCGAGTTTGTTAAAGAGGTTTTATTAAACTTCATCTCCCTGCAGCTGAAAGAGGATCGCCCCGGCGCGATGGCAGGGGATATGCCTACCGTGATCAGCGGACCGGGCTTCATGCATCAAACCTCCTGGGGAGGCTCGGCGGAAGGCGTCCTGCTGCAGGCGATATTATTCCGCGAATATGTTCAAGCCGCGAAGGATACAGAATTTGCGCGCGCTTATTTTCCAAGCTTGCTTGAATCGGTGAACTGGGCTCTGCGCTGCGACCGTGACGGGGACGGATTTCTGGAGCATGGCATCGTCGGCGACGTATCCACCTCGCAAGCGTTCACGATTCCGGATACGCAATGGATGGACCATATCGACCGGAGAAAGAGCGGCAACGATGTGCAAGGTTTGTATTGGCATGCGCTCCGTTCCGCTTCGGACGTCGCCCATTTGATCGGGGAGACGGAGTTTGCCCTCAAGTGGCGCACCCTGGCGGATCAGGTGGAGCAGCAGTACGAGGATGCGTTCTGGTACGAAGACGGAGCGTATTACTACGACCGGCTGTTGGAAGACGGCACGCCCGACCCTACGCTGCGCCCCAATTATGCCGTCAACTTGATGTTCTCCACGTTAGCCGATCCCGATCGGGTGAAGGCGTCATTGGAGAAGCTCGAAGCGGCGGAGGTGACGACGCCGTTCGGCGTCCGGACAAGAAGTGCGGCTGATGAAGGAAACGGGTACGATCCGTCCAGCTATCAGGAAGGCGCTGTCTGGAATTTGACGACCGGCTGGGTAGCCTTGGCCGAATTTAACGCGGGACGCCCGGAGCAAGGCGTCGCCTTCCTGCGGATGATCGCATCGCGGATTCTGGATGAAATGGGCATGGCTGCCGAGCTGTATCGCGCGAACAGGCCGGAGCCGCTTAACGGTTGCTTTCTGCAGGCTTGGTCCGTAGGTATGTACGTCTGGTGCTTGATGCGCTATCATCGTGAAATATCCCGTTTCATTCAATCTGAATCGAATCGCTGATCCCGAACGGTTTTGCTCACGCAGACAGACGGGGTAAAGGTAAAGCCGACTTGAATTTTCAAGCGGCTTTTACCTGTTTGTACGCAATAGGCGGAATGTCATTCGTCTTTATGGCTTCTCTCCAGCCTGACTCTTACGGAATCCAGGCCCAGTCAAGTCTGCGTGCTTGAGGCATGTGCGATGCATACGACTCAAAGGCATGAACAGCCGCTTTGGCAACCTCCACATCATTAGCGACCGTACTGCCGCTGACACCGACGGCGCCGACGATCCTTCCTTCTCTTACAAGCGGAATTCCACCTCCGAACACAACCACCCGGCCATGATTAGTCGTATTGATCCCGTACAGTTCCGCATGAGGGGCTGCCAAATGGGCCAGATGTGAAGTAGGCATTCGCAGCGCAACGGCGGTCCATGCCTTATTTTGCGCGATGTCGATACTGGCCAGCCAGGCATCGTCCATCCGGTGACAAGCGGTGAAATTGCCGCCTTCATCGACGATCGCGATCACTTGCGAAATTCGAAGCTCTTTTGCTTTCTGTTCCGCAGCTTTTATCACATGTTTCGCAGTCTCGAGCGTCATGCTTTTCATTTGTTTATCGCTCCTTTAAACCTTGTTCGCCCTGCAAATGGTTCTGATACGCATTTCGGATTCCCTGTATTATATGGGCGACCGGCGGCTTTAGGTGTCTCGCAATTTGTAATCGTACCGAGATCCAAATTATATTTTTTTTGCATGTGCCGCATAGAAGAACGGCCAGTTTTGTTACCCGGCACAAAAATAGTATTTTTAATGATGAAAGCATAATAAAGTCGCCTCCATGGTTTATACTAATGATGACGCTTTCATGTTTTCAAAGAAATGGCTAACCATATCGACGAAGGGGAATGATCCATGACAATGACGACCGCCACCACAGTGCCGTTGATGAGTTTTAACGAAATAAATGTGATTTATAATCAAGGACAGCCGAATCAGGTTCATGCGCTGAAAGATGTGTCGGGTACAATCCGGGAAGGGGAATTCATTTCGATCATCGGCCCGAGCGGGTGCGGAAAATCGACCCTGCTGCATACGTTGGACGGCTTGATTCGTCCTGTTTCCGGAAGCGTATCCATTAACGGTCGGCCGATTGAAAGTCCGGGCGGAGAGAAGGCGATGGTGTTTCAGGATTTCGCGCTGATGCCCTGGCATACGGTATTTCAGAATGTGGCCTTCGGCTTGCGTTTAGCCGGAAAAAACAATAAAGACGTGAAAGATCACGTGATGCACTATATTCGCATGGTCGGACTCGACGGCTTCGAGCATAAATATCCGCACCAGCTGTCCGGGGGCATGAAGCAGAGGGTGGGCATCGCCAGGGCGTTCGCGGTGGAACCGAAAATTTTGCTGATGGATGAGCCGTTCTCCGCCATCGACGAGCAAACCCGGGAGATCATGCAGGAAGAAGTGCTCAAGATGCTGCAGCATGAGAAGAAAACGGTTATTTTCATCACCCACTCGATTGACGAGGCCGTATTCTTATCCAACCGCGTGTTTCTGATGTCGGTGCGGCCGGGTCGGATCATCGATGACCTGACCATCGACATTCCGTACCCAAGGACGCTCGAAACGAAGCTTCTGCCGGAGTACCAGGAATATAAATCGATCATATGGAATCATCTCAAAGGCGAAGTTACCCGTCAGTACCAGAAAGGAGAAGCATAACATGGCAAAAACAGCAACCATTCAACCATCCCTGACCTCTGCCCCTCGGAAAAGGGCAAAGCTGCCCCCGTCCGTCACCTATCCGGTCGTCACGATTGGCATCATCTTCGTGATCTGGGAGATCGTCGGGCAGCTGGGAGGCATCGATCCCTTCATGTTCAGCTGGCCGAGCAAAATTTTGGAGCAAACATGGGCGTTCATCGCTAACGGCTCGGTGTTCGGGCATTTGGCAATCAGCGCCGTCGAGGTTGGCATCGGATTTGGGATGGCGCTCATCGGTATTCCCATCGGGTTGATCCTCGGCTACTGGCGTAAAATCGAGTATGCATTCGATCCGATCATCACCGCGCTTTACACGACGCCCGTTGTGGCGCTGACGCCGCTGTTTGTTTTATGGTTCGGATTGGAGACGCTTTCGAAAATTATGATGGTGTTTACGATGGCGATCTTCCCGATCCTGATCAATACGATGGCCGGGGTGAAAACGACGGATCCGTCGCTGATCAAGGCCGCACGCTCCTATGGGGCCAACTCGTACCAAATGTTTCGCGAGGTCATATTTCCTTCGACCTTATCTTATATCGTCACCGGTATTCGTCTGGCTATCGGTCGCGCCTTGATCGCGGTCGTTGTGGCGGAAATGCTTGCCGCCAACAAAGGCATCGGCTACGCCATCCGGCATGCCTCCGAGCTGTTCCGGACTTCCGAATATTTAGGGTATGTCGGCGTATTGATGGTCTTGTCCGTTTTATTGACGCAGCTGTTGAAATATGTAGAACGATGGATCGCCCCATGGCGAAACCATTAATATATTATAGGGGGAACGAAAGAAATGAAGAGCCTGACACCAAATGATTTGAAAAGTTCATTAAAAGGGGCAGCGAAGCACTCGCTGAAGCTTATTGCCTGTACTTTACTGTTACTGGCCGTTGTCGGATGCGGGGGTAAGGCGGCCAATGTGCCGGCGGCTGAAGGGAATGCCGGTGGCCAAGGCGCTCCTGCGGCTGTGAAGATGAAGCCGGATCAGCTGACCACGATCAAGATGGCGCTGCCTTCGAAGAACATGAGCTACCTCCCGATTTACGTGGCTCAGAAGAAAGAATTCTATAAGAAAAACAATTTGGAGATCAACCTCGAATATGTGAAGGGCGGCGTACTCGCGCTAAGGGGGCTTCAAACCGGGGAATATCCGATCATCTCTTCGCTGCCGGAGTCGATCATTACCGGAGTGGCGGAAGGCGCGAACGTCAAGCTGATCGGCACGCTGGACGACAAGTCGATGTATTCGATTTTTGTGGCTAAAGACATCAAAAAGCCTGAGGATTTGAAAGGGAAGTCGGCGGCCAGCAACGTGCCGGGTAACGGAACCGACATTCAACTCCAGTATTGGCTGAAGAAAAACGGGCTCGAGCCGAATAAGGACGTACGCCTCATTAACTCCGGTGAAAATGCGGGCCGTTTGCAAGCGCTGCAAACCGGGCAAGCGTCTGTAACCATTCTGAGCCAGCCGACCGATTTGAAGGCCGATGAATTAGGCTTTGTCCGATTGTCCTTAATGCGGGATGAACTGACCACCTATAATCACAACATGCTGGCAGCAAACGGAGACCTGATTAAAGACAAACCGGAAGTCGTCTACGCTTTCATGGCGGGTCAGGCCGAGGCCGTCAAGTATATCAAGGATAGCGCCAACCGCGAAGAGGTGCTGGCGATCGCCATGGCGGAGCTGGGCATGAGCAAGGCCGAAGCGGAGAAATCGCTCGATTTCGTGCTGCCGGGCCTCGCGGACAAGGGCAAGATGAACATCGAAGGCATGAAATGGGCGATCGATACCGTCAAGGCAACCGGGGCGCTTTCCAAAGATGTGAGCCTCGATAAAGTAGTGGATGAACGGTTTTATGCCAAATAATGGCGAAGGGCGTCCGTGCTGAACGGACGCCTTTTTTTAGTGGGAGCGGCATGTGAAAACGCAAACTTTTTTGGCGCTTGTTCATCATAGAAGAACTCAAGATTTTAGGCGGAAAAGCCAGCATTTATACTTAAGTTAACGGGTAACCTCATCTATGAACTCAAGGGAGAGATGGGCATGTTAAAAAGAGAAGATAACGAGAAGCTGTGCCGGGTGAGTCCGGGGACGCCGATGAACGAGCTGTTCCGGCGTTATTGGATTCCTGCCGTCTTAAGCGAAGAGCTGCCGGGCCCGGATTGTCCGCCGGTTCGCGTCCGGTTGTTGGGCGAGGATTTGGTCGCATTCCGCGATACGAACGGTACGATCGGGCTGCTCGATGCCTACTGTCCTCACCGCCGGGCGCATCTGTTCTGGGGACGCAATGAGGAATGCGGGCTTCGCTGCGTATACCACGGCTGGAAGTTCGATACGAACGGTCAATGCACGGATACGCCGAACGAGCCGCCGACTAGTGATTTTAAACATAGCGTCAAATTGAAGTCTTATCCTACCTATGAGAAGGCCGGCATTGTTTGGACCTACATGGGACCGAAGGAGCTGCAGCCGGGTTACCCGGATTACGAATGGATGCGGGCGCCGGAAAATTTCCGCAACGTCTCGAAAACATTCGAAGCTTGTAACTGGCTTCAGGCGCTTGAGGGAGGCATCGATACGTCCCACTCCTCGTTCGCCCACAACAATAACATTGCCGATAAGAACGCGCTCCGGTCCAGAGCTACCGCGCCGAAGCTTGAAGTGGTCAAAACCGACTACGGCTTTAAATATGCCGGCATCCGCGATTTGAAAGAGGACGGAAACTATGTAAGGGCTTACCAGTTCATTATGCCCGCACAGCAGATGAGGGGGGCCATGGTGCGCTGGACCGACGGCCAAATGGAGAAATTCCCGTCCATCGCGGGACATATTTGGGTGCCGATCGACGACTCCAACGTATGGGTGTACAACTTTATTTATTCGTCGGACGTTAACATTCCGTTTACTCCCGAATTTGTGGAGAAGCATGAAACGGATTTCGGGCGCGGCAAAGCAGATATGCTGCCGGGCTACAAATTGGTACGCAATCCTTCCAACGATTTCCTCATTGACCGCGAGGTGCAAAGAACCAAAACGTTCACCGGCATCGCCGGAATCAACACCCAGGACTACGCCCTGCAGGAAACGATGGAGCTGCCGTTCTGCGACCGCACCAGGGAAAAGCTGGGCACCGCCGACACCGCGATCATCGTGGCGCGCCAGCTGCTGCTCGAGGCGATGAAAGACATCGAGGCGGGCAAAGTACCGCGTGGCGTAGATCCAAGCACGTACAACATGGTCAGAGGCTGCGACAAGTTTTTGCCTAAAGGCGTGGATTGGAAGGAAGGGCTGCTTGAGGATATGACAGCCAAGTTTTAAACCGTAACTCGTCCGTTTCACGCCGAATCTCAGCGCGCTTGAGGTTCGGCGCCTTTCATTTCGCATACTGGAGGAGAGACTATGGTAGCACCCGATTCTGAAACGTTAAAGCAAAATTTGGCGCTAGGTATCCGAATGCTTGAACGAGCCGAGATTATCGATTACAACGGACATGGCAGCGTACGCATTCCCGGCACCGATCACATCCTTATCAATTCGGGCCCGTGTGCGCGGAACGCTCTGACGGCCCGGGACATCGTCACGATCGATAGCGGCGGCAGACAGCTGGATGGGCATGATGCTCCTCCGATGGAAATGCACATTCATCTGGAAATTTATAAACGAAGACCCGACGTGCAGGCGGTTATTCACGCTCATCCGAATTGGTCGACCTATTTCAGCATGACCGGGGTCCCGATCAGACCCGTGTTCCCTCAGGCGGCGCTGTTAGGTTCAATACCGGTATTTGATTGCATCGATTCCGTGAATACGCCGGAGCTGGGAAGTCGTTTGGCCAACGAGCTTGGGGAAAGCCGGGCCGTTCTGCTGAAGTCCCATGGCAGCGTCATCGCCGGTTCAACGCTTGAGGAAACGTTCGCGCTGTGCATTTATTTGGAGGAGAACGCCAAACGACAGTACAGGGCTCAAGCTTTGGGCATGCCTTATGTGTTAAACGAGCAGGAAATCGAGGACTGTGTCCGCAATTTGGCGAGGCCCGGCCTGTACCGCAAAGTTTGGGATTATTATCAGGCCAGGTTGCGGATGTAAATCGTTCATTTGTTCCGTCTACGGGAACATCCCGTATCTAAATATGCAGCTCATGCGGTAATGTTAAGGCATAGAACAATCCTGATACAAACTTCAGTTATCGGAAGAGAGGAGAAGCCATGATGGCGATTCAAAAAGAACTACGGGGCAAAACGGTGGCCGTGCTCGGCTACAGCGAAGACGGGGCCGATTATGCGAAGCATCTGAGGGAACAAGGCGTGAAAGTCGTCATTGGCTTGCGCGAGGTGGATACGATGTGGCCTCAGGCCGAACGGGACGGGTTCCGCGTGATGAATCTCTGGAATGCGGTGGGAGCTTCCGACATTATTCAAGTTTGGTGACATTAGGGAGGGGTTGGCCTTGCGTGAAGCGGTTGACTCATCGTCGCCGAGATCCATGAAAGAGATGTGGCTGATCACAATCGGCCACGGATTAACCCATTGGTATCCGGCCACCTTTTATTTACTGCTCCCCATCATTGGGAAAGAACTGGGGCTCAGCTATACCGAAACCGGCATGATCATTACGTTTCAATATTTGGCAAGCACGATCGCCAACGTGCCGGGAGGCATGCTGGTCGATACGATCGGCAAGAAAGGTCTTCTGATGGCATTGTCGCTCTTCTGGGTCGGCATTCCCTACTTGTTTATGAATTTTACGACCACGTATTGGATGCTGCTTCTTTGCGTTACGCTGGTCGGCATCGGCAACAACCTTTGGCACCCGACCGCGATCCCTACGCTCGCGCAGCGGTACCCGGAACGGAGGGGCTTCGTGCTTTCGGTTCACGGCATGGCGGCCAATGTGGGCGACGCGCTCGCGCCGCTTGCGATAGGCGCTCTGCTGGCCGTGTTTACGTGGAGGCAGATCGTGGTCATCAATATCGTTCCCGGCATTACGATGGCGCTGCTCATTGTCATCCTGCTGCGGAATTTGCAGTCGGGCTCCAGAAAGAATCAGGAAGCGGCCGGAGAAGAGAAGGAAGGGCAGACGCTTAAGGAATATGTGAGCGGGCTGAAGGGATTGTTTCGAAACCGCAGTCTGGCGCTCATTTCAACCAGCTCGGCCTTTCGCTCGATGACGCAAAACGCGCTGCTGACGTTTCTCCCGCTATATTTGGCGCATGAATTGAATTACCCGCCGTTGTGGGTCGGCGCAGGCTTGTTTCTGCTGCAGATGGGAGGCTTTATCGCCGCTCCGATTTCGGGCCATTTGTCCGACAAGTGGGGACGCAAAAAAGTACTGACGGCCAGCATGGCGATGACGGCAGTCATTCTGATCCTGATGACGGCTATGGGGAAATCCCCGCTGTTCATCGGTTTAATCGCGGTTCTCGGTTTCTTTATGTACGCGGTCCGTCCCGTGATCCAGGCTTGGCTGATGGAATCGTCACCCAAGCATATGGCCGGCACCAGCGTAGGCATCCTGTTCGGCATGCAGTCGGTCGGCCAATCGATCTCCCCTTTGCTTGGCGGCATGATTTCCGACAAGTACGGTTTGTTCGCCGCTTTCTATTTCGTGGCGGGCACGATCGTCATCGCGAATCTGCTCATTGTGTTTATGCCCAGGCAGGAACGATCGCTAGACGGCAACGAGTCGATCTCCGCCTAGATTCGAGAGCGTTTACAAGACACTGACCTATACGCAAATCAATAAGGAGGATTTCCACATGAATAAACTGAACTTAAGCTTCGCCTGCTGGGATTACGACCGCGTCCAGGCGTTAATCGACGGTTCCGTCCGTCCCAACGGCATTGAACTGAACTTTCTCAAAATGCCGGTGGAAGAAACCTTTTTCCGTATGATGCGCCACCAGGAATTCGATGTATCCGAGCTGTCGGCGTCGTCCTATTTAATCGCAAGGGACCGAGGCTTTCCGAATTTTACAGCGATTCCGGTGTTCCCGTCGCGGTTTTTCCGGCATTCGGGCATTTATGTGAACGTGGATTCGGGGATTCGCCGCCCGGAGGATTTAAAGGGCATGCGGATCGGTATTCCCGAATATCAATTGACCGCTTGTGTATGGATCCGGGGATTTCTGCAGCATGAATACGGCGTACATCCGTCCGAGGTGGAATGGTTCTTCGGCGGTCAGGAGACACCGGGCCGCGTCGAGAAGATCAAGCTGGAGCTGCCGGCCGACGTTAGATTGCAGCCGATCGGTCCGGAGCAGACGCTGAACCAGATGCTGGAGAACGGCGAACTGGACGCGTTCATTGCACCCCGCGCCCCGTCTTGTTTCTTGAACGGATCGCCGCGTGTGAACAGACTGTTTGAAGACTACGTCTCCGTGGAGAAGGCCTATTTCCAGAAAACAGGCATTTTCCCGATCATGCACGTCATAGCGATTCGCGACGAAATATTGGAGCGGCATCCGTGGGTCGCGCAAAACCTGTATCAGGCTTTTGTCGAGGCGAAAAATAAAGTGTACGAGGGCTTCAATCAAACCGCAGCCTTGAAGGTGACGCTGCCTTGGCTCGTATCGGAAATCGAGCAAACGAAGAAGCTGATGGGCGAGGATTTCTGGCCTTACGGATTACAGAACAATCGCGCCACTTTGGAAGCGCTCGTCAGCTACTCCTATGAGCAGGGGCTTATCAAGAACAAGCTTTCGGTCGAAGAGCTATTCGTGAAATCCGCCCTGGAGCAGTATACCATTTAGAAGAAGGAATGCGTGATGGCTGCCGGCTTGATCGGCATGGCTTCGAGCCGCAGCCGGATCCTCATGAAGATGCAGAAATGAGGTTGATCTCATGAAACGAACATCATTAGCGGCAGTCGCTACGGGCGTACAAACGACGGAGCTGCAGGAATTCAGCCTGCCTCCGCTTGCCGACGATTCCGGCTTGCTCCGCATTGAAACCGTAGGCGTATGCGGCAGCGACGTGTCCTACTACAAAAAATTGCAATCCCCCCGTATTCTGGGCCATCACATCGTCGGGTTTATTGAACAGATCGGCGAAACGGCAGCTGCGCGTTGGGGCGTGAAGGCAGGGGACCGGGTCGCGCTGGAGGAATACATTCCATGCGGGCAATGTACCTTTTGCCGCACAGGCATGTACCGTTCCTGCAAAACGACGGACCCGAGGGCGGGGGGTATTCGTTACGGCGCCACCCCGGCAGACTTGAGTCCCTCTCTATGGGGCGGCTTCAGCGAATATATGTACCTGCACCCGAACTCGGTGCTGCACCCGATGCCTGCGCACGTTCCTCCGGAGGAGGCGGCGTTGACGCTGCCGTTGGCCAACGGATTCGAGTGGATGTCGCTGCAAGGCGGCGTAGGCCCGGGGAAAACGGTCGTCATTCAAGGGCCGGGCCAACAGGGGCTTGCCTGTACGCTTGCGGCGAAGGCTGCGGGGGCCGATTGTGTCATCGTCACTGGACGAACAACGAGCATGAAGCGGCTTGAGTTATCCAAGCGTTTGGGCGCGGATCATATCGTTAATATTCAAACCGAGGATTTGGAAACCCGCGTCCGCGAAATTACAGGCGGTAAAATGGCCGATGTCGTCATCGACGTCACATCCGGAGGCACGGAGCCGATCACTTCGTCCATAGCTATAGCCGGCCGGGGCAGTACGGTCTTGTTCGGAGCTTACAAGTATAGGAAGGTTCCCGAATTCGACATCGACATGATCGTCACCAAGACTCTGAAGCTTATAGGCGTGAGAGGCCACAGCTACCAATCGGTGAAAATGGCCGTCGATTTTATCGCTTCGGGGAAATTTCCGCTCAGCATCATGAATTCCCATGACTATCCTTTAGAGGAGACAGACATGGCGCTGAGAACGGCGGGCGGGGAAGGGGAGCCGAATCCGCTCCTCGTCACGGTATCGCCCGGTAAAGCCAGGTAACGTTCCGAAGCTGAACTTCTTGAAGGGCGGCGGCGTTACTCCTGCGTTCGGCCCGCCATAACAAACCGATGTAAACGAATAAAGCCCGCTGCTCCAAGTCCGGAGCGGCGGGCTTTATCCATTTACCATCGTCATAACGCGAAGGAACAACCGCCCTGAGGCATGGGCTCATGCCTCTTTGTTTGGTTCGGCCTGTTCCGGGGTCCCGGGCGCCCTGCGGAGCGGAAGCAGCGACACCGGATGAGAATACCAGGACCCGCATAGAAGTGTCAGTCCGCACACCCAAAACACCGGCAGCAGGCCGAACGTATGGCCGACGACACCGAGCATCAACGGGCCGGACAATTGCCACGAGCGGTTCAGCATGCTGCGCAATCCGAGCACTTCGCCTTCCCTGCCCTTGGGGGTATATTGGATCAAATATACCCAGCTCAAGGGCTGAACGAGCCCCAGGCCGGCGCCGAGCAAGACCGCAGTCGCGCTAAGCAGCCACGGATGCTCAAGCATCGAAGTCGCTGTGAAGGCCGCTGCACCGGCGAGCAGCGCCGCCGCCATCAGTTTATCCCTGTCCACCCATTCCACCAGCTTGAATTGCAGTAGACGTACCGCAACGGAAGCGGCGGCTACGCAGGCGAGCACGGTGCCTGTCTGACTGGGAGAGAAGCCGTAACCGGCGGCAAGCACGGGGAAGTATGCGGTGAAGATGTCTTTGGAGTAGACGACAATTCCGCTGACCAGCACGCCCTTGCGGATATGGGGATCCTTCAGGAGAATCAACGTGTTTTTCTTTTCTTCCGTACGGGTGGATGCCGCGTCCCTCCGAGGCTCGGAATCCATCATGCGGACCAAGGCCAGCATCATGATTTGAATGACCAGCAGGACGAGGAAGGTGATCCGAATGCCTCCGTGCTCATACAGAAAGCCGCCCGTCAAGGGGGAGACAAAGTCAGCCGCCGCCGCAGTCGTGGTCATGCCGGTAACGGCCTTATCCCGGTTGCCGCCAACGATGGAGACGCGCTTTTGCGTCGCTGTGACGATACAGTTGTTCGAGAGCCCCATGCAAATTTGCGAAAATAGCAATCCGGCGAGGGTAGGCTGCCATAAAGGTACCGCCAACGCCGCAAGGACGCCTGTCCCTCCCCATAGCGTCAATGCTTTCGTGCCGAAGCGATCGGTCCACTTGCCGATGCGGATAGCCAGAATCAGCGGGAATGCGGCGAAGGCGGAAACGAGCAGCCCGATAAAAAATGTGGAAGCTCCCAGACTGTGGGCATGAATGGACACAATCGGCCTTGTGCCGCTAACTGCTAAGTTCGACAAGAAGAACGTCGCCAGCATCAGATAAAACTGGAATTTGCCGTTCATGACCGGTGATGCCGGATAACAACGGGAGCGGAAGAAGACACGGCCTTCACCTCGGTATCTAAAGAGTAGTACTCTTATCTTATCGTCATCAGGCAGAGGGAAACAATCCGGCTGTTCTGTTATGCGGAAATGAACATCCCGTAGTTCGGGCACTCTGGAGCGATAAGGGCTCAATTCAGATATCGACGTTCCTGCCCCGTCCGAGATAGGGAACAATAAAAAAACGGGACGGCGGAACCATCCCGTTAACTTAACTTAGCCGCTCCGTGATAAGCCGGCTGTACGTTTTCAATTCTTTGACATAATTTTGGATTTGCGCCGGATACAAATACGATTTGATCATGGCCAGGCTGATGGCTGCGATCACTTGCCCGGTATCGTTGTACACCGGAACCGCTATGGAGCATACGCTTTCGTTATATTCCGAGAGGCCGATCGCGTATCCGTTTTTGAGTACGTCGCGCAGATGCTCGGTGAGCGTCTGGCCGTCTGTAATCGTCTTGGGCGTGTGCCGGTACAGGCCTTGTTGAATGACCCGGTCGATCTCCTGCTCGGATTGGTTGGCTAGAAGCACCTTGCCCGAGGCGCTGCAGTAGCTGGGTATGCGCTTGCCTATTTTCGATACCGTTCCCTGGTGATAGTCGGGAACCATTTTACTCAAGAACACGATTTCCCCATGATCGTAAACAGCCAGGTGAACCGCCTCGCGAACGGTCGACATCAGCTTGTTTAACAGCGGATACGCGATGAGCCGCAATTCGTTGCGATGATAAGCGGCGAAGCCAAGCTCAAATGCACCGATCCCCAAATGATATTTGTGGGTGTGCATATTTTTCTCCACAAGGTTATTCCCATACAGTGTGTTAACCAAACGGAAAATTGTACTTTTGGCAAGTCCTAACCGTTGACTTAATTCCGTTATGCCAAGTTCCTCATCTTCTAGAGTAAATTCACGCAAGATACGAATCGCATTGTAAACGGAAGACAGGGGTACTTGCTGTGCCAACGAAAACACCACCTTGAAGTATTTTACCGCCTGAAATGTATGCTCTTTACCTTCTATTATGACATACGAACGACGGGGGTGTAAACACTTTCATTCCACATTGAGGGAATAATTTGATAGTATCTTTTTCCATCAGCGTTCTGATTTTTCTCTCTTCCCGCACTTCTTTATCATAATTAACTAAAGGAAATCATGATAGGAAAGACAGGGTCCTGTTAACTACAGTATTGTCCAACGGGATGAATATTGTGGGTGTGCATCCTTTTGTACAGGAAATTGTAAAAGGATTGCCGTCATTGCGGTGGATGTTGCCCGTTGCCGTCGCTGAAGCGGGTAGAAGTTCATGATTTCGGGCATCAAATTGACCAGAATTATGGAGTAATAGAAAGAAACAAGAAGTAAAATATATATAATATAGCAAATATAATATAATTCACTGATTAATTGACTGGTTATTCGGAATTCTGATATATTAGGTTTAGGAAACGATACACTAAATCGTTTTCTTTACTATTGGCTCGAAATGAGGAGTGCACGTTGAGAATCACTATTGATGATGTGGCCAAGCAGGCCGGTGTTTCCAAAACGACTGTATCCCGGATACTGAACGGCAATTACTCCCAGACTACGGAAGAAACTAAAGAAAGAGTTCAAAAAATCATTCGTGAGCTGAACTATCATCCGAATCCGATGGCCCGGGGATTGAAGCAAATGAGGACGAACATCATTGGCATTGTATTGTCGAATTTGAACAACCCTTTCTGGTCCAAGGTATTGGAAGGGGTAGAGGATACCTGTCGTTTGTCCGGATACAGTCTCATGATATGCAATTCAAATGAAGATTCATATAGAGAAGCGGAATTGATCGAAGGCTTTCGGATGCGGCAGGTTGACGGGATTATCGTCAACCCGACAGCCAATAACAAGGCTTTATTTGAGGAAATGGCCAACAACAAATATCCTCTTACTTTTATAAACCGCAGAATCGAAGGTATTGACGTCGTAGATAGCGTTGTCGTCAACAACATTAACGGAGCAAGAATGGCTGTAGATCATTTTGTTCAATTGGGCAAAAGAAACATCGTCACTTTCGTCTATCAGCCGCATGGCGTCAGTACATGGCAGGATCGGGTTACAGGCTTTAAGGAAGCCTTGTCCGCGCATGGGATCGCCGTGCATGATCGAGTGATTGAAGTGAAGAATGAAGTCGGCCGGGTGAAGGAAGCGGTCATCGAGTATTTTAAATCCTCATCGGCCGCGGATGCTGTTTTTTCCACAAGCAGCATGATGACTCTGGAAATATTGGAAGGGTTCAAGGAGCTGAATATCAAGGTGCCCGACGATGTTGCGCTCATTGGCTACGATGAAACGGTCTGGGCGAAGCACCTCAACCCTCCGCTTACGACGATCAAACAGCCGGCTTATGAAATGGGAGCTATCGCAGCGAAAAATATGATTAAGAAAATAACTTCCAAAACCAAAAAAAGGCCAAAAACCGTTGTATTGGAGCCTGAATTGATTGTAAGACATTCCTGCGGCTCGCATTAATCCTTTAATTGGCCCGAACGATGTTTCCTGCGTGTTTGGGCCGCAAAAAGGAGCTTCCCCGGAAAGGGTCAAAATATTAAGGCTTAGCGGAGAACTAGTGTCCGGGCGAACGTTTTCGAGCAAAATGCAAGCGCTTAACAACAGGCGAGTCGGAAACCGCAGCCCGGATAGAAATGAACGGACTTTTGATTGACACATGCCGCCGGAGCATATAGAATAAAGTGAGGAAAACGATTTACTAAAACGGTAAACAAAAAGCTGCGGACAATGACAGGTAACTCGGCCCCATGGTCATTTACATATCCTGAATCTACAACCACTAAAATTGAAGGGATGTTTACACATGGACGACAGAGAGAAGATCTTGGAATTGTGTAAGGATTTGCGGGTGGCAGATGCTCGCGACGGGATGGATGGGAACATGATGCATCATTAAGGCACGGTGCAGCACGATTTTCGAACGCCGAAAACTGTATGAGCAATTGGGTTGGAACTCGATCACACCGTTCTGTAGGAGGAGATACGAATGGAAATCGCTTTTATCGGGTTAGGCGCTATGGGGCTGCCGATGGCCAAACGTCTGATTAAGGCTGAACACGGCCTGCATATTATCAAGCATAGAAACCCGCTGCCGGTGGAGGAGCTTGCCGGTATGGGCGCGACGGTGCATGAGCATACGGCGGATGCCGTTCAAGCTTGCGATATGATCATCAGTATACTGCCTTCAGATAAAGAAATGGAATCCGTTTTGCTGGAGGAATCGGTTCTTGAATCGGCGAAGCCCGGAGCTTTGCTGCTGGAAATGACATCCGGCTCTCCCCAAATGATGAAAAAGGTTGCAAAAGCCTATATGGACAAAGGAATTCGCGTTCTGGACGCTCCGGTCAGCGGAGGGACGACCGGCGCCGAGCAAGGGACGCTTACCCTCATGATCGGCGGCAAGCAAGAAGATGTCGAGGAAGCGAAGCCGGTCATGGAAGCGATGGGCAAAAACTTTTTCCTCGTCGGCTCTTACGGTGCGGGAAAAGCGGTTAAAGCCATCAATCAACTGCTGGCAGCTGTTCATATGCTTGCTTCTTCGGAAGCGCTTGCAATTGCCGAAAGTTTGGAAGTGGATTTGAATATGCTGAACGAGGTTGTCGGAAAGAGCTCCGGCGGCTCCTGGATTTTTGCCAACAAACTGAAAGCCGTGGCGGACGGCCAGTTTGAACCGGGATTTCGGTTAAATCTAATGAAAAAAGACGTCGGTATTGCGATCAAGGAAGGCGAAGGAATCTCATTGCCGCTTTCCACCCTGGCTTACCAGCTCTACGAAATGGCGGCTTTAACGGACGGAGACCAGGATTTCGCTGCGGTAAGCAAGCTTATCCGCAAATAGAAATGAAATAGGATGAATGGAGCGGAAATCCGTGAACATGTGTGTGTTGGATGGCTATACGCTGAGGATCCGAATCCGCTGCTGCAGGCCAAAAATTGTATCATCACGCCTCATATTGCCTAGGGCTACCAAGGAAGCGCGCAGCCGTCTTTTGGATTTGGCCGTTGACAATATACAGGCGTTTGTGGACGGGAATCCCAAAAACGTTGTGCTTCCCCGCAATATTGTAAAAGCTTAAAATGATCGCCTTCATCATGACCCTTCCGGTGCTTCTGCATCAAGTATAAGGAAAATCCGCAAACTCGCCTACTTTGTGCTCATTGTCACGGCAACCGTGGTCACGCCCCCGGACTTTATTTCCGACATTCTGGTCGCGATTCCGCTGCTGCTGCTTTACGAAATCAGCGTATTCTTATCCGGCTGGGTATACCGGGGGCAGTTAGAAGCTGACCGCGCCTGGGAAGCGGAGTACGGCGGTACCTGAGGTGCAGCGCCGTATTACGAATTTGTGTTAACGATATACAGAATCAAGGCAACGTAACCTAAGACGATAAAAAAAATGTAGATCCAGGATAGTCGGGACCAGTTGCCTTTCGTTTTGGTATCGTATTGGGGGTTGCCCTCTTTGTTTTTTTTGGAAATGCCGACGAGAATGGTTGAGATTACAGCAACCAACATGATCGTAGCAAAAATAATATAGTAAGCAATCAGCGGCATTAGGGTCACCTCATCTGATGATCTTCTTCAAGTAGACAATATATCAACATTTTGTCGGCAAGTAACCATCCATTTTGCCGTCTTTTAACCCATCCAATCCAGCCGGTTCCCCTTAATCGTTCAGCGCATGCAATGCTTGGGCGAATTTCTGAATGCCGGACTCCAATTCATGATCGGCAGGCCTTGCAAAGCTGAATCGAACGTATCCCGGTTCAGAACCGAATACCGTTCCCGGCATGAACACGACGCCTCTTTTCAAGGACTCTTCCAGAAGCTTGGAATCATCGACAGGCTGTTTGAGTTTCAGCCATGAATTCAAACCGCCTTGAGCCGGAATACAGCTAAACTTGTCGGCTAGCATTCGGTTCAGGGCCGTCATCAGGTGCAGCTGCTTCCGGGATAACGCATCCCGCAAGAACCGGATGTGCCGGTCGAATAGACCCGATCTTAGAAACTCATTGGCCAGCCATTGCGGAACGACGCTAAGTCCGAAGTCCATCTGCTGTCTTGCATCGGCCAGACGCTTGACGACGGTTTGCGGCGCGATCAGCCAACCGACTCGAAGTCCGGATGCGGCAATTTTGGAAAGAGATCCGACATACAGCACGGAACCATGCGCATCGATGGATTTCAAATTAGCCGGCGGACGGTTATCGAATGATGTCAAGCTGAACGGGTCGTCCTCCACGATAGGAATGCCGAGCTCTGCGGCGAGCTTCAATAATCGCGGACGTTTGGAGGCGGCCAGAATGCTGCCGGTCGGGTTCTGATAATTCGGATTCAGAAAGATCATGCGGATACGATGCTGCCGGAACAGACTTTCGATTTCCTCAGGATCAATCCCGTTCTCATGCACAGGTAAACGGAACAGCCGGAGTCCCGCGGATTGAAACATCGGAAGGGAATAGCTGTAAGAAGGATCCTCGATCGCGACAGCGTCACCGGGGGCTAATAAACACTGTGTAATCAAATAAAGGGACTGCTGCGATCCGGAAGTAATCAGAATCGAAGACTCTGTGGTACGAATATTCAATTGTTTGTCAAGAAAAGAGACCAGCGTTTCCCGCAACGGGAGAAAGCCTTGAGGGTCGTCGTAACCTAAAGGCGCCTCGAACGGAGCTTCTCTTAACAGCTGCTGGATGGCCTGATTGGGATATAAATCGGGCGACAGCTCTCCGCTTGCAAAGTCGATGATCGATCCCCGCTCCCGCAAAACTTCCCGGATCCGACGAATCATAGGCAGGTTGGGCGCGAACGTCCCGCCCCGGGCGTACGCTCTCCAATTCGGGGTTAAACTCGGCGTTACCCCCAACAGCCGCTTGCTCACCCTGGTGCCGCTTCCCGAACTGCTCTCGACAATCCCTTTGGCACGCAGCTCTTCGTACGCCTGTACGACAGTGCTTCTGTTTACTTCTATTTGCTCCGCAAGCTTTCGCTCTGACGGAAGAAAGCTCCCCGGCGGGTATTCGCCGTATAGGATTCTTCGTTCCATATCATCGGCAATTTGCTGGTAGAGAGGTTTTTTGCTCCTACGGTCAGGCTTCCACAATGTTAGTATCACCCATTTATGCGAAATTTATCAGGATTGCCTCGCCGGGCAACCTCTCCCTATTATATGATCCATATGAAGCGGGCTTCAATGATTTGGCCGTTCTGTCACAAAGACTTCTATTTTCCGGTTCGAGGCGTGTTGCATGGAACCGCAATCTCAACCAGCGTTCCCTGCCCCGGGGTGGATTCGATATGAAAGGGGATCGAGTCCCCGTAAGCCAGCAGGAAACGGCGATAAACATTATAAATGCCCGTATGCCTTTGGAAATAAGGATCGATCCGTTCCCCTTTGGAGGCCATAAGCTCCGATAGCTTGGACATGATATCCGCAGGTATGCCCGCGCCCGTGTTGCGGATCGAAATACGCAGATGTTCCTTCTCCACCTTCGCCTCCACGGTCAATAAGAACTCTTCCGCGTTCATGGAAGGGCTCCACCCGTATTTGATAGCGTTTTCGACAAAGGGCTGTATGCTTAGCTTCATAATGGGGATTTCCAAGGCTTCCGGGTCCAGCTCGAAATGTGCATTGACGTCCAGCCCGTTGCGATAGTAATGAATTCTCATAAAATTTCGGATATAGGCCATCTCTTCTTTCAAGGGAGCCCAGCCGCCATCGTTTCGTACGGAAAACCTCATCATCTTGGAAACGGATTGAACCATCTCGCCGACCGCGTCGCCATGATTTCGGACTGCGTAGGATTCGATCGTTTCGAGTGTATTGAATAGAAAGTGAGGGTTAATTTGGGCTTGAAGCTGCAGGAGTTCCCGTTCCTTTTCCTTTAATTTGGACTGAAACACCTCCTGCTCCATCTGCTGCAATTCATCCAGCATGCGGTTATAGCTTCGCACCAAAAAACCGATCTCGTCGTTAACGGTCTGCATCTTGATCGGGACATACGTGCCCCGTCCCAAACTCTGCATCCCTTGCTTGAGCTTGTATAAAGGCCAAAGCACCATATTCATGACAGGAAACGCGATCACGATCGCAATCGCGAGACTGACGAAAGCAATGATTAACGTCAGAACAAACGATTGCTGGACGCCTTTGGTGATCCCGCTTAACGGAGCCATCCATACCAGCTTCCAATCCCCGTAGGGAATGTTCGCATAGGTCGCTTCATACGTCACGCCGTCCGAGGTGAACAGAAATTCTTTGCTTGTCCGCGCGTCCTTCTCCAGCGCCTTACGGAAGTCTTGAAGCAAGGCTGCATCAATGGGGGTGTTGGAAACGGGCGTACTGCTCCCGGCGTGATACAACAGAAGCTGTCCTTCCTGTTCGGGGCTGGCATCGGTCAGCATGCTTTTGATTTTGTCTTCCCTGAGCTCCACGATGAACCAGGATCGAATATCCCCCGTATTCAGGTTGATGATCGGTCTGACAAAAGAAAAGACGTTCTCGTGCGTGCCGAGAAGAATATAATCCATGGCATGAGGCAGGGTAAGCTCCGGCTTGGTCGTGCTGAAAACCGTGCCGTAGATCGGGTCGTCCCGGAAGGAGTACCTGTAGTTCAGAGCTTTTTGATAAGAATCGAAGTAGACTTTGCCAAGCTGATCGAGATATAGAACGCCGACAATTTCATTGCGAAATTGCAGGGAGTTTTTCAGAATCGGCCGAAAGTCGATGATGAGGTTGGCTTGAGCAGCCAGATCGTCATCCGGCGTCGTCAAAAATTTTTGAAATTGGAAATTCGTAAACAGCGTATCGAACGATTGGTTCAGATCCTGCAAATAGTTCGTAATATCCTTGGACACAAACTCCACGTACTGGGAAGAGATAGACGCCGAATATTTGGTGCTGGAACGAAACATGAAGTATTGGGAGCTGTAGCTGACCAGAATAATCGGGATAACGGATAACGCCACTAACAGTAAAAAAAGTTTGTATTTCAGCGATAGATGGTCCACCTTATGTTTAAGGGACTGGAAAAACGGCGGCATGGTCATCTTCCCCTTTGAAACGATTCGTTATACTATTATTCTGCGTGAATGTTGTGATTCCTTGCAAGGAGATGAGCCGGTATGAAGATCTGCGTGGCCGATGATGAGAAGGAAGTGCGATTAAGCATCATACATAAGTTGAAAACGGTTTACCCGGCTGCTCAAATCTTTGACGTAGAGTTCGGGCGGCAAGCGTTGGAACAAATTCTTGTCGTACAACCGGATCTCGTCTTTTTGGATATTCGGATGCCGGAGATGGACGGTTTGGACATTTTGCGTGCGTTGAAACAAGAGAAAGCGCACATTCGAGTAGTTATTTTATCGGGATATGACGATTTTGACTATGCCCGGAGGGCGCTTCAGCTGGGGGCTACGGATTATTTACTGAAGCCGGCGGACCGCGACCAGCTCCGCGATGTCGTGACCAAGGTGAAGCAGGAGATGGAAGCGGCGTTTCTGAAGGAGTTTGACCTATACCTGGGTCACTTATCCAGCCTTTATCTCTTTATTCATGATTTGCGCTGCTTGAACACGAGCCTATGGTTTGACGAACGGGAGGCCAAGGACATTCATCTCGGGGATACCGGGGAGCTGTTAAAGCGCTGGGAACGATCGCCGGAGCGTATCCTGATCGCCTTTTCCGTCAATCACGATTACGGCGGAATCGTCGTGAGCGCTTCCTCCGTTCCGGGAGAGCACCGGTTTCAAGCCAAGCGCGACTTTTTGCCGGTCGTGCAAAACGCCATCGAAGCCTGGGAAAGCCGCAGGTTTTTTGGTGCTTCGCAGCCGTCGCCGGAGAGCCGGAGAAAGGACCGGAAGGATGCGGGCAAACAAGCTGCCGGGCTCCGGCAAAAAATATTATCGTTTGCCAAGGAAGGCCATTACCCGAATTTAGAAACGGCGCTGGAGGCTTGGCTGAATACATTGCTTGATTTGGATTTAAATCAGCTCAAGAAAGAATGCGTTAATCTGATGGCGCTGCTCGACGAAGGTCTCAGCAAGAGCGATATGATCGTGATTGAAGACGAGAAGCTGCACTATTGGTCACAATGGGTAGCCAAACACAAAACGTGGGACGAGCTGAAAAGCAGGATCCGGAAGTTTGTTTTGGATGGCGTTCGCGCGCTGATGCATCTGGAGCATCAATCCGGGTTAAGCTGGTTTGACCAAGCGCTGCATATGGTAGATACGTCAAGAGACCCGAACTTGAGTCTGGAGTCCATCGCCGACGTCGTTGGGGTGCATCCGGTTACGTTAAGCCGTATATTCAAGCAGCAGACCGGTATGAATTTCGTCCGGTACCTGGTACGAAGCCGGCTGCAGCATGCCCAATCCCTATTGCTCAAAACCGACAAAAAGATCAATGAAATTTCCGAAGAAGTCGGATATGTCGATTACCGGTATTTCCGGACCTTGTTCAAGAAAGAATTCGGCTGTACGCCGTCCGAATATCGCAGGCGCAACGGCATCGGAGCTGCGGGCGATGAGGCGGATTCCTGAGGAGGTTAAAAAGTTCGCCCCTTTGCGCTAAATTATTCTCCTGTTTTCGATAAATCGATCTCCCTATAATTGAATAAAAGGCGTCGCTAACTATTCAAAAAAAAGGGGTAAGGGTTCATGAAAAAAGTAAAACATTTGATGCTTGTTTCACTTTCGGCACTTGTTCTTTTCACAGGATGCTCGAAAAATGATTCCCCAACGGCTCAGGAAACGAACACATCCGCCAATGAAAAACCGAAAGCGCTTAAAGTGCTGTACGCTACCGTTGAAGCCGGGTCTGAAGCCATCATCGATGCGGCCAAAAAATACGAACAGCAGACGGGAATCAAGATCGAGGTCAATACGTTCCCGTATAACAATCTGCAGGAAAAAGTATTCTCCGAGCTGGCTCAAAAAAGCGACCATTACGATCTGATTGCCATCGATACGCCGTGGGTTCCTAAAATTATTCAGCATTTGGAGCCGATGACGACTTATATTAAAGCGGCAAAGCCGGAAAGCTTGCAGCTGAACGATTTTATTGCCAAGGCGTTCATGGATACCTCCGTGTTTAAGAAAGATGCCCCTCAGCTGAATCCGCCTCAGATGAACGAGATCAATCTGGATCAAATCGTCTCATCGGGATTCGATATTTGGAGCCTTCCGATCCAATCGAACGTGCTGACGGTAAGCTATCGTAAAGATCTCTTCAAAGATCCGAAAAACATGGAAGCATTCAAAAAGCAGTATAACCGGGAGCTTGCGGTTCCGCAAACGCTGGACGAGTACCTGGACATCGCCAAATTTTTCACACGGGACACGAATAACGACGGAAAAATCGATTTGTACGGGACGACGTTGATGGGGAAAAAGCACGAAGCGAATTTTGTGGATTTCAAGTCGTTCCTGAGCGATTTCGGCGGAAGCATCTTTGATGCGAACCTGAAGCCCGTCTTTAATGACGAAAAAGGCGTGAAAGCACTCGAGACCTACGGAAGCTGGATCAATCAGCATAAAGTAACGCCTCCCGGCGTGCTCACCTACACATGGGACGAAGTCGCTACGGTGTTCGGTTCCGGACAGGTTGCCATGGGGATGAACTACCACGATATGAAGCTCGATCCGAAGGTCAAGGGCGGCGAAACCGGTTACTTCGTGTTCCCGGGCGTGGACAACGGCGGCAACGTGGTAAGAGGCCCGCACTTTGGCTCTTGGGGCGTCGGAATCAGCAAATACTCCAAAAACAAACAAGCGTCTTATGAGCTCGCCGAATATTTGACAAGCCCTGAAGTGCAGAAAGGATATTTGAAATTTAATCAGCATGTGACTCGTAAATCCGCTTACGATGCAGCCAAATCGTTATCCGATCCCTTATTGAAGGAATATTATCAGGTTCTCGGGTCCTCCTTAAGCGTAGGCGTAGGCAGACCGCGGATTACGAATTACGATCAAGTGTCCGAAGCGGTTCAAATCGTCGTGAACGATTATTTATCGGGCAAGAAAGACGCGAAGACCGCGCTGAATGAAGGCGCCAAGCAAGTTGAAACGCTGATGAAGCAAGCGGGATATTGAGCTAAATAAGGCAGGCGCTTGAAAGCTCATGCTCAAGCGCCTGCATTAAACGGAGTGAACCCCATGATTAAAAATCAGGAATCGGGCAGGTTGAAGTATTTATTATTTGTGCCGACGATGCTCGTTCTCATCTCGATGACCATCGTTCCCTTTATTTTTTCTTTGCTCACCAGTCTGACCAATTACAAAGCGACGGAGCCGGAACGTTGGAGCTTTGTCGGATTGGACAATTTCGTTCGGGCCTTAACGGATAAGGATGTCCAAATTTCTTTTCTAAATACGGTCATTTATGTGGGCTGTGCCGTTTTTTTTGAATTTATTCTTGGTATTCTGATCGCTTTACTTCTGAATCGGAAGATGAAAGGCATCTCTGTGATCCGCATGCTGCTGCTGCTGCCTATGATGGCTACGCCGGTCGCGGTGGGATTGATGTGGAGGTGGTTGTTCAACACCGATTTCGGGATCTTCAATTATTATTTATCCGCCTGGTTCGGGATCACCGGTCCCAATTGGCTCGGCGACCATGCGCTGGCGATGCCCGTTGTCGTCTTGGTCGACATCTGGCAATGGACGCCCTTCATGGTGCTTTCCTTATTGGCGGGCTTGCAGTCCTTGCCCGATGATCCTGTGGAAGCCGCTTGGATGGACGGCGCCTCGCCGCTGCAATTGTTTTGGCATGTTACTTTGCCGCAGCTAAGACCGGTTATTCTAGTCGTTCTCTTGATTCGGATGATCGATGCTTTTAAATCGTTCGATGTCGTTTGGACGCTTACGAACGGAGGCCCCGGTTTAAGCACGGAGCTGCTGAGCTTGCGCGTGTACCGGGTGGCATTTAAATTTTGGGAAACGGGTTATGCCTCTGCGATCTCCTGGTTATTCCTGATTCTTGTTATCGTTATTACGTCGCAATTTATCCGTTTTCTTTATAGAGAAACTTCGAAATGAGCTGAGGATCAAGATTGATTACCGAACATTTACGTACTGGGGTTGAAACATATGGGAATATCACCCTCTAATTCGAAACGGTTGGTCCTGAACCGGTTTCTCGATCTGTTAACGTACGTCATTCTCGTGATTTCCATCTTTCCTGTGTTATGGATGGTGCTCACTTCGCTCAAAACGTCGTGGGATGCACAGGCGCTGCCGCCCATCTGGGTGTTTGTCCCAACCTTTGAAAACTACACCGCCCTGTTCGCGAATAAAGGGTCTTCAAGCGAGTTTACAAGTTTGCTGTGGAACAGCGCATTCGTTTCCATCGTGTCCACGGTTCTTTCCGTCGCATTCGGCGCGCTCGCCTCTTACTCTTTATCCCGTTTCAGGCTGAAGCGAGGGAAGGACATCGCGATTTGGATTTTGTCGACCCGGATGTTTCCTCCGGCCGCCACACTTGTTCCGGTTTTTATGATGATGAGCTGGCTCGATCTGATCGATACGTATGCCGCTTTGATCATTCCTTACACCGCTTTTAATTTATCGTTCGTCGTTTGGATGCTCAAAGGCTTTTTCGACGATATCCCCATCGATTTGGAAGAAGCCGCGACGGTGGACGGATGCTCGAGAATGACGGCCTTTTACAAGATTATTCTGCCTTTGATCGCTCCGGGCTTAGCGGCAACCGCGATCATCTGTCTGATGTTCAGCTGGAATGAATTTATGTTTGCCCTGGTGCTGTCCAGGAACGATGTGGTGACCGCGCCGGTTATCGCGAATCAGTTCATTACGATGTACGGCGTAAAATGGGGCGAGCTGACGGCAGCCTCCACCATTATGACAACCCCTGTGCTCATCTTCGCCATTCTGGTGAGAAATCACATGATCAAAGGATTGACGATGGGCTCTGTAAAATAATTATTTTTTCGAATGGAGGATTATAGGATGAACACGATGAAGGGTGTCGTATTCCCAGGCCAGAAGCAAGTTCAAATCCAGGAGTTTCCCGTGCCGATACCGGGTCCGAATGAAGTCTTGATCCAGATGAAAGCCTCCGCCATTTGTCGCAGCGATATGAGCATCTATTACGGCAATCCCGTGGTAGGGGGAGATGCGGCGGCGACGAGAACCATCATTCCGGGACATGAGCCGGCGGGTCTGGTCGTTCAGACCGGAGAGGGCGTCGCTTCGATTCGCGAAGGGGATCGCGTTGCCGTTTACCTTGCGCTGGGCTGCGGAGAGTGCGTGCATTGCAAGAGCGGGTACATGATGTTCTGCACCTCATGGAAATGCGTCGGTTTCGATGTTCACGGCGGCGATGCCGAGTACATGGTGGTGCCTGAGAAAAATTGCATGAAAATTCCTGATTCCATGAGTTACGTGGCGGCTGCAGTATCTACCGATGCGGTCGGAACGCTTTATCATGCGCAGAAGCGCCTTCACATATCAGGCAAAGACACGCTGGTCGTATTCGGATTGGGACCGATGGGCGGGGCGGGCATTCTGGTCGCCAAGGCGCTGGGAGCGACGGTGATCGCCGTCGATATGATCGAGGAGCGATTGAAGCTGGCTAAAGAGGAATTGGGGGCCGACTTTACGATTAACGGGAAAACCGAGGATGTCGTAAGCAGAATCCGGGAATTGACCGGGAATCGGGGAGCCGATGCCGCTATCGATTGCTCGGGCAGCACCATCGCCGAGAATCAAGCCTTGGATTGCGTGAGACCTCATGGACGGGTTGCGTTCGTAGGCGAATGCCGGGAATCCACCATCCGGCCAAGCGAGCAGTTGATTCGCAAGCAAATTACGGTGATGGGCTCATGGTATTTCCCGATCCAGGAATTTGAAGAAATTTGCGAGTTCATCGTCAGAAAGAACGTTGATGTCGAAAAATTAGTTACCCATAAATTCCCGCTGGAACAAGCGGAGCTGGCATTTCAAATGTTTGATGAAAGAAAAACGGAAAAAGCCGTCTTTGTTTGGTAATATTCCGATTACTCTTGGAGGTGCAGGCAATGAAAGGCATATCGTTTAATACGTGGGTGTACAGTTCTTTTCCGAGTTGGCTTCCGTCGTATCCGCTCGAGGAGGTCGTGAAGCGATTATCCGGTATGGGATATGACGGCATTGAAATCGGCTGCGCCAGTCCGCATGCTTGGCCCGATTATTTATCCAAGGAACGGAGAAGCGAGGTTAAGGCGCTGTTGAAATCGCATAGCTTGAACGTTTCTGCCATGCTGCCTGCGCCTGGCGGCGGTCCGGGGATGAACCCGAGCTCGCCTACGGCGGAGGAGAGGGCGTTTACCGTCAGGCATTACAAGGATGTGATCCGCCTTGCCCACGAATGGGAATGCCCGACCGTGATTTGGGTAGCGGGCTGGGCTGTTTTCGGAACGCCGCAGAAGGATGCTTGGAATTATAGTCTGGAAGGCTTGACGGATTGCGCCAAATATGCGAAAGAACTCGGGATAACGATGGTGGTAGAGCCTACTTCGGCGGACAGCAACTTGATCGAAACGGCCGACGACGCGCTGCAGCTGGCGGAGCAATCCGGGGAAGACAACGTGAAGGTGATGTTTGATACGTATCATGCGATCTACCGTAATGAAGTGCCGAGCGATTATGTGTACCGCATGAAGGATAAGCTTCACCACATTCATATTTCCGATGCCGACCGTCTGCCGCCCGGACAAGGGAGCTGCAATTTTGACGCCGTGCTGCGTGCGCTTAAAGAAATCGATTATCAGGGCTATTTGTCAATGGAAGTCGGATTTCATACGCGGGCAGCCGACCCCGATTGGTATGCCGCGACCTCGATTGAATATGTAAGGAAGAAGATGACCGAGCTTAACTGGAGCTAATTGAAGTTTCGACAGGTTACCGTTCATAGGGCTGTCCCAAGCGTAGTTCGGACTACGGAGGGACAGCCCTTTACGCATTCGTTTGCATAAATGACGATATTTGATGACATGATATACAGAAAATACCTATAGAGGTGTTTAATGTTTTTATTTAAATGGCTTACCAAGCAGCGAAAAGGCAAAATTAGCGGCGCTTTGCCACAACAGGTTTCTTCAGAACCGCCTGTAGGGAATGATTTTGCGGCGAGACTGGGCTGGTTTCGGCAGCAGTTAAACAAATGTTCAGACGTTAAGTTTCATGAGGTTCAATTGCCGGGAAACATCCCTTTCGCATTGATTTATATCGAGGGACTGATCGATCAGAAGCTGCTGCAGGAGCAAGTCCTGTCACCGCTTCAGTTTGAATTGACGGGGCAATCGGCCCAAGAGCTGCTGCATCAAATTGTGGAGCTGAAGCGGCTTCCCGTCTCGTATCTGGAAACAAGCACGGAGTTAAACAAGGCTTTGTATGCTTTGTTTGAAGGAACGATTGTTTGTCTGATGGACAGCGAGCCGCAGCTCGTCTTGTTTCCGATGAAGTCCGTTGAGATCAGGTCCATTCAACAGGCGGAAAATGAGAACGTCATCCGCGGACCTAAAGAGGCTTTTGTCGAAGATATAGCGACCAACATCACGATGATCCGCAGAAGAATCAAACATCCGGCTCTAAAAACGGAGCATTGCGAGTTTGGCAAGTATACGAGAACCGCTGTCGTCATCTGTTACGTGGAGGGTTTATGCAAGCAAACGCTTGTCGATGAAGTAAAGGAACGATTGTCCCGAATTGACATAGACAGCGTGCTGGGCAGCAGCTATATTGAGGAATTTATTGAGGACAACCCGTTCTCCCCGTTTCCCCAGGTGCAATATACGGAACGGCCGGACACGCTAAGCGCAGCCCTGCTGGAAGGGCGAGTGGCGATAATGGTGGACGGAACGCCGATTCCGATTATTGTCCCGGTCACCTTGTACATGCTGCTTCAGTCGGCCGAGGATTACTATCAACGATTCATTGCCGCCACGTGGATCCGGTGGATTCGTTTCATCTTTTTGCTGGTTTCATTTCTGCTGCCCTCGGTTTATATCGCGGTAACGACGTTCCATCCGGAGATGCTGCCTCCGAATTTATTGGTCACGGTGGCTGCGGCCCGCGAGAATGTTCCTTTTCCCGCTATCGTCGAGGCGTTCATTATGGAAATTACGTTCGAAGGCCTCAGGGAAGCCGGACTCCGGATTCCGAAGCCGATTGGACAAACCGTTTCCATTATCGGAGCTTTGGTGATCGGGCAGGCGGCCGTTCAGGCAGGCATCGTTTCCGCTCCGATGGTTATTGTCGTGTCCATTACGGGCATAGCCTCTTTCACCATACCGCATTTCGATCTCGGGCTGACCTTTCGTCTCCTGCGCTTCCCGGTCATGATCCTTGCCGCGAGCTTCGGTTTATACGGTGTGATCATCAGTATTCTGCTGATTTATATTCACCTGGTATCGCTCCGGTCCTTCGGCACACCCTATCTTTCACCTACTGCGCCTATCGTGTTTAGCGATTGGAAGGACGTACTGATTCGGGCTCCCTGGTGGCTGATGAAGAAAAGACCGCTGCTGTACGGAACGAAAAGCGATGAACGGATGACGTATCGCGGAAGACCAATACTACCTCAGGATGATGGTGACTGATGTTCCTGCATATGACAATGAAAGCCGCGCGTTTGCTCCTGCCTGCCGCCTGTTTGCTCTGGATGACCGGATGCTGGTCCAGGGTCGAAATCAACGATAGAGCCTTTGTGAGCGGTATGTATGTTGACGTTTCCGAGGAGAGCGGCTATGAAGTATCCTTAGGCTTTCCCCTGATGTCGAACCGGTTGTCGTCCGGGGGCAGTATGCCTTCGGGAGGGGCCAGCGACGGAAATCCTTATGCGATTGTGAGCAAGAGAGCCGGCAGCATCCCCGAGGCCATCCGGAAAATCCGCTCGGATCTATCCCGGGAAATATCATGGGGACACTGCCGGATCATTATCGTCGGTACCAAAATGGCGGAGTCCGGCGTCGATCCGATCCTGGAATTCGTGACCCGTGAACCGAACTTTCACACGAAAAGCTACTTCTTGGTCGCCCCCGGGAAAGGAAAAGACATCACCGAGTTAACCCCTGTGTTTGAGCGGCTTCCTTCCGAGGTGCTGCGTGAATTTGCCGAACGAAAAGTCACTTTGGATACGAGTGTCAAAGACTTGTTAGAAGCGGCCGCAAGAGGAGGGGATGCGGCTGCCGCGCTGCTAACGATTGGCAAAGTGAAGATGGTAAGCGAGAAGGGGAAGTTAAGCACATGGGTAGGCACGGATGGCGCCGCCCTCTTTAAAAACGGAAAAATGGTCGGAACCTTCAATGTTCAGGAGATGAGAGCGGCGCTCTGGATTGATGGAAAAATGAAAAGCTCCGTCATTTCGTTGAAGTCGCCGACCGATGGAAAAACGATTAGTTTTCTCATCTTGAACTCGAAATCCCAAATAAAACCCGTTGTCTCGGGAGACCGTATCCGATTTGATATCCGGATTGAAGCGGAAGACGACGTCATGTCATCGGAATCGGATATTGATTTGAACGATCCGGAGCAAATCAGCAAGATCGAAAATTTGCTGTCGCAGCAATTGAAGGGAAGAATTATGAGTGCCATTCAAAAAACGCAGCAAATGGGGATCGATGTGTTCGCATTCGGCAGATATATCGAATGGCGGTATCCTAAAGTATGGTACGAGCATCAGGACCATTGGCGCAGCACGTATAAAAACTGCGAATTTAGCGTGGTTACCCAAGTAAGCGTGAAAAGAACGGGAGTTGAAAAAAATCCAATCGTGCGTCAGATGCAGCGTCAACAGGGGGGATCGCGATGATTGTCATGACCGTCATTTTTCTTGGGATAGCGTACTATGAGTGGCATTTTCTAAAAGCCCGCCAACGGCAAAAAAGAACCTACTGGATTGTAGGCGGCTGGCTGCTTGTCGCTTATGGGTATATATTCGCGGTTTATACCGTCGAGGGCCTCCCAAGTCCTAATCAACTGATTGAATGGATGTTTGGTCCTATAGCACACATCGATCGAAACTAAGGAGGCGGCTGTTCATGCAGCGGGTCACCCAGCTTCAGCTAGGTTTAATGTTCGTCCTGTTCCATTTTTCGACGGCTACGGGATTTTTAATGGGTCTGATTTTCCCGACGGCGGATTATCAGGGCTGGTTGGTCATCTTGACTGCCTTTGCCGGAGGGCTGCTTATTACTTATATTTCCTTTGCGCTTGCCAAGCGCAGACCGAGCGAGTTTCTGGTTCACTACGGCAAGGAGCTGGTGGGCCGCTGGCTTCATATCATTCTGATGATCGGATTTGGTTTCTTTTTTATTCATCTTGCCGGCCTGGTGCTGCGGGAGATCACGGATTTCCTTATCCAGGTGTATTTGCCGACGACACCGTCGTGGATGGTCGCCAGCTTGTTCGCTTTTGTCGTTTCAATCGCCGTAAGGGCGGGGATCGAAGCGATTTTTCGTTGTGCCTCCGGCTTTTTTTTCGTCATTTTCGGCACGGCCTCGTTCATCCCTTTTATGTATGGCAAAGACTTGAATTTTAACCGCACGATTGCGCTCTTTACGCATTTGAATCCGGGCCGTCTATTTAGCGATACGTATCCGTTCATCCCCTGGTTCGGAGAAATGATGCTGATTCTTTTCATTTTCCCCTATATTCATAATTCCGGGAAGACGTTTCGTTCCTTATTGTGGTCGTCGGCTGCGAGCATTTACTTTATCGAGATGAGTTTCCTGTTATGTCTGCTGTTGTTTGGGCCGCACGTGTCGGCGCAATTGACCTACCCGGTGCTGGAAATGATCCGTTTTATCCGAAACGGCGGCTTCCTGGAAAATTTGGACCCTATTGTGGTTGCCATTTGGTTGTCCAGCTTATTTGTTAAAATTAGTATTCTGCTTTATATTCCGGTATTCATCACGGCCCAGCTATTCAGGCTTAAAGATACGAGGCCGCTTACTTTCTCGTTCGGCGCGATTATGCTGGGACTTTCCATGCATATCGTGGACAATTCGATCGAGCTCAATCAATTTCTGCTGCACGCTTGGCCGACTTTCGCGCTGGTCATGGAATGTTTGCCGCTCCTCTATTGGATCATGTCGGTCATTAAAAAAAACGCTCCAACGTTAAAATGAGCCTGGGCCCAGGCTGGGCCGTTTCGTTACCGGACGCCATATCGCGTTCATCCCGCATCTTTCCGGCTCCACGTACATATGCTGGTACAAATGCCTAGTGGAGGGGTGGGAAGTTATGGCGATTAAACCGCCGATTTTGAAGCAGGGGGACACCATAGGCATTGTCGCATTGGGAAGCCCCCTCAGCCCGGAAATCATCAACAACCGAGTGATGACATTGCAAGCCCTTGGTTTTCAAGTTGTCTTAGGAAGATACGTCTATGCCGCAGACGGATATCTCGCCGGCACGGATCAACAACGCGCAGCCGATTTCATGAGCATGATCGAGAATCCGAACGTCAACATGATTCTCCCTACGCGAGGAGGCGTAGGCGTAGCCGGTATTTTGCCGTTTCTCGATTATCCTGTCATTGCCCGCAATCCGAAAATCGTTTCGGGCTACAGCGATATTACCGTTTTGCTTAACGTCCTGTACCAGTTCGCCAATCTGATAACCTTCCACAGCTTGCTCCTCATCAATTTCACTACTTCCGAACCCGCTTATAGTTTCAATCAGTTTTTTCAGGCAACTTCTACTCCGGTCGCAACAAGGCCTATCTTGAACCCGCCGGGCTTTCCGCTCATCGGCAGGGTGGGCGGCAACGTCACGGGTCCGATCGTGGGCGGCAATCTGACCTCGTTCTCGGATACGCTCGGAACGCCCTTTGAAATTGACACGAGAGGGAAAATTTTGCTGCTGGAAGATACGCACGAGCCGATCAACAAAGTATACCGCATGATCAACCGGTTGAAGTTGGCTGGAAAATTCAGGGATTGCATCGGGATCGTCATGGGTGAATGCACGGGCTGCCAGGTGGCCTACGGAAAAACATACGACGATTTGATCAATGAGGTGCTTGTGCCGCTCGGCAAACCGCTGCTGACGAATTTGGCGTCCGGACACGGGATCTACAAGGCGGCTATTCCGATCGGCGCGAGGGTTAATTTGAACGCGACCCAATCTACGCTGACGGTTGTCGAAAGCGTGGTGAGCGTCTGAGATTCAAGAGTTCGCGTGACTGTGCGGTGGGCTTCTTCCCAATATTTAACGTTAGAATTCAAACGTTTCCTCGTCTATAATCAACGGTGCAAGCATAATACATCAAAGGAGTTGGCACCGCTTGAGAAAAAAGATTACTTTCCTGCTCATGAGCACCGTAGCCAGTATGTCCATCGCCTTGACGGCCCATGCATCCGCATACACGGTCAAGCCGGGAGATTCCTTATGGAAAATCGCTGCTGCAAACAAGACGACTGTTGATCAAATCGTAAAAACAAACGGGCTATCCTCGACCTCGATTTATCCGGGGCAAGTCTTACAGCTCCCTGACGATCCGAATACGTATATCATCCAAAACGGCGATACTTTTTGGAAAATAGCCGCCCGTTACGGAATCAGCACACTCACGCTCATCCAAGCGAACCCGCAAATCGCCGATCCGAACAATATATGGCCGGGACTCGCCATTCATATTCCGCAAAAGCCTGCGGCATATCTGGAAGGCATTTTCCCGCTGCGGGCAGGTACATATGAACCGTTTACGAACAATTACGCCGATTCCCGGACATGGTCTCCGGACGGGACGGAAACTCGAACACATGAAGGCGTCGATATTATGGCGAAGAAGGGAACGCCCGTTTACAGCGTCATGGACGGAACCATCGTAAACATCGGCTGGAACGAGTATGGCGGTTGGCGCATTTCGGTCAAAGTGGATGACAATACGCAATTTTACTATGCCCACTTGTCCGGCTACGCGGACGGCATGAAGAAGGGCGCAACCGTTCGGAAAGGCCAATTGCTCGGCTATGTAGGAAATACCGGTTACGGGCCGGTCGGCACGGAAGGAAAATTCGATCCGCATCTGCACTTCGGCATTTATACTATTAATCCATGGCAACCCGTTGATCCTTACACGTACCTGAAATGGTGGCAATTGAACGGGAAGTAGACCTCCTGTACGGATATGATTCATGAAAAACCTCCACCCCCGCCAGATCCGGCGGGGGTGGAGGTTTTTGGCCTGCTTGTTCCACTCAATGAATATCTTTCTTCTTAAAGCGTCCGCCTTTCACATCGTGGATGTTGCCGATGGCGAGGAAGGCGGCAGGATCCATTTCCTCTACGATCGTCTTCATCTTCGCCTCTTCAAGGCGGTTAATCACGCAGAAAATGACTCGCTTCGGGCCTCCGGTAAAGGCGCCCTCGCCGTTCAAATACGTGACTCCACGGCCTAGACGGTGGAGAATCGCTTCGCCGATTTCCTTGTTGTAGTCGCTAATGATCCAGACGGATTTGGATTCGTCGAACCCTTCGATCGTAATGTCAATCATCTTGAAGGCAATATAGTAAGCAATCAATGAATACATGGCGTGATCCCAGCCGAACACGAAGCCGGCGCTTCCGAGGATGAAGAGGTTGATGAACATGACGATTTCGCCGACCGAGAACGCCGACTTCTTGCTGAACAAGATCGCCACGATTTCCGTACCGTCGAGCGATCCGCCGGAGCGGATGACGAGGCCTACGCCGATGCCCAGAATGATGCCGCCGAATACCGCAGCTAACAGCGGATCGATGGTAAGGGGCGGGACCGGATGGAGCAGCGTAGTGCCGATCGACATGATCAGGACGGAGTATAGGGTGGAAATCGCGAACGTTTTTCCGATTTGCTTATACCCTACAATAAGAAACGGAAGGTTGAGAAGTAACAGAAAAATACCTAGAGGCAGTCCGCTTAACACTGAGGAAATGATGGAAATGCCGACGATCCCGCCGTCGATGATTTTATTGGGCACCAGAAAAATTTCTAAGCCTACCGAAACCATTGCAGCCCCTATGGTCATGAAAATAGACCTGCGGAGCAATTTCAACTTCTTGATTTGGCTGTGCTGCGGCTGCTGTTTAGCCGCTGTCGTGCCTGTGTTCATGAGCAAGATTCCCCCTCGATCTTTCTATGTGATTCTTCAAGCGCAAACTCTGCGGTCAACTCATCGATAATCAAATCGATGGCTGCGAGCTGCCCTCTGAAAAAATCTTTCATCTCCACAAATTCCGCTTGCTCCACTTGCCGCTTCAAAGCGTTCTTTCGAAGCAGGAGTCGCGAGACATAATGCTCGACTTTGGATTTGCGATAAGTTTCCGCCATCATAAACCTCTTATATGTTAATAATGTTCACATAAATTGTATACCAATGTATACGAACGCGCAACTTTTTGAATGATCAGCCGAACCGATCGATCCGTTCCAAGGGATGCTGGCATCACCAAAGTCGTGAAAAACTAACCAATTAATTCCAGATAGCCCAGGAAGATCCCGGACATCAGAAGCACGTTTGCTACTTGATCCGCAAGGGAAAGGGGCTCAACAGCTCCCGCACGATGGGCGGTGCGGAAGATACGACAGCCGATAGCTTGGACGTTTTTGACGAACGTTTTTTTGTCGGGCTGGCAAGAATCAACATGGACTTGGCGGGTAAAAGCTGAACCGCCTACTTCGCCTTGGAGAAGCTGTTCGGCGCGAACAGCCGATTCGGCTTCTATCATCGCAGCTTTGCGCAAGCACCTCGCAACCGTGCTGGTCGAAGGCGTCCGCCTGTTCCCGGACGGCGGTTGGAAAATATCCTCGACCAGCAACACTTCCCGGCCTGGCCAATATATTTGTGCCCTATCATCGCATGCCGCCTGCTCGGTTGGACTTGGGAACAGACGGGCACGGCAGCGGACGCGGCCCATGTGAAGGGGCTGACGCACGAAACATTGTCGTTCTGGAGCTGGAACGGGCAAATCATTTCCGGGGAAATTATGGGCAGTAAATAGGATTCTCGCGGGGTCACCGGCATTTTATGGCGGAGGAAACGGCGGAAGCGGTATAACAAGCAGCATAAGCGTCTACGTGTTCGCTGATCGAGGGATGTGGCGAGAGGGTCAGTGATTATCAAATTCATGTTAGAGATGTGGAAGATATGTCGGGCGGCTGAGCCGTTTAGTCCGCTCGCTGCGTAGGCCCGGCCGACTATGGAGTTGGATTACGGAACAAATGTTCCCTTAAATTCATTTTGTCCGAAATGCCCAACCTCGCGCCCCCGTCCCGGACACACGGCAACCGCGCACCCCGCGCTCCCGTCCCGGTACGTTTTGCTTATTTTGGTTTAAATAAATGATAGTGCCCATGCAGGGTTCGAGCTTACACAAGAAGGGGGATTCGAGATGGAGCTGTTTATCGATATTCTCATCCTGCTCGCTATTATTGTGGGTTCCGTCATCGTTCACCGGTTCTTGCCGGCCGTGCCGCTTCCTCTCCTTCAAGTCGTTCTCGGCTGTCTGGCCGCGTTATCGCCATTCGGCATTCACGTTCCGTTGAATCCGGAACTGTTTCTGGTGCTGTTCGTCGCGCCGCTGCTGTACCATGACGGCAGAAAAACGCCAAGGGACGAGCTATGGAAGCTCAAGGCCCCGATTCTGCTGCTGGCGCTGGGTTTGGTGTTCGCGACGGTGTTTATTGCCGGGTACGGCATACATGGTTTGATCCCTTCCATTCCGCTGCCCGCTGCCTTTGCGCTGGCGGCCATTCTCTCGCCGACCGATGCGGTGGCCGTAGGCGCCATCTCCCGCCGAGTTCATCTGCCCAAGAGCATCCTTCGTCTGCTCGAAGGGGAGGCGCTGATCAACGACGCATCCGGCATGGTCGCTTTCAAATTTGCGATAGCCGCCATGTTGACGGGCGTGTTCTCCCTGTCGGCGGCGAGCTTAAGCTTCGTGTGGATGGCAATCGGAGGAACGGTGTGCGGAGCTGCTTTATCGTTCCTGATCATTCGTCTCCGGGTGCTGATCCGGCGTCTGGGCGTGGAAGAAGCGACGCTACAAACACTGCTCCAAATCGTTACGCCGTTCTTCATTTACTTGACCGCAGAGGAACTGCACGTATCCGGCATTTTGGCTGTCGTCGCGGGCGGCATCGTACATGCGATCGAGCAGGAACGCGCCGAATCCTCCATGCTCAAGCTGCAAATCGTATCGGCCAGCACCTGGTCGGTTATTTTATTGATGCTGAACGGACTGGTATTCATCATGCTCGGCCTGCACATCCCCGGCGTCACCGCTGTTATTGTTGAGAGCGGGGCTTTCGACATCAGTCGGGTGCTCTTGTATGTGGCAGTCCTTTCCTCCGGGCTGTTTACGCTCCGGTTTCTGTGGATTTATGCAGGCTGGACGGGAGCCTGGCTGCTCGGCAGCCGTAATAAGATAACCAAGCCGCAGCTGAAGCCGGCTCTGCTGACCGCTTTATCCGGCGTCCGGGGCGCGATCACGCTGGCCGCAGCGTTCTCCATTCCTTATACGCTGCAGGACGGGTCGCCCTTTCCCCAACGCGACTTGATTATTTTTATGGCGGCCGGGGTTATCGTATTCACGATGGTAACCGCAAGCTTTGTGCTGCCGGTGCTCATGAAGACAGAAGACGACGCTGCCGAAGCGGAGCAAGAGGAGATCGGACAAGCGGGCGGCATTCGCATCCTCCAGGCGACGATCCGTCTGATCCGCGAGGAACTGTCGGTTTGCAGCGAAGCGGCTGCGCTATCGGTCATCTCCGAAGAACGGGAGCGCAAAGCGCTTCGGGAGTCGGAAATCCGGCTTATCGGCATTCAGGCAGAGCGCGAGGAGGCGGGCAGCTTATTTCAGAACGAACGCATTTCCCGGGAGACGGCTTATAAGTTTGAAGAGCTGCTGAATCAGTTGGAATTGCTGTTGACACCAGGGACGCCCTTTCCGTCCGCACCCTCCGTCCGCGACATGGGATCGTTCATCTCGGGCTTGTTCAGCTTGTATCAGCCGAAGCATTGGCTGGAAGCGGTCCGTGCTCTACGGGAGGAAATCCGCGATTTGGTGGATTCGGGCAAGCTAACCCGTGAACTGGCGGGACGGCTTCTCCGTTGTCTCGATCAGGTGACGCGATCCGTCGGGGAGCATAACGACCCTTCATTTCGGAGGCAGGGAGAGGGACGGTTGTAGAAGGTGCTGATCCCGCGGGATTATGGTATTGGTTTTAGCCGGGGAGTGAAAACAGCTCCTGGCCAGCATCGAATTCGCTTGTCTCGAGAGGATGGGCAAAAGCTGAACGTGCCGGTCTACAAGCTGCTGGGCGGCAAGCGGAGAGACCGGGTTTCATTCGCAAGCTGCCTGTTCTTCTGAGGCGATGGAGCGGGAGCCACGAAAGTGGCTCTTTTATATGATTTGGATACTTGGGAGATGGCCGGGAGTGTGATAGGATATAACTAAACTGCGCCTTATAAGGAAGTGGTTATGTTGACTTTGGAAGAGGTTATGAGCAAGCTTGAAGCCATGGGAACGGAACAAACGAAAAAAACGTTTTTTCGTCACGGGGCCAAAGAACCTTGCTTCGGTGTGAAGATCGGAGATTTAAAAACGTTGGTGAAGCAGGTTCGCAAGGATCAGGCGTTAGCGCTGGCGTTATACGATTCCGGTAATCATGACGCGATGTATTTGGCCGGGCTGTCGGTAAATCCGAAACAGATGGGGAAGGAACAGCTTCAGACTTGGGCCAGGCAGGCATACTGGCATATGCTTGCCGAGTATACGGTGGCGGGCGTAGCGGCGGAAAGTCCGTTCGCGCTCGATCTGGCGAGGGAATGGCTCGATTCGGACCAGGAGCTGATCGCTGCGTGCGGCTGGAGCACGTATGCGAACTACATCTCGATAACACCGGACGAGCAGCTGGATATCGCGGAAATCCGCGGTCTGCTGAAGCGGGTGCGGGAGACGATTCATGAAGAGCGTAACCGCGTGCGTTACACGATGAACGGCTTCGTTATCGTGGCAGGCACCTCGATTGCCGCTCTGCAGGAGGAAGCGAGGGAAGTGGCGGAACAAATCGGCAAGGTCCATGTGGATGTAGGTGAAACCGCTTGCAAGGTGCCGCTCGCCACGGCATACATCCGCAAAGTAGAAGCGCTGGGAAAGACCGGAATCAAGAAGAAGACTTGTATTTATTAAACCAGGCCTTATAAATAAACCGTATAAGGGATGGTAGTTCAAGAAAGAACAGGAGCTTCAGGGAGGAGAAAACGTTGATGAACATCGTGGTACTGGACGGTTATACCTTAAATCCGGGGGATTTGAGTTGGAGTGAATGGGAGAAGCTGGGGCGCTTGGTTGTATACGACCGCACCTCTCCGGAGGAGATTGTGGATCGCGCTTATGAAGCGGAGATCTTGATTACGAACAAAACGCCGCTTTCGGCGGATACCCTGGCCCGCCTTCCCAAGCTTAAGTATATCGGCGTATTGGCGACGGGGTACAATGTTATCGATACGGAGGCTGCCCGTCAGAGGGGAATTCCCGTAACGAATGTGCCGACGTATGGCACGCAATCGGTCGCCCAATTCGTATTCGCTCTCCTGCTGGAGCTCAGTTCGCAGGTGGGGCGGCATGACGAGGCGGTGAAGCAGGGCGAGTGGTCGCGCAGTCAGGACTTCTGTTTCACCCGGTCGACGCTGGTCGAATTGTCCGGGAAGACGATGGGGCTGGTCGGGCTGGGCCGGATCGGCGGTCAAACGGCCCGGATCGCCCGGGCGCTGGACATGCGCGTGCTTGCCGCAGGCAGCGGCCGGACGACTCCGCCGCCGCATGAAGACGTCGAGTGGGTGCCGCTGGAGCGGCTGCTGGCCGAATCGGACGTCGTCAGCTTGCACTGCCCGTTAACGCCGGCTACCGAGCGCATGATCAATGCAGAGCGCATTGAATTAATGAAGCGCTCCGCCTTCCTCATCAATACTTCGCGCGGCGCGCTTATTGATGAGCAGGCGTTGGCTCAGGCTCTGCACGCCGGACGTATCGCGGGCGCTGCGCTCGATGTGTTGGCGGTCGAGCCGCCGCCGGCCGAACACCCGCTGCTTACCGCGCCGAACTGCATCATTACCCCTCACATTGCCTGGGCCACTCAAGAAGCGAGAGCCCGATTAATGGCAACGGCAGTCGACAACGTCCGATCGTTTATGAACGGGGTTACTGTGAATGCCGTCAATAACCTGGGCGGCTAGCCGGGAGGGAAGGTTCGTAAGCCTGTGCCTTGCCAATAACGGCGACATATGAGGCCAGCTTGTCCTTTACCCAAGGATCATTTTCAGGTATGTTTGGCATAAGCCATTTTTTGAGGAGAAGAGGAGACACGTACGGCGTATGGCAACCATTAATGATGTAGCGTTAAAGGCAGGGGTTTCGGTAACGACGGTTTCGCGCGTATTGAACAATCGGGGTTATATTAGCGAAGCGACGCGGCGTAAAGTATACGAATGCATGGACGAGCTTGGCTATCGCCCCAATGAAATCGCGCGCTCGTTATTGAAGAAGCAATCGAACCTGATCGGGCTGATTCTGCCGAGCGTGTCCCATCCGTTCTTCGGTGAGCTGGCGACGCATCTGGAGTACTACGCGCATCAATACGGATTTAAGCTGCTGTTGTGCAACTCCTTGCTTGACCCGAATAAAGAGCGCGAATATATCGACATGATGAAACGAAACCGGGTCGACGGCATCATTATGGGCAGCCATACGTTGGAAGTCGGGGAATACAAGCATATAAACCGGCCTATCGTGACCATGGATCGGCGGATCGGCGACAACATTCCATTTGTCGCTTCGGACAATTACCGCGGCGGCGAGCTGGCGACGAACTTGTTGGTCGGGAAGGGCTGCAAGAAGATCGCGCATATTTGCGGAAATTTAGAGCTTAATTTGCTTGCGAATCAAAGGAGCGAAGCGTTTAAGAACGTCGTCAACCAGAGCGGGACCGATCATGTCATGATCCAAACGGATATGAACGTGTTCGACCAAAGCCAGTACGAGCGTATTATTGACGAGCTGCTGCAGCAGCATCCCGATATCGACGGCGTGTTTGCGACCAGCGATATCATTGCGGCTTTCGTGGTGCAAATATGCCGGCGTCTCGGGAAAGACGTGCCGCGCGACGTACGGGTCGTCGGATATGACGACGTCAACGCGGCTTCCTGGATGTTCCCCTCCTTATCTACCATAAGACAGCCGATTGAAGCGATGAGCCGATTGGCGATTGACCTTATTCAGCGGCAATTGGACGAATCCGAATTCGACTATCACAACATTCTTCCGGTCGAATTGATCGAACGGGAGTCTACGTAACCGGAATGAAGACTAGACGACTGCGCTAAGAACGGGACTACGGGGCATTGATGCTTCGCAGTTTCGTAAACCGTATGATGTCAAACGATTGACATGTCAAACCTTTGACATCTATAATGGCCCTTATATTCCCCTTGTTCAATGTGCAGGGCTCCTTAAATAAATATAAGACGCAGCGCGATCGGAAAGGATGCATAATGACCTATACCGTAGAGAAAGCGAACCGATTTATTCGGGAAAACAAACATCAGCTGCGTTCGGACTTCAGGCTGCATTACCATTTCATGAGCGAATACGGCTGGATGAACGATCCGAACGGGTTTATCCATTATAACGGAACGTATCATTTGTTCTATCAATATTATCCGTACGAGGCCAAATGGGGGCCGATGCATTGGGGCCATGCGGTGAGCGGCGATCTGATCCGGTGGGAGCACCTGCCGGTCGCTCTCGCGCCCGATGAAGCTTATGATCAGGGAGGCTGCTTCTCCGGCAGCGCGATCGAGCATGAGGGACGTCTGTACTTGATGTATACCGGGCATGTCGAGACCGGACCGGATAAGGACCGGGACTACCGGCAAGAGCAGGCGATCGCCGTGTCGGAGGACGGGGTGACCTTCGTGAAATGGAAGGATAATCCTGTCATTGCTGCCGGGGCGATTCCGCAGGGCGTGAGCCGCCAAGATTTCCGCGATCCGAAGGTGTTCAAGCGCGGAGACGCGTATTATGCCGTGCTCGGATCGAATGACGGCGCAGGACACGGGTTGATTTTGCTGTATCGATCGGCGGATCTGGTACACTGGGAGTATGTGAACGTCATCGCGAAGAGCGATGGAACGCTGGGCGATAACTGGGAATGTCCGGATGTGTTCGCGCTCGGCTCGAAGGACGTGCTCATGATGTCGCCTCAGCGGGTGCCCGCGCAAGGGGACGATTATTGCAATTTGCATTCCACGACGTATATGGTCGGGCACTTGGATACGGACGATGGCCGCTTTCATTATGACGCGTATTATCCGATCGATTACGGCTTCGATTTCTACGCCCCGCAAACGACGATTGACGCACAAGGCCGCCGTGTTATGATCGCCTGGATGGATATGTGGGAATCGTTGATGCCGACGCAGCAAGGACATCACTGGGCGGGGGCGATGACCGTTCCGCGCGAGGTGCTGACGGACGGCGACCGTCTGGTGTTCAAGCCGGTGGACGAGATCGAAGCGTATCGGCAAGCCCCTTACGAACTTTCAGATGTTATACTGAAGGGGGAGCGGGTTCTGGAGACGCAAGGAGACCGTTATGAGCTGAAGGTTGTGATCGAGGCCAAGGGTGCGTCGGCGTTCGGAATCAAGCTGCGTACGTCCGGTCGGGAGGAAACCGTGCTGTCCTATCATGCGGAGGAGCGGCAGTTCCGCTTCAACCGCGATCGTTCAGGGATAGGACCGAAAGGGGAAAGAAAAACGTCCATCGAGCTGGAGGACGGCAAGCTTAGTTTGCGAATCTTCGTCGACGTCTCCTCTGTAGAGGTGTTCCTCGGGAAGGGGCATAAGGTGATGACCGGCCGTATTTATCCGAACGAACAGGCGCGCGGAATTGCGTTATTCTCCGAAGGCGAGTGCAGGGTCGTTTCGTTGACGAAATGGGATATCGGTTAATATTTAGGAGGGACGTTCATTGTCTATCGTGTATACGATTGGGGAAGCGCTGATTGATTTTATTCCAACGGAAAAGGGCATCGGGCTGAAGGATGTGGGCGGGTTCGAACGGGCTGCCGGCGGGGCTCCGTTCAATGTGGCGTGCGCGGTTGCGAAGCTCGGCGGCTCAAGCTCGTTTATCGGCAAATTGGGCCGCGACGCGTTCGGGGATTTCCTCGTCGAGACGATGAGCGGCATAGGCGTGGATGTGCGTCATGTGCTTCGAACCGGCGAAGCCAAGACGGGACTTGCCTTCGTCAGCTTGAGCAGCGACGGGAACCGGGATTTCTCCTTCTACCGCAATCCGAGCGCGGACATGCTGCTCGCCGCGGACGAGATCGGAGGGATTCCGTTCGGGAGCGGCGACATTCTGCATTTTTGCTCGGTCGATTTGATCGAAGCGCCGGTGAAATATGCGCACCTTCAAGCGATTGAAGCGGTGAAAGCCATGGGCGGCATCGTCAGCTTCGATCCGAATGTGCGGCTGCCGTTGTGGAGCAGTCCGGAGGCGTGCCGGCGGACGATTCTGGCGTTTCTTCCGAAAGCGCACATCGTGAAGATCAGCGATGAGGAGCTAGCCTTCGTCACCGGGCTGGAGGACGAGGAACAAGCGATCGCCTCGTTGTTCACGGGCGACGTCCGGCACGTGGTGTATACGAAAGGCGCAGCCGGCGCCGTCTGGTATACGGCGGACGAACGGGTCGCCGTCCCGGGGCACTCCGTTACCGTGGCGGACACGACCGGCGCGGGAGACGCCTTCATCGGGGCGCTGCTGTATCAATTGCATACGCGCGAATTACCGGTGAACGGTCTCGAACCGGGCGTCATCCGGGAGATGCTGGCTTACGCGAATGCGGCGGGCGCGATCGCAACGACGCGTAAAGGCGCCGTATCTTCGCTGCCGGGGAACGAGGACGTGCTGCGGATGCTTGGAGGCGTGTAGCCAGGCGGCGGTCAACCTGGGCCGCCTGGCTGGAATTGCGAATCCGGGTGTACGATCGCCCGGATGCCATGGCCAGTGATCCCGCGGCATCCATGAACGGCTTCAATCCCAAGGTTTGGGCTGCGTTTTTGTTTTCCTGAGGATGCGCAGCTTCTGCCACCATTTGCGGTGCTTTTTGCTTTCTTGATACGTTCTGAGCTGCTGCATGACCAACTTGGCGCGATCTTCGCCTTGGTACTTGATTCGGATTTCCTCATAAAAGCGGTTCGGGTCCATCGTATTCGATCACCTGTTGTCCTTATAATGTGCGTAAATAGGTATGTTTTTCCTCAAGGAACGTGTGTTCTCATTATACTTCGGTTGAAGAGCGACATGCAAATGGGCGGACGCCGGACCAGCCGCGAATACGTACTGTCGAACCGCCTGCTTTCCTGCCGGGGAAGCGGGCTATTCGTATGCAAGGGGCTGCGTCCCGGTCCGTGTGCCGTATTAAGCCGGGGAGACCGGGGGAGGAAAGACAGCTCGGCCTAGTGAATACAATACCTGATAGAGGGGTACTTCCTGGGATATCGTGTTTGTTTGTGGCCAAACAAAACATCGATACGTCAGGCGGCTGCGCCTTTTTTCTGTCGCTACATACCTGTGCTGGAACAGGCTTGGCACTTCAGGGGCACGAGCATAAAAACATCACGAAGCGGAAATGTCGATCATATGATGTAATAAAGTCTGAAAATTCCAACATTTCATTAATCGCGAAAAACGGTATTCCATCATCCTGAAGGAGTAGGTGAACGTGATGGCTGACTTGTCGGTGCCGCTGTCTTTTCCCCGTTCGCGGCAGGAGCAGTTGGAATGGTTGAGACGTTGGAAGGGTCAAGCGTACATGGACGATCTCAAGCCTGAGCTGTTAAGCGACGCGGATGTATCGAGGTTGTTCCGCTCCGTTTATTTGGGCTTCCTGAAGCTGGAGGAGGCGGCGGACGAATTGATGCTCTAAAGCCAAGAGGAAGAGAGGAGGATACGGCATGAACCGTTCCGAACCGTTCATTCGCAAGGCGGAGCTGTACGGAGCCGCCAATTACCATCCGCTGCCGATCGTCATCACACGCGCCGAAGGCGTTTGGCTGGAGGATGCGGACGGCAGGCGTTACTTGGATATGCTGAGCGCCTACTCGGCTGTGAATCAGGGGCACCGGCATCCGAAAATTATTCAGGCGTTGACGGAGCAGGCCGGACGGGTCACGTTAACGTCGCGGGCGTTTCACCACGACCTGGCCGGAGACTGGTACGAAGCGGTATGCCGCTGGACGGGCAAAACGACCGTGCTTCCGATGAACACCGGGGCGGAGGCGGTCGAAACGGCGATCAAGGCGGCACGGCGTTGGGCGTACGAGGTCAAAGGCATTCCTGATTCGCAGGCGGAAATCATCGTGTGCCGGAACAACTTCCACGGGCGCACGATTGCCGTGACCTCCGCCTCCACCGAGCCCGCATACCGGGCGGGCTTCGGTCCGTTCACGCCAGGCTTCGTCACGGTGCCGTTCGGCGACGCCGAAGCGCTGCGGCAAGCGATAAACGAGCGAACGGCTGCTTTCCTGTTCGAGCCGATACAAGGCGAAGCCGGGATCATCATTCCGCCTGCCGGTTATTTGCGCGAGGCCGCCGCTTTATGCCGCAGTCACGGGGTGTTGACGATCGCGGACGAAATTCAGACGGGGCTCGGCCGGACAGGGAAGAAGTTCGCCTGCGACTGGGAAGACGTGCAGCCTGACGTTTACGTGCTCGGTAAAGCGCTTGGCGGCGGCGTGCTCCCGGTATCCGCCGTTGCCGGGGACCGTGAAGTGCTCGGCGTCTTCAATCCGGGCTCGCACGGCTCGACATTCGGCGGCAATCCGCTGGCCTGCGCCGTTTCGCTGGCCGCGCTGCAGGTGCTGGAGGACGAGAATCTGGCCGAACGCGCCCGGACGTCAGGCGTTTGGCTGCTGGAACGGCTCAAGCAGATCCGCTCGCCCCTGATTCGGGACGTCCGCGGTCAAGGACTGCTGATCGGGATAGAGCTTCAGGGGCCGGCCAGACCGTACTGCGAGCGCTTGATGGAAGCCGGATTGCTCTGTAAAGAAACGCACGATCGCGTCATCCGGATAGCTCCGCCGCTGACGATTCGGGAGGATGAGCTTGATTGGGCGGCAGATTGCGTAGAAGACGTATTGACGGAAAGGAGCTGACGGCGTGAATCCTTACTCCCGTAAGGGCTTGTCAAGGTTGACGCCGCTTAAGCTCATTTCCGAATGCTGGTAAGGGAGGCGCCCGTATGCTGGATCCGATGCTTCGACGAAGCGTACTGACCGTGGCGGAGCTTGCTCCGGTCCGGTGGCTCTTTGAGAAACACGGCATGAAGTTCGGCGTCGATCGATTCATTGCCGGAGAATCGCTGCCCGAGGCGCTCTCCCAAGTGAAAAGGCTGAACGAGCGCGGACTGCTGGCTACGCTCGATCTGCTGGGCGAGAACGTATCGGATGCTCGTCAGGCCGAGCAAACCGCCGCCGCCATTGCGGAGCTGTTCCCGGTCATCGAACGGCATGGGCTGCGCGCGAACGTATCCGTCAAACTGACGCAGCTCGGGTTGAAGACGGATCCTCGACTATGCTTGAAGCTCATGGAACGCATCGCAGGCGAGGCGGCCGCTTGCCGGAATTTCGTGCGGATCGATATGGAGGACTCTTCGGTCACGCAGGCGACGGTGGATTTGTTTCGCCAGCTGCGCAGCGGTTTCGGTCCGGAACGGATCGGACTCGTTCTGCAATCGTATCTGTTCCGGAGCGAGCAGGACGTCCGGGAGATCGGAACGCAAGGGACGAACCTGCGCATTGTCAAAGGCGCTTACCGCGAACCGCCCGATGTCGCGTATCGCCTTAAGCGGGAGGTGGACGCGGCCTACGTCCGTCTAGTTCGCGCCCACCTGGAGCAGGGCGGGTACGCGGCGGTGGCGACGCATGACCCGCGGATGATCGGCAGCGTGCTTGAGCTGACCGAACGACTGGCCGTTCCCCGGCATCGGTTCGAATTTCAGATGCTATACGGGATTGCCGTCGATTTGCAGCGGAGTCTGGCGGATGCCGGTTATGCCGTGCGGGTTTACACGCCGTTCGGCCGTCATTGGTACCCTTACTTTACGCGGCGCATCGCCGAGCGGCCGGCGAATTTCTGGTTCGTGGCCAAGCATTTGTTCCGGTCTTCATCCGATTATGCAGGACAGAGGTGAGCAGCATGACGAAGCTAACGGGCAGGACGCTGTCCATTATCGGGGTGCCTATGGACTTGGGAGCAAGCCGGTGCGGCGCGGACATGGGACCGACCGCGATTCGCAACGCCGGTCTGGTCAGCCGATTGGAGCAGCTTGGGCACAGCGTTAAGGATGAAGGAGACTTGGTCGTGAAACGGTGCAGCTCCTTGTCCGTTCCGGGGACGGCAAGCTCCCTGCGCCATCTGGACGAAATCGCGGCAGTCAACGAACGTCTGTGCGAGGCGGTGGCGAAGGCGGCGGGAGACGGCCGCCTGCCGCTTGTGCTCGGCGGCGATCACAGCATCGCCATCGGCACGGTGGCCGGGATGTCCAGCCGCGTCGACAAGCTGGGTCTCATCTGGTTCGACGCCCATGGCGACGTGAATACCGCCGAGACTACGCCCTCCGGCAACATCCACGGGATGTCCCTGGCGGTTGCGCTCGGCTGCGGGCATCCCCGATTAACCGGGATTGGCGGCAAGACGGAGAAGGTGCAGCCGGAGCATACGGTGCTGGTCGGCGCGCGATCGCTCGACCCCGGCGAACGTGAATTTCTCAAGAAGCGGGGCATCCTTGTGTTTACGATGCGCGATATCGAGCGGCTCGGCATTGAAGAGGTCATGAAGCGGGCGATGGACCGGGCAGCGGACGGTACGGACGGCCTTCATCTGAGCCTTGACCTCGACGGGCTCGATCCGTGCGAAGCTCCGGGTGTCGGTACGCCTGTCCCCGGCGGAATCCGCTTGCGCGAGAGTTTGCTTGCGATGGAACTGCTGGCCGACGCGGGCGTGCTCCGAAGCGCCGAGTTCGTCGAGGTGAACCCGCTGCTCGATCGGCAGAACCGGACGGCTCTGGCCGCGGTTGAGCTCATCGGCGCGTTGTTCGGGGAGAAGATTTTGTGAGTGGGGGCGCTGGCGGGGGGCTCGCCGTGCGGCTGCGTTCGGGCGGGGCTTCAACGCGGCGCGCATATTTTTCAAGCCCAGGGACAAATTGTTAGTATAACATGTTCGGACCCGGTCCGAGGAAGGTGGAATACGATTGATCGCTCACGATATCACCGCCATGCTGGACGATAGTATTCAAACGGTGGCAGGCTCGAATACGAATATTTTGGTCGGACCGATACGGCTGCCGGTCGAGTTGGACGGGGAAACGGTCCTGTTTCAGTGGTACTGCTGGCTTCCGGTTCATGATCCGGCGGCAGCCCGAATATGCCGGGAACAGGCGGATACGGAGCAATTGATCGAACGTCTCTCTTCCTTTAACTTGGCGGAGAAGCAGCAGTCCAGCGTGCTGGTGTACGGTGATTTTGCCGGCGCCGAGCGGGCGCTCATCCGCATGCACAGCATTTGTCACACCGGTGACATTTTTGGCAGCAAGCGCTGCGATTGCGGGTTTCAATTGCATGAATCGATGAAGATGATCGTACGGCACGGAACGGGCGCGCTATGTTACTTGGCTAATCATGAGGGGCGGGGCATCGGCTTATTCAGCAAGGCGATGGCCTACATTTTGCAGGAGAAAGGACTTGATACCGTGGAAGCCAACCTGGAGCTCGGCTTCAAGGACGATGCGCGCAATTATGACGACGCGATCAGCATCCTTCGATTTTTGCGGCAAAAGCCGGTGACATTGATCACGAACAACCCGAAGAAGCTGGAAGCGCTCAAGGCTTCGGGCATGAACGTCGAAGACCGAATTCCGTTGTGGGGTGACATTTCGCCGTATAACGAAAAATATTTGCAAACCAAAGTGGCGCGTTCCGGCCATTGGAGAAGCGGCGCGGGGTGTCCGAATGAAGATGACTAGCCGGTGTCCGAAAGTCAAATCCTTTTGCCGTCCGCCGGCGCATATAACGAATGGAAGAAGTAAACAGTGCCCTTCGCGCCTTCATCTAAGGCGGCGAAGGGTATTTTTATATGTCGAAACGAAGCGGGGCCCCTTCCGGCTTTTCCATTCACGATAGAGCTCATGATTTGGCGAAAAATCGGCTTTCTACATGATAAATGTGGAAACATGCATAAAATTTGGAAAATTATCGAAAAAAAAGAAGGGATTCATATCCTAAATGTGGAATTAAATGCTAATCAAAGCTGCCAATCGCATAGGCTTTCCTACTTGGGTCGCATACGATTGGGGTCAAGCGCAGGGAAATCAAGCTTGACCGAATAGGATGTCAAACGGTGTAAGCCGCTATGCATCCGTTCCTCCCGGGGTCGCTCAGCCCGGCGGACCACAAGCATGAGTCGCGCATGGATGCAGGCAGAGCGAGCGCCTGCCCGCCTATTCCGGCTTCCGAGTTTAAGCCTGCCTGCATTTCCCCAGTAAGGCATTATAGAGACAGAGGAGAAGAGAGCGATGCGAGTTACTCAAGTACTGGCGGCAAATTTTAAAAAATGGGGAGTCGACCATATTTTCGGCATTCCTGGTAAACCCATATCCCCGATTATGTTGGATTTTGATGCGGAAGGCATCGAGTTCGTCTTGACCCGGCACGAGTCGGGAGCGGGGTTCGCGGCATCCGGCTACGCCATGATGAATCGGACGTTGGGTGTGGCCGTCGGCACGTCAGGGCCGGGCGGAACGAATTTATTGACGGCGGCCGGACAAGCGAAGGCGTATCATGTCCCCTTGTTGATCCTGACCGGACAACCTTCGGCGGAAGACTCGGGAAAGGCGATGGGACAAGACTCGAGTCTATTCGGTACGGATCTGGTGAAAATGTTCGAACCCGTCACGCTTTTCAGCGCACGAGTGGAGCGTGCGGATTTGGTGCAGCGGTATGTGCAGCATGCGATTGAGAAAGCTTGCTCCGGCATAAAAGGTCCCGCGCATTTGTGCATTCCTTTCGACATCTTGACAGCGTCCATCGAACCGTTCTCCATTCCCTTGCCGACGCACATCCCGAAGCTGATCTCGCCGAATCTCGATGATGCGATCGAGCTCATCGGAAACGCGCGGAAGCCGGTTCTCCTGCTTGGCAAAGGCGTCATGGCGGCGAACGCGTATGAGGAGGTGCGCACGCTGGCCGAAAGCTTCCGGCTCCCGGTCATCTTAAGTCCGGGCGGCAAAGGAGCGTTCCCGACCTCGCACCCGCTTTGCCTCGGCAACTTCGGTTTAGGCGGTACGGAAGCCGCGCGGCAGTATTTGAAATCGGGTGTGGATCTGATGATCGTCGTCGGCAGCAAATTGAGCGATATGACCTTGTCCGGGTTCACCCCGGAGATGATGCCGCAGCAGGTGATCCACTTCGATTGCGATGCGACCTTCGTCGGCAAGGCGCTGCCGGTCAAGACGTGCCTTGTGCTGGGTGACGCCAAGGAAAACTTGCAGCGTATGAACGCGCGGTTGAAGAAAGGCGCCGGATTCATCGAGCTGGAGCATACGGCGGCGCAAGCGGCAGCCGCGGCAACGGCCGGAGAGGTCGAGGAAACGCCTCTAAGCGATGCGGAGGCCGGCGTGTTGTCGGCGGTTGACGCCGTTCGTGCGTTGCGCGACGCTTTGCCCTCCGATGCTATCGTTTTTGGCGACGACGGCAGCCATACGTTCTACGCGCTTCAGCATTTCGCTGTCGAGCAAGCCGGGACCTTTGTGTTCGATGACGTGTTCGGCGCGATGGGCCATGCGATCGGTTATGCGATCGGCGCGAAAGCGGCTGCTCCGGACCGCACCGTCGTGTGTTTAACGGGGGACGGCTGCATCATGATGCACGGCACCGAAGTGTCTACGGCAGCCAATCACCGGCTCCCCGTTATCTTCGTCGTACTGAACAACGGAAGGCTGGACATGGTCGATAAAGGGATGTCTTACAATACCGGTCGCAGCGTGGGGGCGATTTATACGGCGCCGCTTGATGCGGCGATGTTTGCGCAGTCCTTGGGAGCGGCCGGCCACCGGTGCTTCGACGCCGATCAGGTGCGAACGGCTGTTACCGTAGCTTTGCGGCATAACGGACCGACGGTTATCGAGATCATGGTCGATCCGTTGGAAATTCCGCCGATTTTAACCCGATTGTTAACGTTAGACTAATGCATGCCATCAAGGAGGAGCTGTCTATGAGCGAAGATCGTTATTTACAAGGCAAACAAGTCATGTCCAAGCTTACCGGACTGGAACAGTTTCCGCCGCTTGAAGCGATTCGCGGCTTTTACCCGGCGTTCGAGGAACTCATTGTCATGAACGGTTTCGGCGACATCTATACGAGACCTGCGCTGGACGAGAAGCAGCGGGAGCTGATTACGCTATCGTCGCTCGTTACGCAAGGCGCGGTCGATCAGCTGGACTTTCATGTCCATGCGGCGTTGAACGTCGGGGTACGGCCGGTGGACATCGTGGAGCTTCTCATGCATTGCTCCGCTTACGTGGGGTTCCCGAAAGCGATCGGCGCGCTGCAGGTCGTCATGAGGATTTATCAAGAGCGGGGCGTGAGTGTGGAAACGGAAGCGCGCGCGTAACCTGCGGAGTGCAGCCAAGAAGAACCGTCCGTGTTTGAACTGCTACCCTCTATGTAGACATGGCATTAAAAAGCCGAAAAAGTCTACATAGGGGGTTGTTTTTTCATGTCCAAAAAAGGATCCATTCATCGTAAACATTCGCAGGAGTTTAAAGTAAGGCTTGTGGAGCAGCATCTTAAAGAAGGCATATCCATAGAAATACTGGCTGTCCAGCACCAATTAGAACCAAGGCTTATCCGTAGTTGGAGGACAATCTATATCGAGCATGGTGCGAGCGGCTTACAGCCTAAAGCGAAGGGCAGACCTAAGGGGACGCCTGCTATTGGCAGACCTAAGACGACCTTCACTTCCGAGATGGAACGATTACAGTACGAGAACGCGAAACTAAAATTGGAGATCGCACAATTAAAAAAACTCCAAATTATCTAAGGGGGGATGTCTAGTTCCCGTTCAGGTCATCACAAGAATTGCGTATGAATCCATCCGGGAACTGTCCTCCGAATTGAGCATAAACATGCTTTGTAACATGGCGTGTGTCTCCAAGTCGGGTTATTACAAATGGCTTGCTCGAAGGGGAAAACCAAATCGTTGGCAGGTGGAGGAGCAGTCGCTTATGAAAAGAATCGAGGCTGGCCTCAATCTAGATTAAAAAACAACGCACCCATTCCCTACAGGAATGAGTGCGCTTAGCGGCTTTAATATCTCTGTCTACAAAAACTTGACCAGTTCAGAGCGGACGGTTCTTCTTGGCGTATACAAGCGTGCGTAACCTATGCAGCTTTACTTGCTGTACGGCGGCTGCGCTGAGGGCAGCGGAAGCACGACGGTCATCGTCGTCCCGACATATTTCGTAGAGGTGATATCGATCGTGCCGCCATGGTTTTCGATAATGCGGTAGCTGACGGACAGCCCGAGCCCAAGCCCGTTCTCCTTGGTGGAAAAGAAAGGATGCAATATTTGCTTCAGCTCGTTCTCGGTTAACCCGATACCGTTATCTTCGATTCGAATCCGCACATGCTTATCGTCGCGTTCGATGCTGACTTGGATCGTACCTTTCTCGTGTAAAGCTTCCAGGGCATTTTGCAATATATTAATGAGCACTTGTTTGATTTGCGCGGGGTCGGCATGCAGGTAGATCGGTTGACCGCTTAGGGGGTATTGAACGTAAGCGTTTTTCATAATAAACTGGCTTTCCATGAAATGCAGCGTATCTTCGACGAGGGATTGAATATCGATCTGCTTGCGGTCGGGTACGCTGGGCTTGGCCATCAGCACAAATTGCGAAACGAGGTCGTTTAATCCGAGCAGCTCGCTGTACACCATATCGATATACAGCTTTTCTTTCTCCGGGGGGACAGCGCCTGATTTGAACATCTTGATAAATCCGATAATGGACGTGAGCGGATTGCGGATTTCGTGGGCGAGTCCGGCCGCCAGCTTGCCGATGGCGGAATATTTCTCGGCGGCGATAATTTGCTTCTCGAGCATATGGCGCTCGGTAATGTCGCGAAACTGCGCGCACATGCCTTTGGTCCGGCGGTGCTCGTCATAAATGATATAACTGTCGAATTGGCAGACGAGTCCGCCGTTCAGCGGATTGCCGAACGTAATTTCCACATTTTCAAAGGATTTGCCGTGCTGCAGCACTTCAAACATATATCGGCCGAACGGATCGATGTCGAACACGGAGCAGCCGATCAGATCGGCCTTCGCGCTTTGCGTAATTTGTTCGATGAACGGGCTGGATTCCGTAATGCGGCCGTAAACGTCGGTAATGATGATCCCGTAGCGCATATTTTCGATTAATATGCGGTTGAGCAGGTCGAGCTGACGATTATTTTTGATCAGCAGGATCTCCCGTTCGATCGAATCGACAATGTTGCTGAGCAGCGTCAAATAAATCGGGTTGTTCTGCTCCAGAGTAGTCAATAACGAAATCGTTCCCGAAAGCGGGAATATGCTGCAGAAATGAAACGGGACGCTGTAACAAGCCGATTGATGAAGCGCCTGATGGTAGTGCTCTTCCCCGATAATGGCCACCGGCGCGTCGACCTGTAAGGCAAGATGTACCGAATTCGTGCCCATATCTTCTTCGCTGTATTGAATGCCCTTGATGATGCCGAGATCCATGACGGTTTTCTTAATTAACTGGTCGCCGTACATTTCAAGAATAAATCCTTGCTCGTCGGTTAGAACGAGAAGGATCGGGGTGTGCGACAACAAGTGGATGACCCGCCCGGCAAAGAGGCTCATGACGGACAGCAGCTCGTCATATTTCATGCGTCGGTTATATAGTTCACGAGCTGACAGTTTCTTGGAAGGGGATGGAATAAGAGCAGGATTTAATCCGATTTGTTTACAGCGTTCTTGAGATTCCAGTATGGCGTCCATCACATTGTTACTCATTCTTGTCTTTACTCCTGTTCATTTATTCCATAATATGGGTTACCTGTTATATTATATATCGAGATAGTTGAAAAATATGTCAGTTAATGTCGTATCGATAAATATTGTTTGGATGTGAAGTCCGACGAATACGCGCTTGAAAGCAGCGGGAAGGACACCCGCCCGCAGGCGGTTGGCCCGGGAAAATGCGGATCGGCAGGGGGCTGCGCTTGTCCCCTCGCTTGTCCCCTCAGCCCATCCCAAGTATGATGAGAACAAACGGGATGCCGTTAATGAACATCTGCTGGTTGAAACGGAGGAGGTCATGAAGATGGGCAAGGAGAACCTTGATGCCAAACGGCCCGTAGCGCTCGTCACAGGGGCTTCCAGCGGGTTCGGCCTGCTCGTTTCGGTGACGCTGGCGCGCCGGGGATATCGGGTCGTCGCCACGATGCGTAACGTGGCAGCCCGCGAACATCTGCTGGAACGGGCGGTGCGGGACGGCGTAGGGGAGCTGATCGAAACGATGCCGCTTGACGTGACCAAGCCGGAATCGATTGAGCTGGCCGTCGCTGCCGTAACGGAGCGGTACGGGCGGATCGACGCGCTGGTGAACAACGCCGGCATGGCCGTCGGCGGGTTCGTCGAGGATGTGCCGATGGAGCGGTTCCGCGAGCAGCTGGAGACGAACTTCTTCGGTTTGGTCGCCGTCACGAAAGCGGTGCTGCCGCATATGCGAGAGCACCGTTCCGGCTGTATCGTCAATGTAAGCAGCATCAGCGGCCGTTCGGCTTTCCCGGGATACTCGGCTTATGCCGCGTCCAAGTTCGCGGTCGAAGGGTTCAGCGAATCGCTGCGATTGGAGATGAGACCGTACGGCGTACGCGTCGTCCTGATCGAGCCGGGCGCTTACCGCACTGCGATTTGGCAGAAAGGCTTTGATACGATCTGCACGTCAGCCACGTCTCCCTACCGCGAGCCGCTCGCGCGCGTCCTGCGTTATTCGCGGCAGGCCGCGCAAGCGGCGCCCGACCCCCGGGAAGTGGCCGATCGGATCGCCGGGGTGGTTGCTTTGTCCAACCCGAGTTTGCGGTACCCGCTTGGCAGGGGCGCCAAAATCGCGCTGCGGGCGAAAGCGCTGCTGCCATGGAACTTGTACGAGCGCGTGCTGCTCCGTATATTGAACTGACTTTGGGCTCATTCATCATTTTGGCGTATACTAACGGATATACGGTTTTGAACTTTCGGACGAGGAGATAAGGCAGATGGATAGCAACGAATTTGAACAACATCTGGAAAAATATGCGGAGCTCGTCGTACGCGTCGGCGTCAACATTCAACCGGGTCAGGTGCTGCTGGTGGAATCGCCGCTCGAAGCCGCCGGGTTTACCCGCAAGGTGGTGCAAAAAGCGTATCAAGCGGGGGCCAAATATGTTCAGGTGCAGTGGGACGACGAGGAAGTGACGAAAACCCGTTTCGCTTATGCGCCGGACGAGTCGTTTTCTTATTACCCGGCGTGGACTGCGCAAATGATGGAACAGCTCGCAGAAGGCGGGGGAGCGCTGCTGAACATCAAAGTGCCCGACCCCGAATTATACAAGGGCGTTGACTCGCATAAAGTAACGGCTGCCACGAAAGCGGCCGCTGTGGCGCGCCAAAAGTTTCAAGGCTATGTACGCAATAAAAAGTTCAGCTGGTGCTTGGTGAAAGCTCCGACCCGCGCATGGGCGGCCAAAGTATTCGCCGATCTGCCGGAGGATGAGCGGATTCAGGCGATGTGGGACACCATTTTCAAGATGAACCGGGTGGATCGGGAGGGTCCGATCGCGGCGTGGCAAGCGCATATCGACCGGCTGAAGACGGCGAAAGACGATTTGAATGCGAAGAAATATAAAAAGCTGCATTACCGGGCACCGGGCACCGACTTGTCCGTAGAGCTGCCGGAGGGCCATATTTGGCATGGCGGCGGCACAACCGACGATCAGGGCGTTTATTTCGTAGCCAATCTGCCTACCGAAGAAGTGTATACGCTGCCTCATCGCCTGGGAGTCCACGGGACGGTGACGAGTACGAAGCCGCTCAATTTGAATGGCCGGCTGGTGGAAGGCTTTTCGCTCACCTTTGAGAACGGCCGGATCGTCGATTATTCGGCGGAAGCGGGTTTGGACTATTTAACCGCACTGCTGGAAACCGACGAGGGAGCCCGTTATCTGGGGGAAGTCGCGCTTGTTCCGCACGACTCGCCGATATCGAATTTGAACCGGGTGTTTTACAACACCGGGGTCGACGAGAACGCCTCGTGCCATTTTGCCATCGGCAGCGCGTATCCTTTTACGCTGGAGGGCGGTACGCGAATGACGCAGGAGGAGCTGCTGGCGAAGGGCGCGAATGTCAGTCTGACGCATGTCGACTTTATGGTCGGATCGGCCGAGCTCGATATTGACGGAGAGCTGCCGGACGGCAAGCGAGAGCCGTTGTTCCGGCAAGGGAACTGGGTGACGGGCAGAGCTCATGCGAACTAGATGCGGCAGGCTGGTCAGAAGCGGAATGTTCGGGCGCTGCGGCGCACGGCGTTCCGCTTTTTGGCCGTGAGCGCGCAAGTGCTGCCGTTCGTCATCCGAGCAGCTCATGATTTCGAAGCGGGCAAAGGAATTTATTCGACGATGGAGAAATAATAACACGGACAGCCCGCATACATATTGTAAGAATGAGTCGTATAGCCTTACCTGAGAGGATCAAAATGACATGAATGTCCAGCATGCAAACAGGCTGCCGGCTTCGCTTATTACTCTTGCGCGGGAGGATTCGTATGAAAAGTAAGCTGGCTTCCGCTCTATCGCTATCTGTCCTGGCCGGCGTCGGTTTATGGGCCGCCGGCTGCACTTCCTCAGCCGGCTCGCCGCCGGGGCGGGAAGCGCCCCTCACTGCGGCGGTGCTCCGGCAGGAGACGCTGCCGCCTGCGGAACCGGATGCGGCTGTGCCGCCTTCTGCAGCAGCGGCGCTTGCGTCC
>NZ_VIDW01000079.1:0-9839 GCF_006519665.1 Paenibacillus sp. tmac-D7 | reverse complement strand
TGTCGCATGCTTGTATCGGGACGCTTAGCCTTGAGCGGCAAGCGCGTTCAGCTTTTTCGCGAGGCGGGACTTTTTGCGGGCAGCTGTGTTTTTATGGACTAAACCTTTGGTCACCGCTTTATCCAGCTTTTTGCTGGCAGCGATCAAAGCATCTTTAGCAGTTTCCACGTTGCTACCTGCTGCAGCCGTTTCAAAAGCTTTTACAGCAGTACGAAGTGCGGATTTGTGAGATGCGTTGCGCAGACGGCGCTTTTCACTCACTTTCACGCGTTTGATAGCGGATTTAATGTTTGGCATGACGTTCACCTCCTACAACAACTTGCAAACAAACAAAGTTCTTATTTGTTGACAACTCTAGATATTCTAACATGGGCGGTATCAAAATGCAATAGAACGTCAGGCCGTTAGCGGAACATTTTGTATAACGCCCTCTTGTTTATCACACAATATACGAGCGAAACGATGAAGAGAGGGGATACGTTCATGGATTTGGATTTAAGCGCGTATTCGGTGCGAACGGACCTCGCGTTAGAAGCTCACGACTTGGCTTCCGCCTCCGGCTCGGCCATTCCCGGCGTACATACGTCCAGCAAAGACGAGGAGGGCATCCGGGTCAGCCTGATCGACATCACGTCGGAGGAAGGCTCCCGGGCGATCGGCAAGCTGCCGGGGCATTACATTACGATCGATGTTCCCGAGCTGCGCAAAAAAGACAGCGATCTGCAAGACCGCGTCGCGACCGTGTTTGCCCGTGAATTTGAAAAATTTCTACTCAAGCTGAATGTTCCCGCTAATGCCAGCGTGTTGATCATCGGACTCGGCAACTGGAATGTGACCCCCGACGCGCTCGGTCCGATGGTCGTTGAGAACGTGATGGTTACCCGCCACTACTTTGAACTGATGCCGGGTCAAGTCAGTCCCGGCTATCGGCCGGTCAGCTCGGTGGCGCCCGGCGTACTCGGCACGACCGGGATTGAAACGAGCGATATTGTGCAGGGCATCGTTGAACGGTCCAAGCCGGATCTTGTCATCGCCATCGATGCACTGGCTTCCCGTTCGCTCGAGCGGGTAAACACGACGATCCAGATCGCGGACACGGGCATCCATCCCGGCTCCGGCATCGGCAACAAGCGCAAGGGGCTGACGCTCGATGCGCTCGGCGTGCCGGTCATCGCCATCGGCGTTCCGACAGTCGTTTACGCCAGCACGATCGTCAACAACGCCTTTGACTTGATGCATGCCCATTTTGCGCGGCAAACGTCCAACACCGGACAAATCCTCGGTTTAATGGATACGATGCAGGAGCAGGAACGGCTTGAGCTCGTCAAAGAGGTGTTGAATCCGTTAGGTCACGATCTGCTCGTGACGCCGAAGGAAATCGACCAATTTATCGAGGATATCGCCAACATCATCGCCAGCGGCCTGAACGCCGCGCTCCATGAAGCGGTTGATGTGGACAATGTATCGGCTTACACGCACTAGCATCGGTATGAGCGGGAGGCACGCACAATTGTGTTACGGTCCCCGTACAGAGGCCATCCTTAAAGCGCAGCGGCTTTAGGGATGGCTTCCTGTTTGTTAAGTCATTTTGAAGCGGCTTAGCAGCCTCTGCAAGTTACCGGCCCTTACAAGCAACTGCGTGGTAGACGATTGCGGATGAGCCTGCCTGACTCGGCGATGGAACCGTCGATTTCCCGGAACGAAGACCCTGCGCTTTGCACCGCTCCCCCGACCTTATTGATTCAGTTGTTACCGCACGCACCCTGTGACGGCTTGTTCCACGTACTCCTTCACGTCCTGAATCAGCACGCCAGCCTGCTCGGAGCCTGCGAGCCCTATGAAATTTATGGTTCTATCTCCCGAACGAGACTCATAGAGTAGTTACTAGAGAAGCGGGGGACACGAATCACGAATCGTTCCCCTGCCGACATCGCAGCAACGGTCGTACGACGCGATCCGGTAAAGAGGAGGAACAAGTACATGAAATGGTCTGCCGTCACCGTCAATCTAAGCAAAGTTCGCAAAACGGGACAAATGCTCGGGGTTTATTCGAAAACGTTGTCCATGTTGATGATAGGGTGCTTCATTTTTTTTATGGTGCTGGGCGTGCTCGGCTACGTGCAATCGCGGGTGTCGGGCGCCTCGCCGAACGCTTCGATGAAGGGGCTTGCCGCGTCCGTATCCAGCCGCTTTTTTATGGATATGATGGGGCTTGAGGTACCGGGCTTGCCGGCCGGCGGCAAATCGTTCACGTTCTCGCAATCGAACGTATCGAATTTTTTGTTCGCGCTGGTGACGGATTTGAATCCGAACGATCCGAAGACGCTGATAGCCCGCGAAGTGCCGGGGATGTCGCAGACCCGTGCGGTGCCGCTGAATAATGTGGGAAGCATCGATACGCCGGAGGATTACAGTCCGCGGTCGGATGTATTTGAGGGGAAGGAGCTCGGGAGCGAAGGGACGATCACGGCGAATCCGGGATCGGCGGGCGAAACGGGCGGAGCGGTGCTCGGACCGCAAGCGCCGACGGCTCAGCCTCCCGCTGCGGCAGGCAAGAATGTCGCCTTTATCTATCAGTCTCACAACCAGGAATCGTATTTGCCGGAGCTGCCGGGCGAGAAGGATCCGGATAAAGCGTACGATCCGAAGAAGAATGTCACCCAGGTCGGTCTCAGGCTTGCGCAGAGATTGGAAAAGGAAGGCATCGGCGCCGTCCATTCGGATAAAAACTATCCGGCTATCGAGAAAGGCTTCAATTATTACTTTTCCTATAAATATTCGTTAAAAACGCTGCAGGAAGCTTCGGCCGGGCATCCCGATCTGGATTATTACTTCGACATCCATCGCGATTCGCAGCGGCGCTCGAAAACGACGGCAACCATCAAAGGGGTAGACTACGCGCAAATCTATTTCATTATCGGGGGCAAAAACCCGAATTATAAACAAAATTACGAGTTTGCCGAGAAAATTCATGAGGCGTTGGAAGCGAAATTCCCCGGCATTTCCAAGGGCATTCATGCGAAGTCGGGGGAAGGGAACGGCGTATACAACCAGAACTTCTCGCCGAACAGCGTATTGGTCGAAGTGGGCGGGGTCGATAACAGCCTGGAGGAATGCTACCGGACAGCGGATGCGCTTGCTGCAGCGATCGCCGAGGTCATCCTGAACGCGGAGAAGGTCGATGCGAAACCGTCGCCCGCCTCGGACGGCACGTCTGCAAAAAAGCCAAGCTGACACGGCTAGGGGAATGAAGCGGCCAAGCCAAATCGTTGAGGACGCGGACAGGTAAGCTACAGGCGGAAGCGCGGAGAACCCCGGGGAACCCGATTGGCGCGGTTGGTCATGCGAAACCGAAACGCGGGAAGAAGAAAGGGCGCTGAGGCGGCCTGAAGAGACAAGGCAAGGAGCGTGCAAAGGATCATGAACGGAAGCGGCTGGTTCAAATTCGGCGCCATCGCATTGGCGATGGCTTTTTGCCTTTTTTTCGGGGTATCGCTTGCGACGCAGGGAACCGAACGCATTCACGGTCCGCTGACGAAGCCGCCGGGCGAAGCTTCCGCCGCCGGAGTGCGCCCGAACAGCGCAGCTCCGGCAGGGGCGAAGAAGTCGGCGCCGCCTGCGCCCGAGAAGTCGGAGCCGGTGAAGAAAACGGCCGAGAAGAAGACGAAGCCTGTAGCGAAAGCGCCTCAGGAGCCCGCCGCCGATACCGGCATCAACCGGGTCGGCAACAAGGCGGGCGAGCTGCTGCAAATCATCGCCTATCACGGCATCCGCGCCATTGTTTCTTTGTTTGAGGCGATGCTGAAGTAATGGCGCAGGCAGGGGGACTTCTCTGCAAGGCTGTCGGGGCCCGCAAGCCGGAAACAGCGCGGAATTTCCGTGCATTGATGCAAGACCCCACAACTGCTATAATGAAAAGTATTGTACAAAAAGCGAGTTTAGTGAGGTTTTGCTGCCGATGGATATCCAAGCCAGACAAAAGAAAATTAGAAATTTCTGCATTATCGCCCATATCGATCACGGGAAATCGACGCTGGCCGACCGGATCTTGGAATTTACCGGCGCGCTGACATCCCGCGAGATGCAGGATCAGGTGCTCGACCAAATGGATTTGGAGCGGGAACGGGGCATTACGATCAAGCTGCAGGCCGTACGCTTGAACTACCGCGCCGACGACGGCGAGGAATATATATTGAATCTGATCGATACGCCGGGACACGTCGATTTCACGTACGAAGTATCCCGCAGTCTGGCCGCCTGCGAAGGCGCCCTGCTTGTCGTTGACGCGGCGCAGGGGATCGAAGCGCAGACACTGGCTAACGTGTACTTGGCGCTCGACAACAACCTGGAGATTTTGCCGGTCATCAACAAGATCGACCTGCCCAGCGCAGATCCGGAACGGGTGAAGCAGGAGGTCGAGGACGTCATCGGTCTCGATGCGAGCGAAGCGGTCTTGGCTTCGGCCAAAGCCGGGATCGGCATCAAGGAAATTCTCGAGCAGGTCGTGCAGAAAGTTCCGGCGCCGACCGGAGATTCGACGCAGCCGCTGAAAGCGCTCATTTTCGACTCGCACTTCGACCCTTATAAGGGCGTTATCGTGTATGTCCGCGTCATTGACGGATCGATCCGGGCCGGTTCGAAAATCAAGTTTATGGCGACCGAAAAAACGTTCGAAGTCATTGAGGTCGGCGCGTTCAAACCGCGTATGGGCATCGTGGATTCGCTTGAAGTCGGCGATGTCGGCTTTATTGTGGCCGGGATCAAAAATGTCGGGGACACCCGCGTCGGGGATACGGTGACTGACGCGAAGAATCCGACGCCGGAACCGCTGCCGGGCTACCGCAAAATCAATCCGATGGTGTTCTGCGGCTTGTACCCGATCGAAACGAGCGATTACAACGATTTGCGCGATGCGCTGGAGAAGCTGCAGCTGAACGACGCTTCGCTCAGCTTCGAGCCGGAGACGTCGACAGCGCTCGGCTTCGGCTTCCGGTGCGGCTTCCTCGGGCTGCTGCACATGGAAATCATCCAGGAGCGGATCGAGCGCGAATTCAACATTCCGCTCATCACAACGGCGCCGAGCGTCGTGTTCCGCGTCACGCAGACGAACGGCGAGGTGCTGAACATCGAGAACCCTTCGCTGTTCCCGGAGCCGGGCAAAATCGATTTCGTCGAAGAGCCGTTCGTAAAAGCCAAGATCATCGTGCCGAACGATTACGTGGGCGCGATTATGGAGCTGTGCCAGGGCAAGCGCGGCGAGTTCGTCAACATGGAATACCTGGATACGACGCGCGTGACGCTTACCTACGACATTCCGCTGTCGGAGATCGTATACGATTTCTTCGATCAGTTGAAATCGAGCACGAAAGGGTACGCTTCGTTCGACTACGAGCTGTCGGGCTACAAGCGGACGAATCTCGTGAAGATGGACATCCTGCTGAACAACGAGCAAGTCGACGCGCTCTCGTTCATCGTCCACCGCGACAGAGCTTACAACCGCGGACGCATCATTTGCGAGAAGCTCCGCGAGCTCATTCCGCGTCAAATGTTCGAGGTGCCGATTCAAGCGGCGATCGGGCAGAAGGTCATTGCCCGCGAAACGGTCAAAGCGATGCGCAAGAACGTATTGGCCAAATGCTACGGCGGCGACATCAGCCGGAAGCGGAAACTGCTGGAGAAGCAAAAAGAAGGAAAAAAACGGATGAAGCAGGTCGGCAGCGTGGAAGTGCCTCAGGAGGCGTTCATGGCCGTCTTGAAGATCGACGAATAGATCAAAAGCAGTGCGGGAAGCAGGTGTTCGGCATAACGCGAACGCCTGCTTTTGGCATTAAGGGGGGGACTAAGCATGTTGCAGCAAACGCAAACGCCCAAGGCGGTGTATCTTCATATCCCGTTTTGTACGAACAAGTGCCATTACTGCGATTTCAACTCATATATATTGAAGGGGCAGCCGGTCATGGATTATTTGGATGCCTTGGAGCGGGAGATGGAACGGACGGTAAAGAGCGTGCCGCCGGGTGAGATCGAGACGATCTTCGTCGGAGGCGGGACGCCGACGGTGCTGACGCCGGAGCAGATGGACGTATTCCTTCGCCGCGTGCGCATGTATTTTGGCAATTGGGCGGCAAATATCGAGTTCTCCATGGAAGCGAACCCGGGGACGACCGATCTGGAGAAGCTGCAGGCGATGAAAGAGGGCGGCGTGAACCGGATCAGCTTTGGCGTACAGTCGTTCGACAATGCGCTGCTCGAGCGAATCGGGCGCATTCACAATACGGACGACGTGTACCGGAGTCTGGAGAATGCGCGCAAGGCCGGGTTTACGAACATGTCGATCGACTTGATGTTCGGGCTGCCGAAGCAAACGATCGATATTATGGAGGCCACGCTGAAGGAAGCGCTCGCGCTGGAGCTGCCCCATTATTCGATCTACAGCTTGAAGGTAGAGGAGAACACGCTGTTCCACTCGCTCTACGAACGCGGCGATTTGCCGCTTCCGGAGGAGGATGAGGAGGTTGGCATGTTCCTTCATATAATGAAGCGGTTGAAGGAGGCCGGGTACGGCCAGTACGAAATCAGCAACTTTGCGAAACCGGGTTACGAGAGCAGGCACAATTCGATGTACTGGCTTAACCGAAGCTACTACGGTCTGGGGGCCGGCGCTCACGGCTATGTGCGCGGGACGCGGCACGTTAACATCAAAGGGGTTCAGCCTTACATCGACGCTACGCGCAGCGGCTTGCCGCTTCTGCAGACGAGCGAGGTCGAAGAGGTTGAAGCGATGGAAGACTTTATGATGGTTGGTTTGCGCCTGCTGCGCGGCGTGCGCAGATCCGACTTCGAAGAGCAGTTCGGGCGGCCGCTGGAATCCGTATTCGGCGGAACGATACGCCGGTTGTGCGCGAAAGGGCTGCTGGAAGATACGCAAACCGGCTACCGGCTGAGCGATTCGGGCGTTTTGCTCGGCAACGAGGTGTTCGCGGAGTTTTTGGAGGCGTCTGAATTAAAAATAGGTTGAAGCCTTTATACGTTTTGTTGTATATTTATTCATATCATTTCATTTTCTTCATAATGCGATTGGTGGGAGCCCGTATGACTTTGACCCTGACCTGCCGGAAGGCGAACGAACAGGATATCGATACTTTATATGACATTATTCAAGGCTATGCGGAGCAGGGCATTATGCTGCCGCGTTCCAAAGAAACGTTAGCGGCTCAGCTGGATACGTTCGTCGTCGCGGAAGTCGACGGTCGGCTGGTCGGCTGCGGCTCTAACACGCGTCTCGGTCCGGATCTCGTCGAGATCCGTTCGCTCGGCGTGACGGCCGGATACAAGGGCCTCGGCATCGGCAAATCGATAGTCAACAAGCTGGTGGAAGAAGCGAGAGCTCAGGGCATTCCGAAGATCATGGCGCTGACATACGAGGTGGCTTTCTTCGAAAGAAACGGCTTCACGGTCGTGCAGAAGGAAATCTTTCCGGAAAAAGTATGGCGCGATTGCATTCACTGTAAAAAACAGCACTGCTGCGACGAAATCGCCGTGCTCAAACGGCTGGATTGACTTGACACAGACCCTTGAGGTCTGTTATTTTTGTATTAGCTTAGCACTCGCTTGATCGGAGTGCTAACGAGCCCGGAATCGGAGGTGGTTTTCGAATATGCTAACCGAACGTCAGAGACATATTTTAAGCGCCATCGTTGACGATTACATCCGTTCCGCGGAGCCGATCGGCTCACGCAGCATATCCAAACGCGGCAATGTGGGGTTCAGTCCCGCCACCATCCGCAACGAAATGTCCGATTTGGAAGAAATGGGATTTCTGGAGCAGCCGCATACGTCGGCGGGCCGAATCCCTTCGCATAAAGGTTACCGGTATTACGTGGATCACTTGATGGCTTTAGGTGCGCAAGAAGCCGGCGAAGAGGTCGACGTGATGAAACGTTTCTTTGCCGAACGCATGCAGGAGATGGAACGTGTCATTCAACAGGTCGCGTTGATTTTGTCGCAGGTGACGCCGTACACCTCGATCGTCATGGGTCCGGAGATGCTTACCACAACATTGAAGCATCTGCAAATCGTCCCCTTGAACGAGCGGACCGCCGTGGCGATCGTGGTGACGAACACCGGTCAGGTGGAGAACAAGACGGTAACGATTCCGGAAGGCATTCCGATGTCGGAAATCGAGAAGTTCGTGAATCTTCTGAACGCCCGGTTGAAGAACGTGCCGCTGCTGCACTTCAAATCGAAGCTTTACACGGAGATCGCTTCGGAAATGAGCCGTTACTTGTCCGGTTACGAAGAGCTGCTGATCATGCTGGATTCCGTCTTCGAACGCGACGAAGAAGAGCGCGTGTTCCTCGGAGGTACGACGAATATGCTGACGCAGCCGGAGTTTAAGGATGTCGATAAGGTGAAGAGCATTCTCGATTTGCTGTCGGAGACGCCGAAGATCATTCAATTGTTCGAAGGCACGGACGCAGCCGGAGGCATTCAAGTACGGATCGGCAGCGAGAACAAGATGGAGGCCGTGAACGACTGCAGCCTGATTACGGCGACGTATTCGCTCGAAGGGCAGCTGCTCGGCACGATCGGCATTCTTGGTCCGACACGAATGGATTACGCTAAAGTCATCAAGCTGTTGGACCATCTGTCCAAAGATATGACACAGTTGATGGAGCGTTGGTATAAATGAGTCAGATGAAACCTTCGGGTCCGGAAGGCGAGGAATCGTACGCCAGCCTGCGGAATAACGCCAATGCGGTGCGTGCGATTTGCTCGGCCGTCGAAGGCACGCTCGGCCCGAAAGGGCTCGATACGATGCTCGTCGGCGCTCATGGCGATGTAATTATTACGAACGACGGCGTGACGATTCTGGAGAAGATGGACGTCGCGCATCCCGCGGCCCAGCTGCTCATTCAAGTCGCGCGGGCGCAGCAGGAGCGGATCGGCGACGGGACGACGACGGCGACGGTGCTCGCGGGCGCGCTCGTCGCCGAAGGCGCCCGGCAGGTGACGCGCGGCGTGCCTGTGGCCAAAGTCGTGCGCGGCATCCAGGACGGCGTCGCGCACGCCGTCCGCAGCTTAAGCGAGCGGTCGCGGCCGCTGCAGGGTCTGGACGATCCGATGGCTTATCGGATCGCTTATATCGCAGGCCGCGAGCATGCCGACCTTGCAGAGCTGATCATAGACGGCGCCAGGCAGCTTGGCGCGGCAAAGCTGCGCGAAGAATCGTTTCGCTTCGCGGATGTTGTGCAGTCGCTCGGCAAGTCGCCGGGCGAAGTGTGGCCCGGGCTCGTCATCGCGAAGAAGCCCGCCAACCTGCAGCCTGATTTCCCGTCGGACGAGGCCCGCATTCTGATGATGCAGGATGCGTTCGGACCGGAAGAGGTGGAAGATGAGGCGCTGATGACCGAGGCCGGCTTTCACCGGCAAATGCAGCTGCGCGAGCAGTTCCGCGCCTCCCTCGGCCGCTTGACCGAGCTGCGGGTCGGGCTCGTCGTCAGCGAGCGTGGCGTCGATCCGGAAGCGGAGCAGTTCTGCACCGATCACGGCATCATGGTGCTGCAGCGTCTGCCGCGGGCGCAGCTGCGCCGTCTGGCCGAATACAGCGGCGCGCGGCCGGTTCGCCGTTCCGCGCTGTACCGGCCGGCGGCTGACCTGGCCCCTTATCTCGGCTTCGCCGGGCATATCGCCTACGACGAGCGCCTCGAATGCGTGCGCATCGCCGAAGGCAGAGGCAGCGTCGAAGTGTCTATCATCGTCGGCGCAAGCACGCACGAGATCGCCGGCGAACGCCTGCGCATTGCGCGCGACGCCGCTTCGGCGGTGCAGGCCGCACT
>NZ_VIDW01000078.1:0-11674 GCF_006519665.1 Paenibacillus sp. tmac-D7 | reverse complement strand
TTACGCACAACATTATGTCTATATTGCAGTATAGTTTATAGTAATAAATTAAAACTTTCAATTAAAAATAGTTCATTTGCTTGCCATACTATTTGATCGGAATCTTTGTTTTCAAATATATATTTAAAAACTGGGTAATTTCCTTGTGCAACAGATTTATTAAATCCCAATTGTATCAAATGTTCTTTGAAATCCCTTAGCTCTTGATCACTAACATTCTTACTCAATATTACTATAGCTTTCTTTTCCTGCGGTCCCTCGAAAAAAATTTTAACTTCGTCTCTTCCTTCTTTGAAAGTTACAATCGTTTGATTCTCGAGTTTAACAACACTACTCTTTAAATAACTATGTAATATTTTGGATTGTCTTATTCTTTGAATATGATTATAAATTTGTTTTCGTAAACCCATATCGTCATCCTTATTTAACAAAGAGAATAAATCTCCTGAATACAATTGATTATGTTCATTTTCTAAGTTATTTTGATTACTATCTTCTTTAATGTTTGTATTCCATAACATTTCTCTAACTTCTTTAGATTTATTATCTAAATGTACTAATAAGTCATAGTTATAATATAAATCATTAGTAATAGTCTTGCTTAAACTAGAAAAACCAACAAATGCACCTAAAATGCCATATGCTAAGAAACTTTTTTCTATTTGATTCTGCTCGACCATTTTCTCTAACTCATCAATTTTTTTATTCTTTAAGATAAATAACAGTAAATTTTTTAATACGACCGAAGTTATTTGATTAATTTCAATATTAAAATCTCTATTTGTAATTCTTTGTATAATTTTCGATATATCGGAAGAATAATCTAAGTCTACGCCAATCTGTTCATTTATAAAAGCTTCGATGTTCTTTAAAAATACTTCTACTTCATCTTTTAAAAGTTCTCGAGAATTAAAGACCTTTTTACTTAAAATGGAATTGATTATAAATTCGTAAATCTTAAGCTCTTTATCGTTAGTAAATAGAAATTCGTTAATCTTGATCTCCTTACTTTTTGATATTTCTTTGATTAACTCCACGAACAACTCTTTTTTTGATATATTCTCCAATGCCCTCTTCGTATTTGTTTCTGCATTTTTTAAACAATCTTCCACAAAATAGTTGAATGGTTCTGGTAATTTTTTTGCTTGCTCTAGCGCTTTTGCTATATTTTCTAGTATTTCACTACTATCGTGTTTTTTGAAAGATTTAATTAAATAAGCATATAAAAAACCTTTCATTCTATTATATATATGTAAATCCTCGTCGTACTTATTTAGAGGCTCGTTCCTAGTAATAACAGGGATTTGCAATCCATTAAGTGTCACATTTTTTAGTGATTCTTTACTGATTAAATTAAATTTATCACGATATTTGATTATTAATTTAACTTCTTCCACTACCCTAGACTTAATAAGAATTTTCTTAAGATGTTCTTCTGAAAAAAATCGAAACTTTACATTATTTAAATCAAAGAATAGTGTACTTGAAGTAACAAAAACATGCTCTGATATCTGTTTTAAGTTAATTTCATTTCCTAAAGATAGTTCTACTATCATTGGATATTCTTCATATTCAGAGTCTTGTACATCTACTAGTTTAAAGTAAGGTGGGATATTGAATAAAGTCAAGAAGTTCTCATCAAGTGAAAGTTCAGTCTCAAAATGTCTTGTAGTTCCAAATTTTCTATCCTTATAGAATCTCTTTGGAGATATACTTTCTGATGCGAGCAAGTCATTAAAATTAAGAGATGTTGTAGGATAATATAATCTCATAGACTAAGTTACCTCCTTTCTCATACTTCTTTATAGTCATAATATGTACTAGGTATAGCCCTCAGAAATGGTGATAAATTTTCTGAAAAGGATATAAAAAGGTCTTCACTAGCCCTTGTAACAGCTACGTACAAAGCATCTTTTAAATTATAGACATGTCCATCTAACTCACAGGATGGAAGGAACACATGTTCAAACTGAAGCCCTTTTGAACTATGATATGTCATAATTTTAGGTTTACTCGTATAAAAATCGAGTTTATTGATGGGCTTTTTCAAATTAGTATCCTTATATTTTGCTTCAACAGACATACCTAATTGTTCGAAATACTGCGATACAAGCTTAACCTTTTCATTATTTTGTAAGAGTACACCTACATCAGACCAACCTTCTTGTCTAATGATATTGCTAATATAAGCAATCTCCTTATATAAACTATTACATTTTATAATTAGTGGCAGGGGACCCCTTTCTTTTACACATCTAGAAACTATATCATTATTGTCACTTTTAATGTATTGTGCGAAACTCGCAATCGATTTTGGCAATCTGTAGTTTTTCTCAAGTTTCTTATGGTTGTTAGGTCCAATATTGGATATTCTCATTACTTTATCTAATTTCAAAGCTCCTTTATGCTCATAAAGTTGTTGAGCATCATCACCAAAAAATATAAAGTTATTATTGGACATTCCCACCAGTTTAGTTAATTGATCTTCTGTAAAATCTTGCACTTCATCAACAATAATATAGTCAGCGTTATCATAGCCAAGCTTCTCTAGCTGGTTATAATTACAAACTCGGTCAGGGTCAAGACCCAAACTTGTTATCCCATCTTTAATAAAAGATCGCAATGTTACTGTATACAGTACAATTAAATATGACCCTGCACCAGAATCCATAATTTCTTTAGCTTTTTGAAGAGCTAGTACTGTTTTCCCGCTACCAGCACACCCTTCAATTAAGTAATTCCCTAATTTAAGCATTCTGATTTTATATTGCTCATCATCCAGTTCATCTTCTCTAACAAGCCATCTTCTATCTACAATATCATCAATAAAATTAAAACTCATAAATCCTCCGACAAAAACGATGTGGAAAAATTACTAATAAAATGATACCATATAATTAACCAAAATGGTTAATTAATTTATATTTGGGGAGAATATCTGTGTGGAAGTTTTATTTCGAAATGAAAAAGAACGGGAGTTCTACCAAAGTGAAAAGCTGCTAAGAAAAGAATACGGTGAGCTAGCAAGAGCAATCACAAAAAGGCTTATTCACCTTAAATCATTTGAATCAGTCGGGGCTTTTTTGGAAAAAGGACTTGGTAAACCACATCTGCTCACTGGTGATTACGATAAATGTATTGCCGTAAATATAAGTCCTAACTATAGATTAATACTTGAGCCCATGTACGATACGGACACTGACTTCTCTAAGCTAAACTTATATGCTGTGAAGGTAGTCACTATTTTGGAGGTGAAGGACTACCATGGAAACTAATGATTTTATGCCTGGAATTGCAATTCCCCCCGGCGAAACCTTACAAGAAGCACTCGACGAGCAGGAAATGACTCAAAAAGAATTAGCCCTACGACTTGGCTGTACCCCAAAACATGTTAACAGCATTATTAAAGGTACTGCATCCATAACTCCCGACTTAGCTATCAAATTAGAAACGGTATTGGGAATCCCTACTCAGTTCTGGTTAAATCTCGAACAAATATACCAAGAATCAGTTGCTCGCATAAAGGCTATTCCGGAAATCGAAGAAGAAGTCTCGCTCCTTGAACATATACCATATACCGAAATTTCAAAGCTAGGATGGGTTCCTGTTACTACTAACACTATCGAGAGAATAAAAAACCTAAGAACTTTTTTTAAAGTCGCTTCTCTTGATTGCTTACCGTTTGTTCAAACAGTTGCTTTTAGAAAAGCTTCAAAATATTCATCAGAGGAATACTCTTTGGCTGCTTGGATAAATAAAGCTGAAAATGATGCAAAGGACATTGACGCTAATCTCTATAGTAATAAAAAGCTAACTGAAAGTCTTCCCCTCCTCAGGAGACTGACAAACCGCCCGCTAAAAGCATCATTTGTAGAATTACGGAACATCTGTGCTTCCTTTGGGGTTAAAGTTGTTGTGTTACCTCATATTTCAAAAACCCATGTTAACGGTGCAACTAAGTGGCTTCCAGATAATAGGGCTCTTGTAATGCTTAGTTTAAGGGGAGCTTATGAAGATATTTTTTGGTTTACCTTTTTTCATGAGATTGGTCACGTTCTTCAAAACAAAAAGACCACTGTATTCATCGATATGGAAGAGGATGAAATCAATGATTTAGAAATTGAAGCAGATAATTTCTCTCTAAATACATTAATTCCTCAACACTCTTACAATGAATTTCTTGCCTCAGGAAAATACAAAGATAAAATAGCAATTAGAAAGTTCTGTGAGGATCAAGGAATTCACACTGGGATATTGGTTGGGAGACTAATGAAAGATAAACTTATTTCATTTGGTGACCCATCATATCAGGACTTCAGAAGGAAAATAACTTAGGGTACGGCCTATCTTCAATTTGAGGATAGGCCGTATTTATAAAAAATGTAATTTTATCCATTATTTATAATAAGGTTCGCCGCACATAATCTTGAAACTAAGCTGCCCGTTAGCTTAGTACCTTTCTTCAAACAATACGTAGATTACCTTGTCCGCTTGGATTACCCAAATTTATAATTATTATAAATGCACAGAATTACCGCCGCCTAGCTTGAATTGCTACCCTCTATGTAGATATGGCATTAAAAAGCTGAAAAAGTCTACATAGGGGGTTGTTTTTTCATGTCCAAAAAAGGATCCATCCATCGTAAACATTCGCAGGAGTTTAAAGTAAGGCTTGTGGAACAGCATCTTAAAGAAGGCATATCCATAGAAATACTGGCTGTCCAGCACCAATTAGAACCATGGCTTATCCGTAGTTGGAGGACAATCTATATCGAGCATGGTGCGAGCGGCTTACAGCCTAAAGCGAAGGGCAGACCTAAGGGAACGCCTGCTATTGGCAGACCTAAAACGACCTTCACTTCCGAGATGGAACGATTACAGTACGAGAACGCGAAACTAAAATTGGAGATCGCACAATTAAAAAAGCTCCAAAATTATCTAAGGGGGATGTCTAGTTCCCGTTCAGGTCATCACAAGAATTGCGTATGAATCCATCCGGGAACTGTCCTCCGAATTGAGCATAAACATGCTTTGTAACATGGCGTGTGTCTCCAAGTCGGGTTATTACAAGTGGCTTGCTCGAAGGGGAAAACCAAATCGTTGGCAGGTGGAGGAGCAGTCGCTTATGAAAAGAATCGAGGCGGTTCACTCCATCCGACCAAGCTTTGGCTACAGGCGTGTCACGGATCGACTTCGCAAGGATGGCTGGTGGACAAGTAAATAACGTGTACTCAAGGCCATGCAGCGGCTAGGAATTCAGGCAAGGCTTCGAAAAAAGCAAAACTACAGAGTAGGAACGGAGCATCATTCCGTCGGTAATGTCCTGAATCGGAACTTTACTGCTACACGCCCCATGGAAAAGATCGTTACCGATGTTACATACTTGTATAGTCGCGGTACCGTTCTGTCTTCCTTGATCTCTACAACAATGAGATTTTGGAACTTGAAGTCAGCGACAGGAACGATCTTGAGCTTGTCATACGTCCACTCCAAAGACTGCTTTCCACCAAAAAGAGCGATTTGGCCCCTGACGCAATCATTCATTCCGACCAAGGAAATCAATACACTTCTATAGCCTACGGGCGCTTGCTCGAGCAACATGGAATTACACAGAGTATGTCTCGTAAAGGACTCCTTTAGATAATGCCCCCGTCGAAAGCTTCTTTGGTTGGTTTAAGAATGAGCTGTACGTGGACTACCGCCCTAGGAGTCCTGAGGAACTACGGGAGGCTGTGTATGTTCATGCGCTCTTTCACAATAACGAAAGGCCTCAATCTAGATTAAAAAACAACGCACCCATTCCCTACAGGAAGGAGTGCGCTTAGCGGCTTTAATATCTCTGTCTACAAAGACTTGACCAGTTCAGCTTTGGCGGCTTTTTTGCACCCATTTTGAGAGGAGCGATTCGTATGTTAACAGCAGCACGCCTGCGACTGACTCCCGCTGCTATCACCTTGCACCATCCTACCGGGATTGTGGCTGAATCATGCTTTTGACCTTTCCACTCATTCAACAGCCACCTGACCCGATTGCCCCGCAGTGGCTGGCTCCGAGGCTGCTACAACTGTTTTCGTCGGGTTCTTGTTTGCAAGCTGTTGAACGGAAAGCTCCAAAAAGGGCCGCAACAGGTCACTCGTTCACCACCTGTCACAGCCCCCAAATCCGCATCCAGCGCGGCCTCTCCGTTCCTACTCTCTCCCCGTCGCAACCGGATTGTCCGGGTACGAGCACCAATCGCTCCAGCTGCCCGCGTACAGCTTCACATTCTTGATGCCCGCCTGCTGCAGCGCAATGATGTTCGGGCACGCCGTTACGCCGGAGCCGCAGTACACAACCACTTCCTGCGCTTCGCGCAGGTCACTGAAACGTTCCGCCTGCTCAGCCTCCGACTTCCACAGTCCGGCGGAGTCCAGGCTGTCTTTCCAGAAGCGCTGCTTCGCGCCCGGAATATGGCCGGCCACCGGATCGATCGTTTCCTCGATTCCTTCATACCGCCTGCTTTCGCGGGAATCGATCAGCACGGTGCCGGGACGTCCGATCCGCTCCTTCACCTGCTCCATCGACAGCACCAGCTCCGGGCGAAGCTGCGGCTTGAATACTGTCGGATGCTCTACCGGCGGCTCATCCGTAACCGGATAGCCCGCTTCCTTCCACCGCGTATAACCGCCATCCAGCAGGCTCACCCGGTCATGCCCCAAGTAGGTGAGCAGCCACCATAACCGCGATGCCATCGCCCCTCCTTGATCGTCGTAAGCGATAACGAGGGTGTCCCGGTCGATCCCGATTTGGCCGAGCTTGACTGCCAATTGATCCGGGTCCGGCAGCGGATGCCGCCCGCCGTGTACGTCTTTCGGCCCCGATAAATCCTGCTCCAAATCCAAATAAAAGGCCGCGGGAATATGATCGGCCGCATAGGCTTTGCGTCCGGCCTCCGGATTCCCCAATATGAATCGGCAATCCACAATAACCACTTGATCGTCTGTACCGTGTTCGAACAACCACTCCTGGCTCACCACATGCTGCATGCCAATCACTTCCTTTATAGGGATGATTTCCTGTATGATATCAGTATACAACGGAACGGATCTCCGGCGAAAGCGGAACGGGCTGCGAAGCGCCGATCTTGCGGCCGAACAAGCCGATAGCGGAAACCGGCAGACCGCCGTTTCGTACGAAGGAGGCCGGCTGTTTGCCATGTCTGAACCCCTATACCGGATCGCCCCCCTGCTGCCGGAACATTGCCGCGAAATCTGCACCTGGCGGTATCCCGCCCCTTACGACATCTACGAATGGCGGCCGTGGGAGCTGATGGTTTCGCTGCAGGAAGAGTTCGCCGACCCCCGGCTGCGCGACGAACAATACCGCGCTGTGCTGGACCGGGAAGGAGAGCTGTGCGGGTTCGCTCAATTGTTCCCCATCGTCGGGGTTACGCGTCTAGGTCTGGGCTTGCATCCGGACCGATGCGGCGGCGGCAACGGGGCAGCATTCGTCAGGGCGATCGCCGAAGAAGCGCGACGTCTTCAACCGGAGCACGAGATCGATCTGGAGGTGCTCACGTGGAACGAGCGGGCGATTCGCGCTTATCGAAGCGCCGGTTTTGAAATTACAGACACGTATGAGCGTATGACGCCGAATGGCCCGGCTGCCTTTTACTGCATGGTTTGGCACGAACGCTGACGAAAGGGAGGGCTGATCTTGCACACGGAAGCGTTAAACCGGATCGCCGGTGTTCTGAACGAACACCGCATCGAATGGGGTCTCGGCGGCTCCTCCTTACTGGCCGTCTGCGGCTTGGACGAGCGGCCGAACGACATTGACCTGCTCGTAGCCGCGAACGATGCCGAGCGGGCGCATGAACTGCTTCGGCAGCAGGGCAGCTTCGCGGCGTTCGCGCCGAAGGAGCCGTTCTGCACGACGTACTTTTACCACTACACGATCTGCGGCGCCGAAGTCGACGTGATGGGGCTGTTCGGCATCCGGCATGAGAGCGGCACGTACCGCCTCGATTGGCGCAGGAACGAGGATGACCGCAGCATCAGCCACCCCGAGGTCTCCTCCCCCATTCCGCTTACGCCTCTGGAGGAATGGTTCGTCGTCTACTTGCTGATTCCGGGCAAAAGCCCCAAGGCCGATCGCATCGAGCAGCATTGGCTTCAAGAGGGCCGTCTCCGCCCTCATCGACTGCGCCAGGCGTTAAGCCGGGAGCTGCCGATGCCCGTACGCGAGCGGATCGCTCGCGTTCTAGACCGGGGATGAGGGGGGCTCTGCAAACGCCGCTTGCGGCGGAGGACGTGTTTGGCGGCACAGACAGGGATCAGCTCAGACTCGGCGCGCTCCCGCTCCACCGTCTCCACTCCCTTGCCCGGCTGTCCCACTCTTCGGCCCGAAAGTCCCGGAGCCCCCGCTCCGGCCCGAGCAAATTCGGCGTTCCTATGCCCATTATCCATCGTTCATGGAAAGGGCAGTATATAAAAAAAGAGCAGGCAACAGCCGCCCTACTCTCCCTCTTGCGCCTCGCCGCGTACGGCCGCATACGCCGCATCGAAGCGACCGGCCGACTCCAGGTCGAGCTCGGTCAAACCGCCGGCGCTCCACGTCGTCAGCTTGAGCGTGACGACTTTATAATCGATGGCAATCAGCGGATGATGATTCGCCTCCTCGGCGATCCGCGCCACCTCCTGCACGAACGCGATCCCGTCCAGGAAAGCCCGGAACCGGTACCGCTTCACGATCCACTTCGTCTCCTCCAGCCCCCAGCCGGGCAGTTCGCCAAGCCGCGCTTTCACAAAGGCCTCATCCGCAAGCTTCGGCTTCATCATCCTTCGCCCCCTCACACCAAATGAATAATACGCGTAAACGAATCGCCGGTAGCGACGCGAATGATATGCCGCTTCGCATCGTGAGTGACGACACAATTGCCGACATGCATGGAACCCTCCGTGCCAAGACCGTAGAACAAATCGTCGGCAAGCGTTTTCATGCAAGCCTCGCGTTCCTCCGCCTCCAGTTCTCCCCAATCCTCCGCCGACATCTCGAGAAAATCGTGACAGCCGGAGGCCGACTGCAGCGCATCCGTAAAATCCGTGATGATATCCTTGTATTCTCTGCCGAACTTAACTCCCATGCCGCTTCATCCTTTCCTTGCCGAACCGCAGACGATTCCGCGGACTCCTTGTACTTATTGTACCTGTAAAGCGGATATCGCCGCAACGGTCGAGAACCGAATGCGCCCTTCCAGAGAAAAGGCGGCCCCCGCGCATTTGCATGCAAAATCTGGTACACTATAAGGATAGACAAAACGAGCGGAGGGCAACAGATGCTCAAGCTGCAGATTCCGAAAAATCGAATAAACGCGTTGGCCCGGTATCTGCGCGATCATTTTACCGTCGAGCGGCTCGACGGCGGCTGGGAAGATTTCCACAAGCGCCGCGTCGAGGATGCGGAACTTAAACACGGTATCGAAATTCATGCGCTGGTGCGCGAGACGAAGGCGCATGAAGTGATTTTAAACCTCGAGGCGATCGACAAAAGCGAGTGCAGCTGCTCGGATGGCGATCATTGCAAGCATATAGCCGCGGTCGTCTTTGCGCTGTTCGCGCCTCACGGCCGCCCGGAGCTGCTGCTGCAGCAATTGAAGCAGGCGATTCACGTTCGCACGAGGCAGCAGCAATCCAAACAGCAAACGAACGCCCGGGCCGCCGAGAAGCGGCAGGATCGGCTCGATCCGCCGACTCCGGACCAACCGCCGGGGTACTGGCAGCGGTTTTTCGACCAGCAGTTTTACGGATTTTCGCTGAACCAGCAGCAATCGATCGAGTTGTTTCACAGCGCGGCGAAAGAATCGCTCAGGCCATACGGGAAGTCCTGGGAACGTCCGCTTCGGGAGCTGTACGCGCTTCATCTGATTGTGTTCATCATGCGGAAGATCGAGCAATTTTATATGGATACCAAGACATCCTATCTCTCCTACTATATCGAGACCGGCTGTAAAGCCGTAGCGCGCCAATGCCACGAGGACATGCAGCAGCTTATTCCGGAGATGGACATCGCCGGGATCGCCAAGAAATATCCGGCCTACTGGAAAGAGACGCTTGCGATGATCGCCGAGGCCGCGCTGACCGGCAAAGATTCGCCGTTGTCGTGGTCGACGGTCTATCGCGGCCTCTGGTGGCGGATGGCCGATGAGCGCGAGTGGCTGCGGGAGGAACGGGCACGGCTGCAGAAGCTGCTCACCGCCTCCGATCTGCCGGCACGCCGCAAAGATGCGCTGGTGCTGGCGGAGGCTCATTTTACCCTCATGGAGGAAGGAGACGGGGCCGCGCGCGAACGGATGGATCGGCTCGTCCGCCGGGAGCCGCGCGACTTCTTCATGTACCTGCACGCTTGTTATCAAGAGGAAGCCTGGGAGCGGATGCTCGCTTGGCTGCGCTGGCTCCTGCCTGTCATGCAGAAGGCGCAGCAGGAGGACTTGCGGCAGTTTTGCCACTACTGGATCGAGGCCGTGCAGCGGCAGACGAACGACGCCGAGTGGGTGCACGTGATGGTGGCGCTTCTGCCGCGAACCTACACGTTCTACACGACCTATCTGATGAAAGCCGGGCGCTATCGGGCATGGATCGACCTGCAGCTGGCCAACCGGGTGTCGCCGCTCAACTTGTACTCGCCCGACCTGCAAACGGTGGAGAATCACGATCCGGCGCTTGTGCTGCCGCTTTATCATCAGGCGGTCGAGCGTTGTATCGCAGAGAAAAATCGAACGGCCTACCAGAACGCCATGAGGCTGCTGAAAAAATTGAACGCCCTCTATAAAAAACTGGAGCGACCCGCGGTCTGGGAGGAATATATTTATCGCCTGGCCGTGAAATACTCGCGGCTGCGGGCGCTGCAGGAAGAGCTGCGGAAAGGAAAATGGATCCCATGACCGACACGACCGAGATCCGCGTACATATACGCTGGGCGCAGCAGGACGATTTCTTCATCTGGGGCACGCGTTACAACGGCGGCATCTACGATGCTTACGACTTGCGGGATTGGCTCTTCGCCTGGCATGAGCCATCATTCTACGGTACCTTCATCGAGGTGACGGAGTCGGCCCAAATGGAAGGCCTGCTGCTGCCCGCCTTAGAGGCGCTCGACTATTTGGCCGCGCCGGCTGTGGTGCAGCACCAGCGGCTAACGTTTACCCCCGAGCTGTCGGAGCTGTCCAAGCTCGCTCCTTATGTCAAGGACGCGCTCCGCGCCGGACGCTTTATGCCGGATTTCGCCAAATGGAAGAGCGGCGAGCTCGGCTGGAAGCTCGAGCTGCCGGAACACGCCGCCGCTTGGGCGGCCTCTCCGCTCGCCCAGCATTGGATGGAACGGCTCATTCCGCTCTGGATCGAAGCCGACGGCGTCATGCGCGAGCATCTCAACCGCCTCGAACGTTCGTTCCCGCTGTTCCGGCGGGGTCAAGAGTCCGTCGACGTCTGGATGGACGAAGAAGACTGGCTCGTGTCCATCGGCTGGCAGTCGGACGGCACGCCGTTCCGCACGTGCCTGAAGCTTGAGGAGCCGGCCAAGGCGGGCGGCGACTGGCCGCTGCGCGTCGTGCTGCAGGATCGCGGCGCCAAGGAGAACGTGATCGAGCTCGAGCCGAGCGCGATCCATACCTGGACGGCCGCAAGCGCAGCCGCAG
>NZ_VIDW01000077.1:0-11703 GCF_006519665.1 Paenibacillus sp. tmac-D7 | reverse complement strand
TAACCACAAACGAATGAAGGCAAAATTAAAAGGCATGAGTCCAGTTCAATACCGTACGCATGCCTTACAAGCTGCCTAATAACATAACCTTGTCTAACTTTTTGGGTCACTTCACAGGATTAGCTCCTTTTGCGTAATCAGTGAATAAAGCAGCTTATCCGCGGCTGCCGGAATCAGAGCTACCCCAATTCGGCTTTTGGCTGCCTTGCGGCAGCCCTATGGCTGCGAGACACGACTACGCTCAAAGTACCGGCAATAAGCAGTAATAATCCGGTATAACCGACCAGCCCCGACCACCCGAATCGACTCCATACCAATCCGCCTATCGGACTCATCATACTGGAGCCTGCATAATAAAACAGCAGGTATATCGACGAGGCCTGAGCCTTCTGATCTGGCGCGGCCAGCTTTCCGACCCAGCCGCTCGCTACAGAATGGGCGCCGAAAAATCCAAAGGTGAATAGGGAAACCCCTATGATTTTAAGCAACAGCGGCATGCTTATCGTCACACACGCCCCGGTCAGCATGAGGGCAATGGCTATCGCGATCACCTTGGAATGAGGCATGCGGTCGGTAAGCTTGCCCATCCAGGCCGAGCTTAACGTACCCATCAAATAGACAACGAATATGGAGCTTACTAACGTCTGGCTTAATTCATAAGGAGGAGCCAGCAAGGGAAAGCTGATAAAGTTAAACAGGGAAACAAAAGCACCCATCAGCAGGAAACTGATCGCGTACAGAGCGAGCAGCCTTCGATCCTTCAGCAGCCGGAATACATGGATGCTCCGCCGTGACTTCACGTTCGAGGTTTGGTATTTGGACTCGGGCAACAGAATCCAGAATAAACCTCCGAACGTCAAGCTGATGACCCCAAGCATCCCGATCGCAACATGCCAAGTGAAATAATCGGACAAAGCCCCGACAACCAAACGGCCCGCCATGCCGCCTACACTCGTCCCGCTTATATAAATACCGATGACGGTCCCCAAGCGGCTTGAATGAAATTCCTCACTGATATAGGCCATTGCTATGGATGGAAAGCCAGCCAATACGATACCTTGCAGAGCACGAATCACCAGCAGCGGCTCGAGCCGATGGCACAAAGCCGCCCCGACCGAAAGCAGCCCTGACAGCAGCAAAGCGAAGGTCATCGTTCTTTTCCGCTTCAGCCGGTCGGAGAAAAGGGAGACGATAAACAGAAAAAATGCGAGAAATCCGGTGCTAACCGACAGCGTCAAGCTCGCGGTGGCCGGCGATACCCCAAATTCCTTCGTCAGCACCGGAATCAGGGGTTGTGTGCTGTAGAGCTCCGCAAATGTGACAAAACTGCCTAAAAAGAGCGCGATTATGGCGCTTGCATATTGCCTGCTTCCCGGTTGTATATATTCCATGAATCTTGCAGCCTTTCTGTGCAGCCGGATAGGTTTGATAGAGATACCTATATTAAAATACCATATTTGGTGACCGAACAAAAACGAACAAAAAAACAAAAGATCGCAAGCACTGAAAACTTCGGGCTTCAGGCTTGGCGATCTTTTTGTAATTTTTTACAGAGTCATGATTTGATAATCATCAGCAATGAACTGCGCAACACTTAGATGTCCGTCCCGTTCCCCTATTGTGGTCAAACCCGACGCTCGCACTTCATCTTTGACACCGAATGCATGAGCACAATATTCGCACACCCCTGCGATGAGGCCAAGGTTTTTAACAGCTTTGTACAGCGGGTTGAAGTCACTGGCAGGATCCTCAAACTTTTTAACCCATACCGTACCGGCACCATCAAAAAATACCTTCACCTCATGCCCCGCTTCATGCAATTCCTTTGCGTATAAAAGCGAGTGCAGCGCCCGTCCCAATTCAGCTTCTGAAGCATGTACAATAATCGCGATTTTTTTCATCGGTAGTTCCTCCCTTATTATATGTTTGATTGCTCCAATTTTTTCATCCATAGCAAGTTCCGGTTCGTTATCTATATTCAACGATGGGCAGTTGAACCAGCTCCCATGATACTCGACTCCTTTCTGTAAGATGAGACCATCTTACCCCAATCATCCGCTTCCTTCTGTAATGTATCTTACAAAAGATAAGTAATGGACTCCCCGAATTCTCAGAACTTCGGGTCATCCATTTTCTTATTCCTTACAGCCGAATTCAAGACACGCTTTAACCTTCCTTTGGTGGATTGAAATGGTTTTCCTTCCGGTTCGAATCATTCCTTCTTTCATAAGTTCATTTAATATAACAGTGACCGCCTCTCGCGTCGCACCGATCATATTGGCAACTTCTTGATGAGTTAAGGCCAAGTCTATTTTTACCAGTCCTTCATCCTCAACTCCAAACTTCTCCGAAAGCTTGAGCAGCAAATGGAGAATTCGTTCTCTCACATCTCCAAGAGCCAGCTTTTCCAACATCTCATCTCTATCCCTAAGCATGCTGCTTAATTCCGTTAAGAATCTCATGGCTAACTGGGGCCTCTTCGCTAAGAAATTCTCAAAATGCTCCTTTAGAACGGAACAAATCAACGTTTCTTCCATGGTTTCAATATAGATTCCCTTTGTGCCGAACGAGAACGTGTCGATCTCTCCAAACATGTTTCCCTTACCCAGGATTCCAACGGTGAACTGCTTTCCTTCAGCATTGATTTTATATAAACGAAGCTTTCCCTCTTTGATAAAAAACAGACCGTCACGATAAGTGTCCGGGGTCTGAATTAATGTTCCTTTGGGTAGAGCGTTAAAATGAGTCATGGGTGCCATTTGGTCAAGCTCCTTCAAATCTTCCTCGGGAAGCGCCTCAAAAATGCTGATTCTAGATAAATACCATAGCTTATCCATCATGTCTTAGCAGTGCCTCCTTTATTTTCTGCGGATCGAACGTATGGAAGGTTTGGGTACCCACAATAATCAACGGCGTAGCAATTCCGCCAAGCCTAAGCATTTCATCAAAATTCCCCTTGTTATAGCCCACATCCAGTTGATGATAAGGCATACCCGTTTCTTGAAAAAATTGAATCGCTTTCCGGCATGCAGAGCAGTGATCGCTTGTATAAATCGTTATTTTCATCGGACTCACCGCCTATACTTACGTATTGTTGAGTTCAGGCGCCCCTCTCTTGATCCAGCTTTCCACACACCTATTTTCTAAAATTAAGTGTCTATTTTTACTATAGAACATCACTGAAGGCTGCTCTGTAATATGGATTACAAGAACGAAAAGGCCCTAATGTCCTCATTCCTATTCCCGACGAAGTGAAGTTCAATCGGAAAAAGAAGAAGGGTTGTAGGGCCATTGTGTGCTTCTTGTGCTATTTTTTATTAACATGTGCACAAAGGCTGGTATTTTATGCAGAGGTAAACAGGGTTATTGACTGACCGTATATGTGATGCTGAAGAAGTTCTGGGAGCGGCGTAACTTCTATCCTAATTTAATGCTTTGCAACGCGCTTGGACAGCCGACCCTTTTGATCCTCGCCGTCCACTTCGCGTACAGCGTGACGTCGCTCGTTCCCATGTTTCCTGTGTTGTCAGGCACTTCGTACCCTCGGAGAGAGTATTGTTAAGACAATTGCTGTATGCTTCCTTTCCACGAAAGTATACCGCCTTGTAATTGTGATATCTTCGAATAACCGTTTTTCTTTAAAATGAATGCCGCCTGCTTGCTCCGCATCCCCCCGCGGCAATACAACAAAATCTCTCTGTTCTTTGGAACTTCGTCTAGGCGTCGTTTTAATTCCAACAAAGGGATATTTACAGCCCCAGGAATAAAGCCTTTACTATATTCTGTTTTTTCTCTAACGTCTATAAGCACATGATTAGAGCTGCGTTCAATCTCTTTCTCAAAATCATTTGCATTATAGTTTCTCAAACCTTTCAGCGGCACTAAACGCGTATACATAAAAAACCTATTATAGCTACTGCTGTGATACATAGCACCCAAACTAAACTAAACAATTTGTTCATCCCTTTCACGATTAACTGTATGCCGTGTCTACATGTTTTAAGCTTTGAAGTCGTTAGAGCTTTTGCACTGTCAGCCATTCTACCATCCGATTTGCCACAAGTTTCCAATCAGCCTCCAACATCATATCGTGCGCCATATTAGCGAAAATTTCCGGCTTTGTGCCATAAGCGTGCGCCGTTTCCTGCATCTCATCAGCATCTATGAAGAAGTCGTTCGCTGCACCGAGAACCAGCATGGGAGTCTTGATTTTCTGTGTCTGCACCGGCATTCGAGCCATCTCCCAAAAGGCCCGGAGCGACTCGTCCTGCAAATTGCTGACGTATCGCTTGAGCTGTTCCGGCGGCATACTGGCCGAGAAAAATGCTTGGACCGCTCCAGCTTCATTGTTGTAAAGATTTACTCGTCCGGTAATTAATGTTTTCAGCAGCTTGCCTGGATTCTGGAGAGCGGTCTTTACCGTAGTTTTCTTCGTGCCTCCAGGTGGTGCTGAAGCTAGCAGAATACCACATGGAGCATGATGATGCTCTAAATACTTTTGAACGACGTACCCGCCCATCGAATGACCCACAATGATCGGCGGCTGTTTCAGGGAAGACGCTACCTCAGTAACATCTTCAACATAATCGGTCATCCGATTCCACCGCAGTCGTTCTCGCCCGGCGCTTTTTCCATGCCCTCTCCAGTTGAGTGCGTGAACCTCGTACCCTTTGTCAGCGAAATAGGGCAGAAAGTATTCTTCCCACGCCCAAGCGCCATGGAAAGCGCCATGGACAAATAGTATAGGATTGGGGCGACTATGATTTGATGGGTGTAATGTCACGGTATCGATTTTTGCCATACATGTACCTCCAGCTGTCTTTGTATTTTTCACAGACAACGTACGTTATGTGTTCAGGATTCCAACAAACTTTATTGCAGATCTTTGGTTTTTTATCATATCACCCATAAGATACTCAGCATCTTGGCCAACCCAGCCCATCAGTGCCGACCCCCGACGAGATTGCCATGGCAGCCCCAAAAAGTATAATCCATCTATAGGACTGACACCTCTTTCATGCTGTGGAAATCCGTTCGAATCTAAAAGGCCATCAACGTCAACCCAACTATAATCGGGCCGAAAACCTGTCGCCCAGATCACGTTATTAGCTTGAATGGAAGAACCGTCTTCGAATCGTATTGTTTCCCCTTCTGCACTAACGGCTCGAGGCTTCATCGCAACGGTTTTAGCACTCAGGAGATTCTTTAACTCCAAACCATAAATTTGTTCCGGCTTTTTCTTAAGCCAGGATGCCCTTTTCGTATGAATATCCGCTCCCAGCAAACCAATTTTGTTAAAATACCAAAAAATACTTTTACGTAAGAGGTAAAGTGGCTTGAAACTCATTTTATGGCCTATAGATATGGTTACTTCATGCTGCTTAGCTAGCTCAACAGCAATTTGTGCTCCGGAATTTCCAGCCCCTATGACCAACACAGAACCCGAACGTAATTCGGTAGGGTTACGGTAAATAGAAGAATGCACCTGGTATATATGTTTATTAAAGCCTTGAGAAAACGTAGGTATAAAAGGCTTTTGAAAAGGACCTGTAGCAATAACCACTTGATTAGCTGCAAATTCGTCTCCTTGACTGCTCCGGAGGTAAAAGCCATTTTGTATTTTCTTCAATAAGGTAACGGTAGTATTGAACACAATGGGAAGAGAATAATGCTGGGCGTAAAGTTCCAAATAGTCCGCAGCCTCATCTTTAGTAGGAAGACCATCCGGTCGGCCCGGAAAGGCTAAACCAGGTAAGCTGTTATACATTCGCGGTGTGAATAAAAACAAAGAATCATAGCGATTTCTCCAACTGTCGCCGGAACGTGCTTTTGCATCGAGAATGACAAAATCACACTGATTTTTTTGTAAATAATATCCCATGGATAACCCTGCCTGACCGCCACCGATAATAATTACATCTTTTTCTATCATTCTAAGATACCTCCCATGGATATCACCAATCCCTTTGTTACCATCATAAACAAGGAAGAGACAGGTGAACGCGCAAACGATGCATGCATCCCCGCAAATATTTGCGGACTGCGCGCATCTTTCTAAGCCCTCAAGTCCCCATAGCTCCAGCGCGGTGAGCCATTCTACCATCCGGCTTGCCGCATCCAACATCATGTCATATGTATGTTACAAAAAATTTCTGGCCTTATGCCGGTTGAATGGGCCCTTTTCTTGGAGCTCGGTGGCAATGCTTCACGTGGAGGGCTAATAGAGCAACAAAAAAAGGGTTCGCACTTTGGTCTTATCCCCGTCAAGTAGACAATTAAAAAAAGAGGTAATTAAGCGGCGATTGCCTCCCTGAATTCAACTGGGTAGCGGTCGCCTAATTTTTTCTGGAACCGTTCATGGTTGTAGTACGTCACATATTCGGCAATTAAACGCTCAGCCTCAGCTTCATTATTGGGTTTAGAGAGATGGAGCTTTTCTGTCTTTAGATGCGAGAAGAAAGATTCGATGCATGCGTTATCAAAGCAATTTCCACGTCTGGAGTGGCTGCCTTCAAGCTTTTGGTCTGCAAGTAGTTTCGTGTAAGCCTTCGTGGTGTATTGAAAGCCTTGATCCGAGTGCAGGAGTGCTCCTGGTGCTTCAACCGCTCTCACCGTGTCTAACACGAGCTCTAGGTCGTTACGTTGTCCCAATCTCCAGGCAATGATCTCGTTGTTGTATAGATCCAGAATGGCTGACAGGTAGAGGAAATCGTGTCCTACACGAACATAGGTAATACCGGTCACTAACTTGCGTTTTACCGCCGCTGCTGAGAACTCCCGATTTAATGTATTGGGGAACAGAACAGGAGGGTGCTTGTCCCTTTTTTGCCATAAAAAATCCCCCCGGTCAACAGTGTTGAGTCCATCATAACATGAACTCTTTTTTCACTGTCTACCGTAAGGGGATAATACCACTTGCCTAAGGTGCGTTCCTTTTTTTTGTCCCAAAGTACTATTCAGCTCGCAGCAATTCTGAACCTTTACAGGTCGAGTGCGCCCACTTCGGTTTTATCCGAACTGGATTTTAATAGGTGACCGATTGGGATTCAATATCCTGGCCGGTCTTCTTTTTAGTCAAAATCATACCTTTGTTCTTTAAACGGATCTCCGAGCATTAGTTAAAGTACCCGTTGGAATGTAAGAAAGCCTCATAAAGTGGCCCTGGTCACATGTGCGAATAAGCTTGTCCACTGGACTATACACGATATTAGCTAGTAAAAAGATTTTCACATAGCTTATTCCCGTTGAAAACAACCCTTCGCGATGGCAGCTTTAGAGGGTTATTTGGTAGGTTTGCTTTAAATCTATTACAGAGGATACCCCGTTTTACTGGTTATGTTAGCATGCTTTTATTGGTAGACCTGAACAGGCTTCCGAAAGTGTAGGCAGCCTAGTGTCGTTTCGCATGAAAGATCTATATATGCATGAATAATAAAATCATCAGAGTACCCCAATCGATTTACAAGGCCACCGATTAATCCCGCGGCAGCCTCGTATGGCCCCACTATCGAAAGTTAAACAACCTATAAGAATGGTCATGATGCGGAATTAAGAAATAAAGCCTTTCTTCATCGCCTCAGCCTTTTCCTGCATCGCATAAAATTTCAATGCAGCGATGTCTCTCTCCGCCTCGGCTTGCTTCAGCTTCAAACCGAAAGCGTTCACCTCATGCTTGGAAACCGCGCCTACCTTGTAACGAATTTCCATTCTACGAAGATCGACCCGCAAATCCTCTACGTTTCGCGCCTCCTCGGTGTAGGCCTGTAATGCTTGATTCGCTTCCGAGTACGTCACTTCAATTTTCTTGGTTAGCTCAAGCTGTGTCTTCCGGTTTTGTGTAGCTGCGATGGCTGCATTAGTTGATAAAATATCGGTCACCGTAGACGTTAGAGGTTACCGTGTGCTCTTGCTGCCACAACGTCTCGTCCAAATTGTTGGATGCGATCTTTACTTGATAAGCTTGTTCCAGTAGTTTCTTCGTATCGACGCGCTCCAGCGGAGCGACGACAATCCCTTCGATGTCACGGATTACGAGATCGGGGTTATATGCGATGCCGATATCGAAGGAAAGCTTTAGAAATCAGATTCTTGTGGGATATCTAAATCTAAAATAATCCCATTCGGTTTAGTGCCACTATAAGTTTTGCTATTGCTACTGATTTTCTATCCACGATACATACATATGGGGACGTGATTTATTCACGTCCCCTTTACGTCCCCAACTATTCCTTTACTTAAATCCCTTAATCAAAAAACTCACGCTCAGTTCTGTGTAACCGAGTGAGTTTCTTCTAAGTATACCTTTAATCGAAATCGTAGCGCTGCTCCTTGAAGGGATCGCCATACATGTGATACCCGTTCCGTTCCCAAAAGCCCGGCTTGTCTTTCTCCATAAATTCGATGCCGCGCAGCCACTTCGCGCTCTTCCAGAAGTAAAGATGCGGAACGACCGCGCGCACGGGAGCCCCATGCTCGGGCGTCAGCAGCTGGCCGTTGTGGCGGATGCCAAGGAACGTCGTGTCGCGCAAGAAATCGTCCAGCGGCAAATTCGTCGTCCAGCCGTGCTCGGCGTGCAGCATCACGTATTTCGCTTCCGGCTTCAGCTTAACCAGTTCCATGATTGTCGCGACCGAGACGCCTTCCCAGACGTTGTCGAGCTTCGACCACGTCGTTACGCAGTGAATGTCATTATGGAACTCGCGCATCGGCAGCGCCAGAAATTGTTTATAGCTTAAAGTAACTTCCTCTTCCACCAGTCCGAATAGGCGCAAATCCCATTTGCTCATATCATTGTAATACGGAACGCTGCCGTAGTGCAGAACGGGAAAGCCGTCGGTTAGCGTTTGGCCCGGGGGAACGCGGTCGGCGATATTGTCATTTGTGAATTTGGTTTCGTTTGCCATGTTAATGATCAACCTCCTTAACATTGGGGAGTATTACATATTACATATAGTATAACCGTATCAGGCAAGTTTGACCATGCGGTCCATTAAGCGCCAGGATGAAGCGCCTCAACGAGCCGGTGCGCCGGAAGAACCCGGTCGGCCCGAACCGTGCAGCTGCCGGGATCGGCAAGCGAAGCAAGCACATGCTGGACGACGCCGGCAAACCCTCTTCGGTATAAAATGGTGTCCCAGCTGCCGAACGTTTGCTCGCGGGGGGCTTCGCCTCGCTCCATCCAAACCGCTCTCTCCATGTTCAGGACCTCGGCGGAACGTCCGCCGCCATGCAGTTCCAGCTTCTCCAGGTCGGCTCCCGCCAGCCGCGCCATCCCGAAATGGGCGATCGCCCCATCGGCGCTGCCTGCCGAGTCCGCATTCCCCTGTCCGAACAGCAGCGTGCCCGAGCCAAGCACCAGCCTGCCTTCGGCATCCGTACGCTCCAAGTACGATCCGACCTTGAAAGCGTCCCCGCCTAGCCACAACAGCAGATCGAGCATATGGATCAGATCGTCGTAAAGCGTATGCCGGGCGCATTGATTTTGCAGCTTGGTGCGGTGTTTCGAGACGGTAACTGCGTCAAAGCCGCCAGTTTGCGCCAGCCAACGCCTGGCCTCCGTATAGAGTGGAGCAAACCGGCGATTAAAGCCGACGGCCAGCAGCAAGTTATGATCGAGGGCGTAGTCTGCCATCCGCTGCGAGGCCTGCAAATCATAGGATAACGGCTTATCCACGTAGACGTGCGCGCCCGCTTGCAGACAAGACATGACGATATCCTCATGCGTTTCCGTCGGACTGTGCACGAACACGATATCCGGCTTGGCTTCCTTCAGCAAATGCTCGACCGAGGCAAAACGCCCCGGTATCCGATACTGCGCGCCGATCCGTTCGACTGTGGCCGGATTGCGGCTTGACAAGCCGACGATATCGACATTATCGTTTGCCGAAAGCAGCGGCATGTATACCTTTTGGGCGATATCGCCCAGACCGACGATGCCGATCCTTGGTTTCATCCGAACCCCTCCTTCACCAAAATTTGATAAAACCTCCAGCACCAAGCGACTTTCAAGGGACCAAGCGTTATGGTAATATAAAGGTTGGCGATCCCACCGCTTTCGCCTGATCCGTACCTTACTTCTGGGGGATTTCACTATGCATAGAATGAAAACCCGGCTTTTCGCCGCCTCGCTCGTCGCGTTCGCGGTACTGCTCGGTTTGGCCGTCTATTACGAATCAACGGTTTACTTGTATGCCGCCAGCGCCTTGCCGATCCTGATCGTCATCTGGCTGCCCGATATCGAACGGCATCAATATATTCGTCCCAAGCATCGCAAGCGGGTCAGCCTTCGCGTCCATTCGGGAGGCGTGAACGGCAAGGTAACGATCTCGTTCGACCCCGGTTTCGTCCGGTGGCGGAAGGCCGGCAAGCTTTATTTTCACTTGGACAGCCTCAAGTGGGAGGAAGCTCCTGAAACGAACATGAAACCCGGTAAAGCTGCAGACGCCGGACTTCCGGTACTGTCTTATGACTTGTCGGCGCACCCGAGCAAGCCGGGATGGATCGGCATCGACCTCAAGCAGCTTGCCGAACGGACCGCAGGACTATCCGTCACGACCGACGAAGTGACGCGACTGACGATTCGTTTGGGCGATCTCGAGGAGATGGCCGTCCGGCAAATGGCAAATGCCGTTCCCGTGACATCTGGCAGCAAGCAGATGCAGGCTTAATACATGAAAGCAGATGACCGCCTTCGGGTAACCAACCGGGCGAATCATCTGCTTTTTTCGCTAGGCGGAACCGGATGAACTTTCGTTACGACTTGCCCAGCAGCCTGGCCAGTGTGCGTACCGTCGCCCCGGTGCCTCCTGCCGGCTCGGTGCCCCGCTCGCTCCACAGCCAGGCCGTGCCTCCCGTATCGAGGTGAACCCAGGGGGTTTCCCCGGCGAAATGCCCGATGAACAAACCCGCCGTAATACAGCCCGCCCAGCGGTCGCGGCCGGTGGCGTTCTTGATGTCGGCTACGCGGCTCTTGAGCATGTCCCGGTACTCCGGATAGTTCGGCAGCGGCCATATTTTCTCGCCCGCTTCCTGCGCGTTCGCGAGCACCTCTTGAAGCAGGGCGTCATCATTCGTCACCGCGCCCGTCGCGACATCCGCGAAGCTGACCAACACGGCCCCGGTCAAGGTAGCCACGTCGATCAGGCGCGTAGCGCCCAGCTTTTTCGCATACAACACGCCGTCCGCCAGCACGATCCGCCCTTCCGCGTCCGTATTCAATACTTCCACCGTTTGTCCGTCCATCAGCTTCACGATGTCGCCCGGCTTGAAAGCCGCTCCGGACGGCATGTTCTCGGCGGTCGGAATGACCATGACGACATCCATCGGCGGTTTCAACCGCCCCAGCACATGGATCAGCCCCAGCAGGACGGCGGCCCCGCCCATGTCGCTGATCATTTCTTCCATCCCGTCGGGCTTCTTGAGCGAGATTCCGCCGGTATCGAAGGTGATGCCTTTCCCGACGAGGCCCAGCACGCCCGCCTCCGGCGACGAGGCTCCGCGGTAGCGGACCGCGATCATGCGCGGCGGGTTGACGCTGCCTTGGCCGACCGCTGCGAGCCCGCCCATCCCGTGCTCGCGAATGCCCCGCTCGTCGAGCACGGTACATTCGAGGCCGTAGCGGGCGGCCAAGCTTTGAGCTGCGCGCGCGAGCTCCTCCGGCCCTAGGTAGTTCCCGGGCAGGTTCGTCAGGTCGCGCGCCGTGTA
>NZ_VIDW01000076.1:0-12269 GCF_006519665.1 Paenibacillus sp. tmac-D7 | reverse complement strand
GTAAGATAAACAGAACCATTGGTAATATAAAAATTACACTTGTTATTTTCGTAAGTATTAAGCAACCAGACACAAACGCAATCCAACGAATATATCTCTTTGAATCTGGAAATTGAACGATCTTAATCATTAAATATATTAATATACTTGATAAACAAACAACTAAAGATTCGTTACTGACAGTAATCATTCTAGTCAGTATGCTAGGATTCGTATAAAAAAGAAGCGCAAGAATGACGAATAAGGCATCATTTCTTTCCCATTTATATTTTTCGATTAAAAAGAGGTATGATTTAATGGCGTAATGAGCAGAAATGAGCAAGAAGCATAACCCTAACATTCTTAAGCTTATCAAACTAATAGCAAGATTACTTTGAACCGGATAAACAAACAAGCTTCCTATAAAGTAATATAAAGGCGGATGAACCGCCTCATATTGTAACGTGCCCGTGCCGGGTATTGCATATCCTGAGACGGTTGCTAATTTATTAGTATCTATAAGACCCGAAATAACTGGGATTCGATGATCATATAAAAGTTTTATAATATAATCAAAATGCGCTGCTTCATCTATAGGAGAAAAAACGGGTGTATACAAGACATACATGAATCCATATACAGTGATTGCAATATAGATTGACCTTAAATTAAATCTGTTTTGGACAATTAAAAATACAACGGCTAGTGGTGCAGATAATACATATAACCATTTAGAATTAAGCAAAAGGCTCTTGTTCGCAATTAAGGTTAATACTACGAATAACAACATAAGAGCAAGTAATACAACCATCTTTTTTCCAACCGACCTAAATAGACTACTCATAGCAACATCATTGTCCCCTGACATGTGGTTTAAGAAAATTTAATCAAAGGGCTTCCCTAATGAAAAATCTTCTCGGTCTTTAGTCAAATTTGGATTATAAAACGGATCTCTGTCTAACAAATTTGCCCACTTATTACGCATCCATTTGGTTTCATTTTGAAAGCGTCGTTGTTTATCGGGAGTATCCTCATAACCTCTGCTTTTAGATTCATAATGATAAAGTTGAACTTGGGGCAACCAAACATTCTTATAACCTTTTTCATAAATTTTCAAACAAAAATCGACATCATTAAATGCCACTTGCAGTTCCTCTTCTAGGCCACCTACTTCATGAAAGACTTCTTTTCGAATCATTAAACATGCTGCTGTAACGCCAGCATAATTAGTTACCATTTTTAGTCTACAAAAATATCCTGTTGCATCTGACGGAAAATGTTTATGACTATGGCCGGCAACGCCACCCAAACCTAACACGATCCCAGCATGTTGAATTGTTTTATCAGGGTAATACAAGCAGGCCCCTACGGCCCCTATTTCCTTGCGAATCGCTTGACCGATCATTTCTTCAAGCCAATTTGGAGTAATAACTTCAACGTCGTTGTTAAGCAGCAGAAGTAGTTCACCATCAGCTTGTTGGGCGGCAAAATTATTAATTTTCGAGTAGTTGAATGGAATATCATATGTTAATACTTTAAAACGAATGGGCTCTTTTATCCTCCAATGCTCAAATAATTTCAATGCATCCGGTTCATCACTTCCATTATCTACAATAATCACCTCAAAATTATCATAGGTTGTCTTATCGAATATGGAGTTCAAACATTGCTCTAATATGGTTGCCATATTTCTTGTTGGAATGATGATTGAGACTTTTGGATTTCCTATTGGTTTATAATGCACTCGATATAAATTTGGAATATCCTCAACACCTTCTACCCAACCGTCAATGTTACGCCGCTTGAGTGCTTCTTCCAAAGCACGTAACCCAGCTTCATGAGTATAATTTTTAGCAGAGCTTCCTGAGGCTGTTGATTCTGGTATTTCGCGCCAATGATACAACACCTTGGGAATATGATAAATATTCTGTGTTACTTCTGACACCCTCAGCATTAAATCGTAATCCTGACTGCCTTCAAACCCAACTCTAAAGCCACCTATCTTATCAATAACCTTTTTTCTGTAAAGGGTTAAATGGCAAGTGTACATCTGTGAAAGAAATGTATCTGGCGACCAATCCGGCTTAAAAAAAGGAGAATGTCTATTACCCTCAATCGAGATTTTATCTTCATCACTATAAATGACATCAGCATCTGGTTTCTCATTCAATAGAAGCATATTCTCATACAATGCATCCGGTGTTAATTCATCATCATGATCCAATAAAGCAACAAATTCACCCGTTGCAAGATTCAGAGCATCATTAGAAGCTGCACATATGTGTCCATTTGTCTCTCTGAACAAGACTTTAATTCTGGAGTCCTTATTTCTGTACTCGTTTAAAACTTGCTGAATATGAGGTGCCGACGAGCAATCGTCAACAAGGCATAACTCCCAATATGGATATACTTGATTAACAACAGAATCAATGCATCGTCTCAACCATCGCTCTTCCACATTATAAACCGGGACTAACACAGAAATAACTGGAAGGTAATTGAATTGACTGACACTTTCACGTAGCATATCCAGTTCTTTTTTACTCTTGGTAGTAGATTCCACAAATTTGTTATAATCTATAAGCTCGGTCTCTACTTTTTTCATCGGCAAAATAAACGATTTTGCTTTTCTACTAAGACCTTTGATCCCTTCATTGTTAAAAATCCTGAAAGACTTTACAATAAACATTTTTAGTGTAGAAAAAGAAAAACCATAATCCACAAAAAACTTAATAACCGGTCGTATCGATAATTCAAATTTTGAAATAGGTCTTATCTTTAAGTCAAATAAAGAAAATTCTGAGGCCTTATCACCAGGATCTAATCTCAGGTTTTGCGTATCTTTAGGCAACTGAAAAAAAGCACTTTGTTGTTTAACACTGCTCTTTGAAAGGATCCCTAAAATAACTGAATTTTCTTCCGACATCCCCTGACCCAGGTCATAGTAAAGCTTTAATGCGATCATTTGATCGGCTGTTCCTGAAAAAGAGAAGTGCACCCATCCTGATCGGATAGAATTATTCATGATAAACTGAGGATCATCGCCAGTAGATTTCCAAATATCCTCAGTTTTTTGATGCAATTGCTGTAAAGGAACCAAATGAATGGATTTTTCGCCCAAGAGTTTACTCTTCAATGCTCGCAATTGTCCCGTACCTCTTCTTATTATCGAAGTCCAACGCCATGATCTGGTATTTTTAATCGTATCCAATTCTAATCGAAGTTTCGTGTTTTGTAATCTGCCAGCTTCAGTTTGCAGTTTCTGTTCTTGAATAGCTTCTTGATACTCTCGAACAACTTGTTGATGCTCTCGAACAGCTAGTTGATACTCATTTTCTTGCTTAGAAAGATTTCGATTAAGATTGTCAATAATTAATTCATATTCGTATGTTTTATTCAGGTACGGAGACAAATTATTACTTACTTTTATCTCTACAAGGACCTTATAGGGTCCTTCCTGAATGACATTGTGAAGCTCTACTATCAACTGCGGGTCATTGGTCCAACTAAATCCTCCTATACCTTCTTGAGAAGTGAAAAGTTGTAATTCTCCATTCGTCTTCACCATATCAAGCAAGTCTAGGTTAGAATCATTACTACTAATAATCTGCAATTTACGAATTTCATAAATACCTTGTTGATCTGCGGGATCTAATCTTAACATAGATATCTGATCTATGTTTAATTCAAATAAATATTGATGCCAGTCATTATCGGTATAAAGTGCTTGCTTACTGGAATTTTCTTCAGTAAAAATATTATTTTCAGCATTTGACCAATACAGTTGTATATATGATTCAACATTAGGTGTGGATGCCGGTGCTACCGTTTCTTGCATTCCTTCTATCCATTCATTATAAAGATCTGTATTGAAAAGCTCGTCGAATAGCGGTAAAATTTCACTTTTTAATTTATGCGTTACAGAAGGCAAGTAACCTTCGTCAAAAACTTGACTTTGAAGATATAGTTCACTTAATAGAAAGATAATTTTTAATAGTTTCCCATCGACTTCTAGAGGCATTAAGCTTTTGATCTGATAGGGGTCAAAATTAACAGGACTATAGTATTGGGTTCGAAGTAGATCAATCCATAAGAAGCTAGTTTTTCGGCTTAAATCAAAATCCACAAGATAAATCAGATCTTCTTTTATTATGATATTTTTAAGTAGAATATCTCTAGAAGTCATAACTGCAGGTTTCATCAGATATTCGTAATTCTTGATAATCTCATCATTAAGTATTTTTATATGATGGGCGTTTAATCCGATCATCTTCGCCGCGGTTAACCATTCAGTGGTTTCGACATGAGCATCTAATTCAGACTCTCTCAATTCCTTCTGAAAGACAGAATAAATCCGGTCTAAGACAGATGTTATAGACAAATTACAACTTTCATTCAGAACTAGATCTTCTAGATTAGGATTATCTATTAATTCTTCTACAATATATAAGTGTTCTGTTCCATTGAAAGTACCGTACAAGTTAGGAGAACAAACAATAGGATTATTATGCAGTGATTTTTGGACCTTCAGCATACTTTCAAGATCATATAAACCCACTAATGGGATTTTTTTTACAGCACAAAGCGGCTTCCCGTCTTCAAAGACAAGAAACCGGACACTTTGCGAACTTACCTTTCTCAACCCACTGCTGTTATATAAGTGGATCTTTAAATTTTGCACTCGTTCTTTCGTCGTTATTCCCGAATGAATAAGCGCTTTAAACAATTCCATTGTTCAGCCTCTTTTCCTTAAAATAAAACCATAGGAAGGACATATAAATTTCGAAATACCATTGACGGCGAATGAATAATACAAGTTGCTAAGTTCCTCATTAAAATGAAAAAGCTCCCCATTAGAGCCGATATATTCTTCAACAAAGCGTCGATTTTTGAGAATATATTGATCTATTTCATCGACCTCAATCATAAGACGTATTAATTTATAATCGGGGTAACATCCATAAGCCTTCTCTAAAGAAAATCCTGCTTCACTGAACATTTTCATATACTCGTTGAAAGACCAAGTTTTTGCCGGCAACATACGACCAGCTATACTTTGATGCTTGTTTTCTGCAGCATCTTCGTTTAAATATGTTAATTGGGCTATACTCGTATGATCATCTTCGGCTCCTAACAAATATTTGGCCCCAATACTATTTTCTATTCCAATGTAAACTTGACCGTCTTGATTTAAGATTTCATAGGCTTTCTTCAGCGCAGCCATCTGTACGGAATGTATACTCTCATCATTTTTTCGAGATGAGGCCATCCATTCTAATGACCCATTAAAAACAACGAGATCAAATGTGCCGCTTTTAAAAGGAAAAGTTAAGAAATTCCCTTGTATACATCCTACTTCTTTGCCTTCCTGCACGGCAATAAGACGTAGTATTTCTAATCTGTTTTCCGTAAGGTCAAAGGCTATGCTATTTCCCATTATAGCTAATGGAATTGTTACTTGTCCCCATCCTGAACCAACGTCTAAAAAAGTACCTCCTTTTTTAATCGAAAGTAAATTTAGAAATTGCGCTCTTCCAGAGTCCGTGATGATTTTGTAGAGCCAAGGCGATTTTTCAAAAAAAAGATCTTTTACTACTTCTTTCCATTTTCGATTTTTTAGCGCCTCCATTAAGTAGAGCTCTTCCTCGACTGGAATATCAGCATAAGTACCATAATATTGTCTCTCTAATAAAAAATCAGGGGACTTGGCAATAACTAACTCCTCATTAGTCACTATCTTCAAAAGATTCGATAAATCATACAAGTGTTATTCCTCCTGTTACCTATCCGATAAATGGTAGTCAAGTTTGATCTGACTCGCCAAGTTCGCTAACCCAAAGCTACGATCTTGCCCAATTGGAAGAACCTTCAACTCAAGCACATCATAACGTCTATCCAAAGGCACAATTTCCCCGTCGTTCAATTCTACAAAACCCAAAGAAATAAAATATTCGCCCGGGAGTAGAGCACATGCCTGCCTAAAAGAAATTTTCACTGTTTCTCCAGAAGTAAGCGGACGAAAAGGTAGCCCTTGAAAATACGTATTCGTACCATATACTTCTAAGCCTTTAATTGTTTTGATTGTCATTGCAAATATAGGCTGTTTGATATCTTTCTTCACTTGAACTTCCATAATCACTTCGAACTCTTCACATGTATCCAAAGTTTTTGTAGAATCACCGTGCTGGTTTAATAAGAAAACTTTCTCAATAATTCCATTCTTATTTCCGTATCTATATTCCTTTGATTGTAATGAATCTTCACTGTTGGCTCCTTTGAATTCATTCTGAGTATCGTCCAACTCACTCTCTTCTTCAGACTGACGGTCAAACAAAATCTTAGTGTAATGATTCACAACTTCATTCGGTTTTCCATAATCAATTAAATTTCCTTTGTCGATTAGAATCGCTGTATCACATATCTGTCTAATCGTCTGCAGGTCATGAGATACAACAAGGATTGTTTTCCCTGTTTTTTTCAGCGATTTAATTTTTTCAAAGCACTTAAGTTGAAATCTTCCGTCTCCAACGGCAAGGGCTTCATCAACAATCAGTATATCTGGATCTACATTAATGGACACGGCAAAGGCAAGTCTTACATACATCCCACTTGAGTAAGTTTTTACTGGCTGGTCAATGAAATCCCCAATATCAGCGAATTTTAAAATATCATCAAAGCGTCGCTCGATTTCTTCTCTGCTTATTCCTAATATCGCAGCATTGAGATAAACATTTTCTCTACCTGTAAATTCAGGATTAAACCCGCTACCCAGTTCTAGCAAGGCCGCTATTCTGCCGTAAACCGAAACTTCACCACTTGTAGCTGCCAGAGTTCCTGCTATTATTTGAAGCAGCGTACTTTTGCCAGAGCCATTACGTCCGATAATCCCTACTGTTTCTCCTTTTTTAATTTGAAAATTTATCTTATTTAGAGCTTGAAATTCCCGATAGTACTTTTTATGACTTCCAAAGAGGCTTTGTTTCAAACGATCCTGTGGATTATTGTATATTCTAAAAATCTTTGTTAAATTTTGAATATCTATTGCAAGATTAGAATTCATATTTTTATCCCTCATTAGATCATAAAATATCGGCGAACCCTCTTTTTGTTTTTCTAAACCACAAATATCCGACTAAACATACAAAAATGCCGAAGATAAGATGATAAAAGAAACCGAATAAGTTAGGGAAATATCCCCAAATCAATAAATTCCTCGTATCTTCAACATAACTAGTAATTGGATTTAAATTGTATAAAAATCTATACTGTTCAGGAATGGCATTAGCAGGGTAAAATATCGGACTTAGCAGCATTAAAGCTTGAATACCAATGCCCACAATATAATTAATATCTCTAAAGTAGACTCCTAATGATGATAAAAACCATGATAATCCTAAAGTAAAAAACAATAAAGGCAATAAAATAATGGGCAATAATATTACGCTCCATGATATAACCGATGTTATCAAAAGCTTAAAGAGCAGCAGCAGTACAAAACTTATTAAACTATTGACTAAAGCAGTCCCCACTGCAACTAGAGGAAGAATTTCTAAAGGAAACACAACTTTCTTTACGTAATTCGTATTGTTCAAGATTAATGAAGGGGATCTGGATATAACCTCTGAAAAAAGGTTAAACGTAGTTAACCCGCAAAATAATATAATTGCGAATTCCAATTTATTCTGAGAGGCAGAACTCCACTTGGCTTGAAATATTTCACTGAATACAAATGTGTATACGGTAATCATAAGAATAGGTGTTATAAATGTCCATAAAAAGCCTAGGTACGATCCTTTATATTTAGTTATAAGTTCTCTTTTAATAAATTGCAGAATGATATTTAAATGAAAATCTTTAAGTTTTTGAAGATCCATTAACATACCTCACTCGATGTTCAAATATATTCTGTTACTAATAATTTTACTCTTGATATTTTAACAAACTTAATTAACAAATACTACTCAAAGGATAGAACAAGTAAATACTGGAAAATATGAGAATATATTTAACCACCTACGTCTTCCAAAGATCATCCATAGTTTAGGAATTAAGTCTAATTAACTCAACTTTCGCAGCATGAAATTGGCAGATAAGCCTTGATGTAGTTGGGCAAAGCTGCAATCCATTGCTGGAGTTGACGCTGTATCAGAGAACTGATCCTTTTTCCGGCTTTTGTGGCGATTTCGTTGATCAAATTGACCAGTTGTTGCAACGCAACAGCCCAGTCAAGCGTACCGACTTCATCGCAAAGCAAATAAAACAGTCCGCCAAAAGACCGCTGATCCGTACTCTGCCGATACTGCCAAGCGAGCAGAATGTATCGAGAGAAGACAATCGTCGTATGACTGACAAGTAAATCGTAGGATCTCCCCTGAAACTCTTTTTGCAAACACAGGAGCGACTTGGCGCACTTGAAGAATACTTCGATCTCCCAGCGCATCCCGTAAATCTTGATGATCTCTTGGGCGCTCAAGGTTAGATCGGTTGAAAGGATCGCCAGCCACTCGTTCTTCTTGGAACGATGACGGACAAATACCACCGTCACAGGGATGCCGGGAACAAGCTCCGTACGAATCAGGCGAAGGATGTTGCGATTCTTGGCTTCGACACGTGGCGCAGCAGCATACAGCGCCTTCAGACAAAGTTTTTCGCCGCCCACCATGTAGCGTTTGTTATCGTTCTTCACCATGCCGATCACATGTAATCCGCGACGCATGACTTCCTGAATGAGCGGAGCATGGGTGAACCAACTGTCCATGAGCACAAAAGAAGCGGAAACGCCTGATTGAATCGCACGATCCAACATGGCGGCGATCACTTGGGGCGCGGAGAGCAATGCTTCCTGGCGGCGTTTGTAGCCGGTACTACGTTTGTCGATTCCTTCCGTCATGCCGTTAATACCAGACTTCGCGGAGCTAAGCAAAGCGAAGTCCATCGGGATAAAGGAATGGCCGTCTGACCAGCCCATTGTCAACATGCGAAATCCTTTGTAAAACGCGCCAGTCGCATGATCCTTGAAGCGCGCTAGCATTTCGACAGCTTTGCTTCGGTTGCGCTCGAACATGGAATCATCAATAATGAATGCCGTTTCTCTGCGGTCAGAGGTTAGGTTCTTGACTCGCTGAACGATCTCGCTGCTAAGCGATAACAAAAATCGCCTCCATGCGTACCCGCTATGATTCAAAAAACGGTATACTGCATCTTTGCCGGGAAACGTCTCGCCTTTGTTGCTTTCCAGAAGGCGAAACCAGTTCTTCTGGTGAAACAACAGAACAAATACCAGGCGAAACAAATAGGCACAGGTAAATCCAAATTTCTTCTTGAAACCGGCAGCATTCAAGTGCTTGATGACTTTCAGTTCTTGAAAAGCGGGCTTAATTTCTTTTGGCAGTTGATCGGATGGCGCATTTTGTTTTATCATGTAGTAAACACCTTTTCTGCGTGGTTTTGGGATCTCGACAATTCCAATTATACCAAACAGAACGGTGTTTTTCATTTCGTCAAGCCTAGAACAAAACGAACAAAAACCCAATCATATCAAGGGATTAGCGTCATTTTTGCTCTGCGAAAGTTGAGTTTATTACACTAGCTTTTGTTTATATTTTCAGTAATGTATGATAAAATTTTTGTCGTATAACATAGAATTTTAGTTAGATAGGAGCATACCCATGGGCACGAAAAAGCCGCAACCCGGCTATTACAGCGGAACCAAGAAATCAGCTTCAACCTCAACTAGCGCAAACTCAATCCTATTGTGGATCTTACTCGGCATCACTAGTCTCTTCCTCTTCTGGGCTCCGTTCCAGAAAGCATTGTTCAACGGGAACTTCTCCTCTTTTGAAGGACCGATTTTCTCATCACTAGTATGGACGTGCATTATCTTCTTTTTGTTGTCGGTTTTTCTTTTCTATCACTGGAAATTACAAACGCAAGCCGATTTGCTAACGATTGCCGTATGGCTGATCCCCATTTCTTACTTGATTTCGACATTTTCGGCAGCGTCGTCGACGCTTGCTTTTAATTTGTTTTACATCCAAATTATTTATGTGGCATTTTTCTTGCTGGCGTATTATATATCTAACGCGAAATTCGGACTAACCTTTCTTAAATATCTGCTGATCGCATCAGCGTACGTTATTGTGGCCTTCGGTTTGCTGAACTGGCTCGGTCAGAAGGAAGGCGTCTTCCGTTTAGTCAAGTGGTTCGCTGCTGACATGGGCCTACTGAAGTACTATGAGCATGCGGTCATGGAGGACTCCAATGGTCCGCGTCTGACTTCTGTGTTCCAGTATGCGAATACATACGCCGGATATTTGATAGCGATCCTTTTGTGCGCCGTTCATATGCTGATGACCTCCAAGCGCTGGTACACGATAGCGTTGCACGCCCTGTTTGTCGTGCCGATCATCATCTCTTTCTTCGTTACGCTGTCCCGCGGCGCCTTAGTTGTGCTGCCGGTCATTGTACTGCTCGTGCTCCCGTTCCTGAAGCTTTATAAGCAAGTAACATACCTGCTTCACTTGCTAATTTCATTTGTTTTATCTTTCATCATCCTGAATCAAGTCACAACCGTAGGCGTGCAGTTATTCAAAACATATGATTCGCAGACGGCTCTGAGCGCTTGGACGAGCCTGATCCTTTGTTCGCTCGGGTATACGGTCCTTGCGGTATTGATTCAATTGTTCGTAGAGCCTTGGTTACAGCGTAAGCTTGATAAGCTGCAAAGCAAGCGTTTCTCCCACATCGGCTTGCCGCTTATTGTTGTGGTTGCAGGAACGATCGGAGCGATGCTGCTCCTGAACGATACGGGCGTAACAAAGATGCTCCCGGAAAATATCCGTACCCGTATCGAGAACATTAACTTTCAACAGCACAGTGTACTGGAGCGCGGTACATTTTATAAGGACGCCATTAAAGTGTTCGAGGATTATCCTGTTTTTGGCGCCGGGGGCGGGGCTTGGAGCTCGCTCTACGAGAAGTACCAGAACAACCCTTACACCAGCAGACAAGCACACAACTTTTACTTGCAGTACTTGGTAGAAACAGGAATTGTCGGGGGTATTATCTTCATCCTCATCCTTCTGTCCATCTTCTATATTTACATCAGGAACTATTTACGACAGAACGAGGAAGAGCGAGAGCATAGATTTATTTTCTACATCATCGCGATTGGGCTGCTTGTTCACAGTGCACTGGACTTCGACTTAAGTTTCGTATACTTGGGCTTACTCCTTTTTCTCTGCATGGGGGCGATGGTTTCTTCCGATACGTCAGAGGTAAAAGCCGCATGGCTGCAAACACTCGGTACTAAAAAGTGGGCATTCCCATCTATTCTGGTTGTTCTATCGTTTATTTTATTCTTCAATGCCGTACAACTGGTCAGCGCGAACCGCAATTATACAACAACGAAAAATTTACTGGCATCCGGTAATACGGACTTTAATCAACTCATTGCACCTTTGAATCTGGCTTTAGAGCAGCGTCCGACTCAACCGGAATACGTGCTTCAGAAAGTAGCGATTTTATTTCAAGTATACTCGCAGTCCAAGGATGAGAACTATTATAAGGAAGCCGTATCCTTGATCGATCAAGCAAGGAAAAAAGAACCTTTCGATTATTTTTTGATCGAACGAAAGATTCAAAGCTATTTGTTGAAGGATAACCAACAAGAGGCATTAAACCTGGCAAGTGAACAAATTGACAACTTCCCGTGGAAAGTAGCCTTATATGAGAAGGCCATCGATCTGGCCACCCGACTCGGGGCACAAGCCTTCGAGAAGCGGGATCAGCAAAGTCAAGAGCAATACTGGTCTAAGGCAATTGAGCTTTATCATCGATTCGAATCGCAAAAACAAGCGCTAGCCAGCTTGCCTAAAGAGCAGTTGCAAGGGAATGAATTTAGTTTGACCCCTCAAATGGGCTTCTCACTTGGACAAATTTATTACTTACAAAAGAAATATCCGGAATCCGAGAACATGCTCCGCATAGGAGTCGGCGATAACCTTGCAGATGCCTTTACTCGCCAGAACACCAGATGGTACCTGGCCGCGCTGCAAAAGCAGGGCAAGAACGACCAAGCGGTTTACGACAAGCTGGTCGCAGCGGATCCGAATGAGAAGAATGAAGTTCAATTTTTAGTGAATCTCAAATAAATAAGAAAGGAGCTATTCCGATGTGAAGTGACCCCAAAAAGTTAGACAAGGTTATGTTATTAGGCAGCTTGTAAGGCATGCGTACGGTATTGAACTGGACTCATGCCTTTTAATTTTGCCTTCATTCGTTTGTGGTTG
>NZ_VIDW01000075.1:0-12323 GCF_006519665.1 Paenibacillus sp. tmac-D7 | reverse complement strand
GGAAGATCCATGGGTATTTTCAAATTCATGACACCCGAAATTATTTTCGGTACGAATGCTCTGAGTCAAATCGGGGAAAGCCTGCTTCGATTGGGAGCGAAAAAGGTTTTTGTTGTCTCCGATAAAGGCGTTCTGAATTCCGGTTGGGTGGAACTTGCCGTCCGCTATTTGAAAGAATGTAAACTGGACTACTGCTTATGGACGGAACTTACCCCCAACCCCAAGGACTATGAAGTGGAAAAAGGCGTTCGAACCTATATGGAAAGCGGTTGTAATTCGGTTGTCGGGATCGGAGGAGGAAGTGCAATTGATGCCGCAAAATCAGTTGCCTTACTTGCAACCAATAGCGGGACGATCCAACAATATGAAGGTGTCGATCTCGTAACCAGGCCGCTTCCGCCAATGGTCATGGTGCCGACGACTGCAGGGTCGGGATCGGAAGTTTCCCAGTTCTCCATTATCCGCAATTCCAAACACAAGGTGAAAATGACCATTATTTCCAAATCGTTAATTCCCGATATTGCGATCATTGACCCGCAGACCTTGATGACGAAAGATGCGCGTTTAACGGCGCATACGGGTATGGACGTTTTATCACATGCCATTGAATCTTATATTTCTCTAGCGGCTACCCCAATGACTGAAGGGTATTCCTTGCAAGCGATTCGCTTAATTGCCAATTACCTTCGGCCTTCCGTGGCAAGCCAACACAATCGTGAAGCGAAAGAAGCTATGGCGATGGCAAGCCTTCAGGCAGGTATCGCTTTCTCCAACTCGATTTTGGGAGCGGTTCATGCCATGTCACATCAACTAGGCGGTTTGCTGGATCTGCCGCATGGGGAGGTAAATTCTATTTTGCTGCCTTATGTATTGGAGTATAATTTGATCTCTTGTCCCGAGAAATTTAAAAACATTTCCGAGGCTTTCGGTGAGAACGTGGACGGTCTCAGCCTGACTGCAGCCGCCAGAAAGGCGATTGGAGCCGTTAAAGAATTGGCCGGCGATCTCGGCATCTCTGATTCTTTGTCCAGTTTGAACCTGAAAGAGGAACAGATTGATTTTATGAGCCATAATGCGGTTCATGATGCCTGCATGACTACGAACCCGCGGGATATGAAGGCGGCGGATGTGAAAATGTTGTTCCGCCTTGCTCTGGGGAGTGACTTCTGATGTCGGGCAAACAAGAGTTGATTGACAAGTTAACAGGAATTAAATCTTCACGAAAAAGTTACTACAGTGAATTAAACGCTATCGTCGAAGAAATGAAGAAAAAGAACAAGCAGCTGGAAGTCATTAACCGGTTAACGCAGATCCATGTGGACAAATCCTGGGAGGAAGTCAGCAGCTATCTGGCAGCCCAATTATCACAAATTCTTTCTTTCGACCGGTTTGTCTTGACACTTATCGACCATTCCGATCTGTTGTTTTATATTTCGGAGCCGGAAGCGGCGAACTGGTCTTGCCGTTTTGTCAAAAGGCGAATGGTGACGAAGACGGCCATGTCGATTGAAGAATTTAAAAAGCTGCTTAAAAAGGAAATACCGGATCATTACGGCACATCCGTTTGTTTGCAATATCAAGCCGGAAACATCTATGGATTTCTTACTCTTTTGAATCAGGAGAAAGTAGAGTACCCCCAAGAGGAGGTTGAGCTTTATAGGCGTATGGGAGAACATGTGCGAATCTCCATTGAAAACATCCACTTGTTTAAAGATGTGAGCGAGAAAGTCAACATGGAAGCGCAGCTGATCCAGTCTGCAAAGATGGCTGCTTTGGGAGAGATGGCTGCGGGGATCGCCCATGAATTGAACAGTCCGCTAACCGCCATTCTTGGAAATGTCCAGCTTCTGATGCGCGACATGAAAGACGGGAATCCGGGCAAAATGCTGGAGGATATTTATCAGTGCGGCCTGCGCAGCAAAAAAATAATACAAAATTTATTGACATTCTCTAGACAAGAAGAATATCAATTAGAAACCATGCACCTTTCCAGTTTGATAGAAGACGTATTAGGGCTGGTGGGGTATCAACTGGCAGTTTCCGGTATTTCGATACGGAAAGAAATAGATCCGACACTTCCTCCTGTCAGAGGGAGCCGCAATCAAATCGAACAGGTGTTGATTAACCTCTTTCTTAATGCGAGAGACGCCGTTCAAGGAAAAAGCAACCCGGAAGTGATCATTGGAACTTGCCTCGCCGGTTCAGAGGACCGGCCATTCGTTTCCATCTATGTGCTCGACAACGGAGTTGGCATTGAAGAAGACTATGTATCTCAAATATTCAATCCTTTTTTTACAACAAAGGAAAGCATGAAGGGTACCGGTCTGGGACTTTCTGTGAGCCTAGGCATTGCCGAGTCCCATGGAGGAAAGCTTCTGGTAGACAGCAGGGTGGGCGAATACACCCGGTTTTCCCTTCTGCTGCCGATCCAGGAAAATGAAGGAGGGGAAGAATATGAGAAGGGTGCTAGTAGTCGATGATGAAATCGAAGTGACCTCTTTTTTTCGATATTTTTTGGAAGATAAAAGCTGTGACGTGGCGATTGCGAATTCAGGGAGGGAGGTAGATGAACTGCTTCACCGGCATCCATCTCCGTTTCACCTGGCTCTTGTGGATCTGAAGCTGCCTGATGCCAATGGATTGGAGTTGTTGGCCAAAATTAAAACCAAGTACCCGGACTGCGAAGTCATGATCATGACCGGTTACAGCACCGTCAAATCAGCTGTACTGGCCATACAGGCGGGGGCGAAAGACTATTTGGAAAAGCCGTTTGATGACCTGGAGAGTCTTGAAAACATCATCAATTCGGTATTACTGAACCCCGTCGGCAATACGGAAAAACTGAACATGGAAGCTGCGCAATACGGAATTATTTATACGAATTCAAGTCCACTGCAGAAAGTCATTGCCGTAGCGGAAAAGTTGGCCAAGAAAGCCATCAACATTTTGATCGAGGGAGAGACGGGAACCGGCAAGGAATTGATGGCCCGATTCATTCACGGCTCCAGTCTGAGGGCCCCATATCCGTTTGTCGGTATCAATTGCGGGGCGGTGCCGGAAAGCCTGATGGAGAGTGAATTGTTCGGTCATGAAAAAGGGGCATTTTCCGGAGCGATCAAGACCAGGAAGGGATATTTCGAGCTTGCTAACAACGGAACTCTCTTCATGGATGAGATCGGAGAGGCACCGACTTCCATTCAGGTAAAATTGTTGCGTGTGTTAGAGACAGGAGAGTTCATGAGGGTAGGCAGTGAAGAGATCCAAAAGAGCAATGTACGGTTCATCTCAGCCACAAATCGAAATTTGGAAACCGAGGTCGAAAACAAACAATTTCGCGCTGACCTCTTATACCGGTTGGAGGGAGTGAAATTGTCCATTCCTCCTTTGCGGGAAAGACCCGGGGATATTCCGTTGATTGCGCAGTCCTATCTTGACAAAAAATATGGTGGCGAGTGCCGGCTTGATTCGGATGCAGCGGAGATTTTAAAAATGTACGATTGGCCCGGGAACGTGAGACAACTCCTCAATGTGCTCAATCAGACGCATGCCATTCACGAATGCAAGTGTTTAAAGGCTGACCATCTTCCGCCATATTTGCTGCAAAGAGCGGAGCATCCCGTCAACCAAATGCCGATTGATCGGCAAATCGAAGATTTTATTGAACGGGAAGCCGAGCAATTTGTGCAAAGTCTGGTAAATGGCTTAAGCCAAGTCGAGCAGATCCATTTAAAAAAAATAATGGACAGAATCAGAAAGATGGAAAGGGAAATCGGGAGAAAAGTGATTGAAAGAAGGTTGTCCGAGACAAATAGAGACAGGCAATTGTTGAGTAAGAAATTAAATATCTCAATAAGGACACTCCGATATATTTTAAATGAGAAGTAACGAGAGCCGGTGCTGCGATTGTTCTATTTTGAACAAGATGAAACACCTGATCTGTTTCATAATGTATGCAAAGCGATACAAGCGCTTACAAAAAAGCTTGCGCAGCCGTTAATTTTCGATTGGCACGACTTTTGCTCTATTTTTGATTGCCAAAAAAATAATTGGGCATAAGGAGGCTGGACAAATGATTTATGCACAACCGGGGCAAACTGGCTCCAAAGTTACTTTTAAAAAGCGCTACGACAATTTTATCGGAGGAAAATGGGTAGCGCCTGTCAATGGGCAATATTTTGAGAACATCACGCCGGTAAAAGGTCAGCCTTTTTGTGAAGTGGCCCGTTCGACTTCGGAAGATATCGAATTGGCCCTGGATGCGGCCCATGCCGTCAAAGAGGCTTGGGGACGTACATCGGCAGCCCAGCGCGCCTTGATTCTTCACCAAATCGCCGATCGCATGGAAGCCAATTTGGAGCTGCTTGCCGTAGCCGAAACCTGGGATAACGGAAAGCCGGTCCGGGAAACGTTGGCCGCCGACATTCCTCTGGCGATCGATCATTTCCGTTATTTTGCGGGCTGCATTCGTGCCCAGGAAGGAACGCTCGGCGAAGTGGACGGCGATACGGTTGCCTATCATTTCCATGAACCGTTAGGCGTCGTCGGGCAAATCATCCCCTGGAATTTCCCGCTGTTGATGGCTACTTGGAAGATTGCGCCGGCGCTCGCTGCGGGCAACTGCATCGTGCTGAAGCCAGCGGAGCAAACGCCTGCTTCCATCATGGTTTTGGCGGAGCTGATCGGCGATTTGCTGCCTCCAGGAGTGTTGAATATCGTCAACGGCTTCGGGCTGGAAGCAGGTAAGCCTCTTGCTTCAAGCAACCGTATCGCCAAGATCGCTTTTACAGGAGAAACGACGACAGGCCGCTTGATTATGCAATACGCGTCACAGAACATTATTCCGGTTACGCTGGAATTGGGCGGCAAGTCTCCCAACCTCTTTTTTGACGACGTTTACGCCAAAGATGACGCGTTCTTGAATAAGGCCATCGAAGGGTTTGTGCTGTTCGCTCTGAACCAAGGCGAGGTTTGCACCTGCCCGTCCCGCGCCCTTATTCAAGAATCGATTTACGAACCCTTCATGGAACGGGCATTAAAGCGCGTGGCCGCGATCAAGCAAGGCAATCCGCTCGATACGGAAACGATGATCGGAGCTCAAGCATCTTCGGAGCAGGTGGAGAAAATTTTGTCCTATATCAGCATTGGAAAGCAGGAAGGAGCGGAATGTCTGATCGGCGGAAACAAAGCGGAGCTGAAAGGCGACTTGGAAGGCGGGTATTATATTGAGCCGACCGTATTCAAAGGGCACAATAAAATGCGGATCTTCCAGGAAGAAATTTTTGGGCCCGTCGTTTCTGTGACGACCTTTAAAGATCAGGAGGAAGCTTTATCCATCGCCAATGACACCCTGTATGGGTTGGGAGCAGGGGTATGGACCCGCGATATGAATACAGCTTACCGTTTCGGAAGAGGCATTCAGGCCGGGCGCGTATGGACCAACTGCTACCACGCTTATCCGGCGCACGCCGCATTCGGGGGCTACAAAGTTTCGGGGATTGGCCGCGAAACGCATAAGATGATGCTTTCCCATTACCAGCAGACGAAAAACCTGCTTGTCAGCTACAGCCCGGACGCTCTAGGATTCTTCTAAGAAGGCCGGCGCCATGGAAGAAGTCCGAAAAGTTCTGGCCACTGACGCCGCCCTGGAGCTGATCGAGTTTTTGAAAGCCAAGTACGGCCCTGTCATGTTTCATCAATCGGGAGGGTGCTGCGATGGCAGCTCTCCGATGTGCTATCGAGATGGCGAATTTCTGATCGGCGATTATGACGTGTTATTGGGGGAAATCGGCGGAGCCAGCTTTTATATGAGCCAGGCTCAATATGAGTACTGGAAGTATACCCAACTGTTCATTGATGTCGTTCCCGGCAGGGGAGGCATGTTCTCGCTGGAGGGACCGGAAGGACGCCGGTTCTTGACACGCTCTCGCGTTTTCACAGATGAAGAGTTGAAGGCGCTTCAATTATAAGCACCCCTGTCAAGTAGACAGATATGAATGGAAACTGAACGATTAGGCGGCTGTAGTCAGGAAATCGCTTGGGCTGCAGCCGTTTATTGGTGCGAATTCGAGCTAGATCACTCAACCGATTCTATCGAAGGTAGTGTTTAAAATGAAAAGAATCAACAAAGTATCGGTTATCGGACTCGGGGCAATCGGAGCTGCTTATGCAAGTAAACTGCACGATTTGAACCCGAACTGCGTTCAGGTTATTGCTGATGAAGAACGGATTCGGCGTTACAAATCGGACGGACTATGGATCAACGGCAGACGCTGCGATTTCAATTATTTGACGCCGGAAGTGGAAGCCGGGCCGGCGGACCTTGTATTGGTGGCGGTCAAATACCAGGGGCTTCAACAGGCTATAGCCGATATTAAACATCATGTCGGACCGGAAACCGTGATTATGTCGCTGATGAACGGAATTTCTAGCGAAGAAATCATTGCCCATACCTATGGAAGCGAGAATCTGCTTTACGCGATGTGTGTCGCGATCGATGCAGGAAGAGAAGGAACGGACATCTCCTTTTCGAGTATAGGCAGAATTTGTTTCGGAGAGAAGAGGAATCCGTCTCATTCGCCAAAAGTACGGTCAGTCAAACAATTATTTGAACAAGCCGGAATTCCTTATGAAATTCCGGAAAATATGGAGCACGCGATGTGGTGGAAATTCATGATCAATGTCGGGATTAATCAGACATCGGCTGTGCTCAAAGCGCCGTACCGAGTGTTTCAAGAGATACGAGAGGCCCATGATTTAATGGTAACGGCGATGCAGGAAGTCATTGAATTATCGAAGAAAGCAGGTGTACATTTAAACGAAGGGGATTTGGCTGCGTTTGATCTCATCTTAAGACAGTCGCTTTCGCCTGAAGGCAAAACGTCGATGCTTCAAGATATCGAAGCAGGTCGGAAGACCGAAGTGGAATATTTCGCAGGAACGGTATGTCAGCTGGGGCGCCGGTATGGCGTGCCTACTCCTGTCAACGAAATGCTGTTTAGAATGATTCGTGTGCTTGAGCAAGTCAACGGCAGGGGGTAATTTGATGTTCCGGACGAATAGAAGCCTTTTCATCCTTTTGATGAAAGGCTTCTATTTTTATCTCACTCCGTCGATAGAGACTAACAAAGATTGTCTAAAAAAACATAATTTTCAGACTATTGGTGTCGTTGTTGATTTAACCAGCAGTCCGTTACTATAAACATGTATGAAAGACTAATATTCATGGGAGGTTGATAAAGAAATGATGAATGGCAAAGAGTATTTGGAAAGTTTGAATGATGGTCGCGTCGTTTACCTGAACGGTAAGAAGATTGAAGATGTAACCACTCATCCTGCATACCAGAATTCCGCAAGATCGATTAAACGCATGTATGATTCGCTGCACGATCCGGAAAAAGCCTCCATTTTGACGACAAAAACCGAAGAGGGATACGTAACCCAGAAGTTTTTTAAAGCGCCTACGAGTGCCCAGGAACTGTTAGAATCCAGAAATGCGGTTGCTGAATGGTCAAGACTAAGCTTCGGATTTATGGGTCGGACGCCTGACTACAAAGCTTCATTTACTGCACACCTGGGCGCGTTTTCTGATTTTTATAAAGGTTTCGAAGGAAATGCGCAGAGATGGTACGACAAGACGGTAAGAGAAAATACGTTTTGTAACCACACGCTTGTCAATCCGCAAGTTGACCGTTCCAAACCGCTGCATGAGAATAAAGATGTCTTCGTACGTGCTGTCGATGAGCGTGATGACGGAATTATTGTAAGCGGTGCCAAATTGGTGGGAACAGCCGCAGCGCTCACTCACTATAACTTCGTATCCAATTATGGAGCTACTGATCTTGGGGATGGCGATCAAAGCAACGCATTAATCTTCTTTGTTCCGATGAATGCACCGGGGCTAAAAATGATCAGCCGCCAGTCTTATGAATTGGCAGCGGCCACAAATGGTACGCCGTTTGATTATCCGCTATCCAGTCGCTTTGATGAGAATGATGCGGTTATCGTGCTTGATAACGTATTTATCCCCTGGGAGGACGTGCTGACGTACAAGAATTTAGAAATAACGAATAACTTCTTCGTACAAACGGGATTCTTCAACCGCTTTTGCCTCCACGGCTGCACGCGTTTTGCCGTAAAACTTGATTTCCTGGCAGGAATGCTGCTGAAGGCAACTGAGATGTCCGGAACCCAACAATTCAGAGGTGTACAAGTCAATATCGGTGAAGTGTTGGCCTGGCGCAATATGTTCTGGGCGCTCTCCACAGCCATGTGTCACGAAGCGGTACCTGGACCTAATGGCATCGTAATGCCGGGTATGGATTCGGGAGCAGCCTATCGCGTGCTGGCGCCAATGGCATGGTTGAAGATAAAGAGCATTTTCGAGCAAGTGATCGCGGGCGGATTGATTCAATTGCCGTCAAGCGCAGAAGACTTCAATAATCCTGAAATCCGCCAGTACCTGGATACTTACTATCGGGGATCGGGAGTAACTGCTGAAGAACGCGTGAAGTTAATGAAGTTGGTTTGGGATGCCATTGGCACAGAGTTTGGCGGCCGACACGAGCTGTACGAAGTAAACTACGCTGGCAATACCGAAAACATTCGTTTAGAGACACTGAAAATAGCCGATGCTACGGGTCAATCAACTAGGTTTAAATCTTTTGTAGACCATGCGATGAGTGATTACGACCTTACCGGCTGGACGAATAACAACTGGATTAATGTAAAGAAAGAAGAGCTGGTACGCTAATGGACGACCGTTTATTTCGCAGCGCAATGGGGAAATTCGCGACAGGCGTTACAGTCATTACCACAGAATTAGAGGGTAAGCCTTATGGCATGACGGCAAACGCGTTTGTATCTGTCTCCTTGAATCCGAAACTAGTGCTCGTCTCCGTAGGGATACATGCACATATGCACAACAGAATCAAGGAATCGAAAAGGTATGCCGTCAACATATTAAGCGAGCACCAGCAAGATCTGTCAGCGCTTTTTGCCGGTCAGAAGAAAGACGGAACAGAAGTTAGATTCGCAACGTTGGATGGGATTCCTGTGTTAGAAGACACGATTGCAACCATGACATGCAACGTTACGGCTGAATACTTAGTGGGTGATCACACTTTGTTTATCGGTGAAGTCACGGATATTCGCCTGCAGGACGGTGAGCCACTGCTGTTTTCACAAGGAAAATACGCTCAGGTGTCAAAATAACCATAAACAGGTAAAAAAGGGTTGCATAGTAATGAAAATAGCATACAATTAATTTAAAACACTCATATGAAATGTGGCGAACCGAGCAAAAACTGTGCATGTGTAGAATTTTCTCTTCGCGTATTGTAAGCGGTTGCATTCAAAAATATGGAGAACGGTATTTATTTTATTAAATAATGGAGGAATGAAAAATGTCCAAAGAACCGAATTTTGATGTTGCACAACTTGCCCATGTTGAAATTTATTCACCAAAGCCAGAGGAAACACTATGGTTTTTTAAAGATCTTCTTGGCATGGAAGAAACAACTAGAGAGGGCCAATCGGTATATCTTCGTGCCTACGAAGACCATTATCACCACACATTGAAGGTAACGGAAGCAAAAGATGCCGGTCTGGGTCATGTCGCCTGGCGCGCGAGTTCAAAGCCAGCTCTGGAGCGTCGTGTGAAAGCGATTGAAGCAAGTGGTTACGGAAATCAGTGGATTGACGGGGATCTTGGTCATGGAGATGCTTATCAGTTTCAGACACCTGACGGTCATAGTATGGAAATTTTATGGGATGTCGAGTACTATAAGGCTCCTGAAGAGAAAAGATCTGCTCTTTTGAGCCGGCCGCAAAAAAGACCATTACACGGTGTGCCTGTCCGTCGTTTAGATCATGTCAACCTGCTTGCCAGCGATGTCACGTCAAACAAGAACTTTCTCATGGATGAACTTGGATTCCGGTTGCGGGAACACATTATGTTAAACGATGGCAATGAAGCTGCCGCTTGGTTGAGTGTGAGTCCATTGGTCCACGAAGTTGCCGTCATGGGTGATCGAATGGGTGGCCGTGGTCGTTTACATCATGTTTGCTATTGGTATGGTTATCCGCAGCATTTGTCCGACATTTCCGATATTTTCACAGAGAATAATATCAAAATTGAGGCTGGCCCTGGCAAACATGGCGTAAGTCAAGCTTACTTCCTTTATGTGGTAGAACCTGGAGGAAATCGCGTAGAGCTATTCGGAGATGCAGGTTATTTAATCTTTGATCCGGAATGGCAACCGATTCAATGGAAAGAGGAACAATTGGAGAAAGGCATTATCTGGTATGGTTCTCCGCTTCCTGCCGAGTTTTTCATGTACGGCACGCCAGTTATCCAACCGGCCAAGGTGTAAAGACGGCTATTGAAACGACACCGTCGCGTCAAGGGATACCCGCTTGAGCCGGTAAGTTGGTTTCCGCAATCAAGTAGGAGTGGAGATTAAGCAGTCTCATCTTCTGTTTATTCTCCACTCATCAAAGAAATATCAGGAGGTGATCGCATGAGTGAACACGGAAAATACATGGAAACCGGGGGCATCATGACGCATTTTCATGAGGATGGGCAGGGAGACCCGCTTCTGTTAATTCACGGATCAGGACCGGGAGTGTCTGCTTGGGCCAATTGGCGTTTGGTGTTTCCCGCTCTATCCAAGCATTTTCGATTATACGCGCCTGATGTTGTAGGTTTTGGATATACCAAACGACCTGAGGGAATCCATTACTCCGTTGATGTATGGGTAGACCATATGATTTCGTTTATCGAAACGAATAAGCTCCATAATCTATCTATGATTGGGAATTCGATGGGTGGCGCATTGGCACTCCATATTGCCTATAGAAGGCCGGACTTGGTAAACAAACTGATTCTGATGGGCAGCGTCGGATTGTCTTTTCCGATTACAGAGGAATTGGATTCGGTCTGGGGGTATTCACCTAGTTTCGAAAACATGAAACGTCTGATGAGTACTTTTTCCTACGACCAAACGATGGTTAAAAACGATAACCTTGTCCAACTGCGCTATCAAGCGAGCATCCAAGAAGGTTTTCAAGAAGCGTTTGCTTCCATGTTTCCCGCACCTCGCCAGCGGCATGTTGATGCGCTTGCCTTAAACGAAGAAGCGTTAAAAAGTATTACCAAACCTACTTTGTTGATTCACGGCAGAGAAGACCGGGTAATCCCTTTTGAGCAAACCAGCTTGAAAATGGAGTTGTTGATGCCCAATGCAGAACTGCATGTGTTTTCAAAGTGTGGACACTGGACGCAGATTGAAAAGACCGAACCGTTCTGTGAGCAGGTCATTCAGTTCTTAAGCCGGTGAATGACAGACTTATCGCAGTCTTGACGGACTTGGCTCTGCCTCGGCCGTCTTTATCAAATAATAAAGGGGCGGTTAGCATGCCATTTATTCAAATCAATATGATAGAAGGACGTACCCCCGAAAAAAAAGAGAAGCTGATTCACGAAGTCTCCCATACTGTAGCTAACGTTTTGGACGCACCGATTGAGACTGTCCGGGTCATGATTAACGAAATGCCCCCGGAACATTGGGGAATTGCCGGAGAGTCTGTGAAAAAGCTTCAATCCAAATAACCGGGAGTGATGGCTGTGGAGTGGACTCTGCTGGGGAATGCATGACCACGCCCCTGGGATGGACCTCATTTCATTTACGGGAGAAACGTCATAGTGTGGATATTAATACCAAAAAAGGTGTGAAGATAGATGACAAATAACAAGCTTTTATTCGATCATCATATTGTATCAGACCATAACGGAACTATTCACATGAATAACGAGAGAATCATTTTATTATCATCATCCGCTTTCGGAACGTTTCGAAAGGACTTGATTGAAAATATTGGAATGGACAGAATGAAGGGATTCCTGATCCGTTATGGCAGGGATCTGGGGGTAAAAGATGCGAAAAATGTTCTCGCTATGAACTTATCCTCGGTTGAAGAATCCATTATCATGGGACCGGACATTCACATGATTAAGGGATTTACCGGCGTTAACACAACTATGTTGAAAGTTGAATATCTCCCGGATAAAACTGTGAAATCCATTCACATGGAAGGTATCTGGTATAACTCGTATGAAGCTGAAGACTGCGTGTCGCGGTTGGGCTCCCCGGGTTGTTACACGTTAGTCGGCTACGCTAGTGGGTATTTGTCTGCTATTTGCAACCACATTGTGATTGTAAAGGAATTAACTTGTGAAGGAATGGGGCATAAGGAATGTAGATGGGTGGGAAAATCCCTTGACCTATGGGACGGGGAAGTGTATGACTTCCTACGCTATTATGAAG
>NZ_VIDW01000074.1:0-12973 GCF_006519665.1 Paenibacillus sp. tmac-D7 | reverse complement strand
CGGGGGCAGCCCGCTCTTGACCGCCTTCAGCTCGAGGTGCGGGTCGTTCAGCGCGACGAGGCGGTCGGCGAGCAGCTTCACTTGCTCGTCGTCGCCCAGCTGCAGCTTGGCGACGACGAGCACGGGCTTGCCCTTCTGCACGAGCGGCGCGAACGTCTTCCACGCTTCGGGGAACAAGACGACTTCGACTTTGCCGACGCGGTCCTCCAGCTCCATGAACGCCATCGGCTGCCCTTTCTTCGTGACGATCGTTTTGTTCCCGACAACCAGCCCTGCGACCATGACCTCGCTGTGATCCGGATATTCGGGCAGCAGCGCGATCGTATCCGTCTCCAGCTTGCGCAGGATTTGCTCAAAATCGTCGAGAGGGCTGCCGGAAATATACAGGCCCAGCAGCTCCCGCTCCAGCTCGAGCTGCTGCATAAGCGTGAACGGGGGCATGTCGGGATACTCGACCTCCCAGCTCACTTCTTCGTCGAAGCCGTCAAGCACGAGCTGCAGCGCTTCGCGATCCTTGCGCCACTTCACAGCGGCTTCAACGGCTTCTTCGAGCATCGCGAGCTGCTGGGCGCGATGCCCCGGCAGCGAATCGGTCGCGCCGCTCTGGATGAGCGATTCCATGACACGCTTGTTGCACACCCGCAGATCGACGCGCCGGCAAAAATCGCTCAGGCTCTCGTACCGCCCGTCCTTCCGCTCCTCGATGATCGACTCGATCGCATGCGTCCCGACGTTCTTGATCGCCGCCAGTCCGAAGCGGATCGCCGGATCCTCTCCCGAGCGAACGGACGTAAACAGAAAGCCGCTCTCGTTCACATCCGGCGGCAGCACGGCAATGCCCATTCGACGGCACTCGTCAACATATTCCGCCACTTTGTTATGGCTGCCCATCACCGCCGTCAGCATGGACGCCATAAATTGCACCGGGTAGTGCGCCTTCAAGTACGCCGTCCGGAAGGCGAGCACCCCGTACGCGGTCGCATGGGCGCGCGGGAAGCCGTAGTCGGCGAAGCGCACGATCATGTCGTAGACGCGGTTGGCGTCCTCCTCGGCGTAGCCCTGCTGCAGACTGCCCTGCACGAAATGGGCGCGCTGCTCGTCCAGCACCTCGCGCTTCTTCTTGCTGACCGCGCGCCGCAGCAAGTCGGCTTCGCCGAGATTAAATCCGGCCATCCGGGAGGCAATCTGCATGATCTGCTCTTGATAGACGATGATGCCGTACGTATCGCGCAATATGGGCTCCAGATCCGGATGCGGGTAGTCTACCTCGACTTGCCCGTGCTTGCCGGCGATATATTTCGGGATAAACTCCATCGGGCCCGGCCGATACAGCGCAAGCACCGAAATGATATCTTCAAAATGCGACGGCCGCAGCTCCTTCAGCACCCGCCGCACGCCCGGCGACTCCAGCTGAAACACGCCGGTCGTATCGCCCTTGCCGAGCAGCTCGTACGTCTTCGGGTCGTCCGTCGAAATTTGTGTCCAATCAATCGTCACCCCCAGCTGCTCGCGCACCCATTCGAGCGTCCGCTCGATGATGGACAGCGTGCGCAGGCCGAGGAAGTCCATTTTCAGCAAGCCGATGGACTCCAGATGCTCCATCGTGTACTGTGTCAGCGGCGTCTGTTCATTGCCCTCCTGAAGGGGCACGTACTGCGTTAACGGCTCTCGCGAGATGATGACGCCCGCGGCATGGGTGGAGGCATGACGCGGCATCCCTTCCACCTTCCTCGCCATCTCCAGCAGCTCGGCCGTCTTCGGCTGTTTGGCGGCGAGCGCCTTCAAGTCGGGACTGATCCGCAGCGCCTCCTCCAGCGTAACGCCGAGCTGGTTCGGGATCAGCTTCGCCGCCCGGTCGACTTCGTTGTACGGCAGGTTCAGCGCCCGGCCTACATCGCGAACGGCGGCCTTCGCCGCCATGGTGCCGAACGTGATGATCTGCGCCACGCGGTCGCGCCCGTACTTGCGCACCACGTAATCGATCACCTCGTCGCGCCGGAGGTCGCTGAAGTCGATATCGATATCCGGCATCGACACCCGCTCCGGGTTCAGAAAGCGCTCGAAGAGGAGACGATATTGAATCGGGTCGACGTCGGTAATGCGCAGCACGTAAGCGACGAGACTGCCCGCCGACGAACCCCGGCCCGGTCCGGTGACGATCCCGTGCTCGTGCGCGAAACGGATGAAATCCCACACGATGAGAAAATAATCGGAGTAGCCCATTCGCTCGATGACGCCGAGCTCGTAGCGCAGCCGCTCTTCCACTTCGCGCCGCCATTCCGGCTCCAGCCATTCGCTTGACCGGCCGTAACGGCTTTCCATCCCTTGAAGGCAAAGCTCGGCCAAATATTCGCCCGCTGTCATCCCTTCGGGAATCGGGTCGAATTGCGGGAGAATGGACCGCCCGAATTCGAGCTCGAGCTGACAAGCTTCGGCAATGGCGACCGTATTCGCCAAAGCGTCAGGGACGTGTCCGAACAACCCGGCCATCTCGTCCGCATGTTTCAAATACAGCTGGGTAGTCCCCATCCGAAGACGCGCTTCGTCGTCCACCGTCTTCCCGGTACCGATGCAAATGAGAATATCCTGCATCGTATGATCCGGCTCTCTCACATAGTGGACGTCATTCGTCGCCACCATGCGAATGCCGGTGTCTTCGCTGAGGCGAATCATGTCGCGCAGCACCTTTTTTTGCTCCGTTAAGCCATGATCCTGAATTTCCAGGAAGAAATCGTCGCCGAAGATGCCGCGGTAGCGCAGCGCCGCCTCCTTCGCTTCCTCGTACCGGTCGTGCAGCAGATGCTGCGACACCTCGCTGCCGAGACAGGCGCTGGTGCAAATGAGTCCTTCCGAATGCCGGTCCAAGTGCTCCAGATCGATCCGCGGCTTATAATGAAACCCTTCCAGGTGGGCGATCGAGCAAAGCTTCATTAAATTCTGGTATCCGGTCATATTTTTGGCAAGCAGCAGCAGGTGGTAAATGGGCTGCTCCTGCCGCGAGCCCTTGTTCCGGAGGGAACCGGAGGTGAAATACATCTCGCAGCCGATGATCGGCTTGATCCCCTTCGCCTTGCATGCTTTATAAAAAGGGATTGCCCCATACATGACGCCATGATCCGTCAGCGCCAGCGCCTTCATGCCCAGCTGCGCGGCTTGGCTTACCAAATCGTCGATGCGCGCAGCGCCGTCGAGCAAGCTGTATTCGCTATGTACGTGCAAATGAACGAAATCGGTCATACCGCAGCCTCCCCGCTCCATATTCATTACAAAATATTTTAGCATAATGCGAACAAGTGTGCCATATAGATGATAGTATAAGCATCGGTCAAGCCCGGCTTGGACGACGCAGCACGTGTCCGCGAGCGGTCCGGCCGGGGTAGAGGCTGCCGGTCCGGCGAAGGAACGTAAGCCGAATGTAGGCGAACAGCCGGAGGAGGCGCATGCGATTCGTTTGCAGACAGCCGGCGATAGCTTGAATTTTCGCTCATGCGTTCGTCGATCTGAAGATTCGCAGGAAAAAAGGAGGGCCTGGAAGTGGCATCATTTTGGGCAAAATGCTTGTTGGATTTCTTTGTAGCGTTCGGGGTAGTGCTGGGAGGCACCATGCTCGCCGGCATCTGTTCGGTTATTACGCTGGAGCCCCCGGTTCACAAAATGCTGAACATTGCCGAGCAAATCAAAATTTGGGCGATGGTCGCCGCCATCGGCGGGACGATCGATCCGATCCGGGCGATCGAGACGCATTTTCAGGATGGGCAAATCTCTCCGGCGATTCAGCAAATGATGTACATCGTCTGCGCCTTCGTCGGCGCGCATATGGGGACGACCTTGATCCAATGGATCTGCCGGGGAGGGAACACCGGGTGAGAGTCCCTCCCTTCGAAACCGGATTCGGCTATTTGCGCGCTGTCGGACTCGTGATCGCCGGCATGGTGATCGGAGCGGCGCTGTTCCTGAGCATTTACAATCAGCGGCTGAACATGATGATCGTGGAAAACCGCGAGCTGCTCGCAGAAAAAAGCCGGCTGGAAGGCGAGGTCGCCGATTTGCGCAAAACGAAAAATCAGCAAACGACGATCAATTTGCTAAACATTTATATCGAACCGGGCGAGCACACAACCCTGGACAAATTGACCGAAAGCGAGCTTAAACGACGCATTCATTCCCAGTTGAAGCCCGTCGTTGTGGGGCGTAAAATTTCCGAATTCGCCGCCATGCCCGAGGTATACGAGCAAATTTTGTATGAAAAGCCGATGCTCGGCGTGATGGATAACGACTATATGGTGCAGTCTGTGAAGTGGATCGTCCTGACCCAGTCGGAATTGAAGGTGTGGGTGACCGTAAAAGAGTGGAAACGCATCCCGGTACCGTGACCAGTTGATTTCCAAGTCTGAAATCGATAAAGTGATTACAGACACTTGGCCATAAGGATGTGCTTGCAAGAAATGACGCTGCCAACAATACAATGGATGCTTAGCGTGCTGATTATTATTTTCGTCGTGTTCTCGGTGTATTACAGCTTTCGGTTTCGGCGAGCGACCGATCCGAAACAGCGCGGACTTTACGGGGCGAGGATGAACATTTTCATGGGCCTGATGCTGATTGTCATCGCCGTCTCCCAGCTGTTTTTCTTTACGGATTCCGTCACGCGCCGCATTTTCGGGACGGTGTGCTTATTGCTCGGTTTGTTCAATTTGTTCGCCGGTCTCCGCAACCACAGCCACTACAGTCGGAAGGCTTAAGCGGTTGGCGGCCGGTTGGACGGCATGCTTCGGTGGAAGCTGCGTGTAAGGGCGGAAAGCGCGTACGACGTGCTTCCGCCCTTATGACGTTGGGGCAGCGGCACGCCCTGAAATAAAAAGGGCTCGCCTCCGCCCTCTCCGTCGCCCCACCGCTTACCCCGGCTCGATGACCTGCGCGGTCAGCATCGCCTTCGCTACAAGCGCGCCCCCGTGGAACATCTCTACATCGAGCTTGCCGAATTTGCGGCTGACCTCGATCATTTTCGGGCGAATTTCGACCAGGCTGTCGATTTGCACCGGTTTGACGAAGTAGGAAGACATGTTGTCGACGACGATGTCGCCCTTCTTCACATCCTGCATCGCATGGTAGGCCGCCTGCGTCATAAGTACGGTCAACACGCCCTCGGATACGGTGCCGAGGCGGTTAATCATTTGCGGCGTGATCGTACCCCGGAATACAAGCTGGCCGCCGGCGTCCTTCTCCTCGCTGAAGCCTGCCCAGATCAAATCCTCGAACGTCTCCCCGTGCTGCGGCTGGCGCTGCACGTGCTGCATCGCCTTCAGCACGTCCTGGCGGCTGATGACGCTGACGATTTTACGCCCCGCGTCGACGATCGGCAGCAGTTCAATCCCCTCCCACACCATCAGGTGGGCGGCCGAAGCGACCGACGTATTCGCCATCGCGGTAACCGGATTGCGGGTCATCAACTTATCGAGCGTTTGCGTCGGCCCGGCACCGATCAAGTCGCGCGAGGTGATGATGCCGATCACCCGGTTCCACTCGTCGACGATCGGAAAACGGCTGTGGCCCGTCTCTTCGTGCAGCCGCTGCCAATCCTCTATCGTATGATTCGCCTTCAGCACAAACACCCGCATCGGATGCGTCAGAATGTCTTCAATCAGCAAAATCTTTTTCTTGATCAGCCGGTCATAGATGGCCCGGTTAATCATCGAAGCAACGGTGAACGTGTCGTAGCTGCTGGAGATGATCGGCAGCTGCAGCGTGTCAGCCAGCTGCTTCACCTCGTCGCTCGTCCCGAAGCCCCCGGTAATAAGCACGCCCGCCCCCTGCTCCAAGGCACAAAGATGCGCCTTGGCCCGGTTGCCGACGATCAATAGGCTGCCCGGATCGATATAACGCATCATCGCATCCTGCTGCATCGCTCCGATGACGAATTTGTGCAGCGTCTTCTCCAGCCCGTCAAGGCCGCCGAGCACTTCCCCGTCGACCATGTTCACCACTTCGGCGAACGTCAGCTTGTCCATCTGATCGCGCAGCTTCTTCTCCACGCGTACCGTGCCTACGCGCTCTTTCGTTGCGACCAGCCCGATCGCATCGGCTTCCTTGATGGCCCGATAGGCCGTTCCTTCGCTGACGCCCAGCTTCTCGGCGACTTTGCGCACTGAAATTTTGCTGCCGATAGGCAGCCCTTCGATATATTTTAAAATTTGCTCGTGCTTGGTTGACGTGTCGTGATTCATGGGACCGAATTCGTCCATCTGTTCCACCTTCCTTCGGCTCGCTGTATCATCCTGTATTACCCATTATCATACCACGAAACGAAGCCGGGCAGTACTGTAATCGGAAGGCTCGGCTCCGCATAGGATAGAAGTAGATGGATATTTTTCAGGAGGTGGCTGATGATGAATGCGCCTTATCCCGCTCAACCCCAGACCGTGTTCGAGTTGGACGTTAAGGAAGTCGACACGCTGACGAAGTGCAAAGCAAAAATTCATGCGGCATGCGTGCAGCACATGCACAGGCACGTACGGGTGCAAATGGTGCATGGCGGAACGCATGAAGGCATCATCGTACATATCGACCATTATTACGTGTACCTGCAGGTGCTGCAAGGTCACAGCCGCGCTTTCCTGCCTTATCCGTATTTCCCCTACGACCCTTACTACAGCAACGTCATTCTGCCGCTTGCGCTGTTCGATTTGCTTGCCATCGCGCTGATCGTGTGAAGGGTCCGACCGGAGAAAGCCGAAAAAAAGTCCGCACCTTTCCTCACGATCAGAGGGAGTACGGACTTTTCTTATTTACCTGCGGACCTGCAGCACCTTCCGCTTGCCGGTCACCGCTTGCTGAAGCTGCCAGCGCTTCATCCGCTTGATCTTCAACAGCGTGCGCTTCTGCTCTTCCTCCACGCCCAGCAACTCATGCAGATGCGCGGCCACGACCAACAGCGCGAACCCGATCCACACCAACCCGAAAATCGTGCCGGGCGACGTCCATGCCCTGAGATCGAGGCTCGGCACCGCGAAAGCGATCATGCCGAGCGTCAATCCCATAAACACGATGTTCTTCGTGCCTTTCCCCATCGTACGCCCTCCTCTCCTACAACTTGTACAGTTCATTGTATGAGCGTACGCGTGAAAATATCACTCTTTCTCAGGCGCCGGCCTTCGTCCGGACAGGTTACTTGCGCAGCAGCTTCATGATCCGTCCGTACGCGTATACGAGCACCCACGGGACGATCAGGCTTGCAAGAAAAGCGCCGAACGTATAAGCGTGGTACATGGCGATCGACCCGCCGGGAAGCGTAACATGCGTCTTGTAATACGTCAGCACAGCCGGATGCATCAAATAGACGCCGAACGATACGGCTCCTAAACTCGTCAACAGACGCGATATCAACTTCCACCGCGCAAGCGCGATTTGGCAGAGACGGATGAGCGTCATGGAGACGAAGGCGGCATATCCGAAGAACAGCAGCTGGTAGCCGTACCCGGGAAGCTGGAGATGGAACCGGCCTTCGGCCACAAACAGGCCGACGAACGCGCAGCCGATCAACAGCGTCAGGGTTGACACCCAGGCGAAATTGGCCCGCAGCCACCCCGAGAACCGCTCGTAGTACAGCCCCATCCAACCGCCCAGCGCGAACATGCTGAAATAATTGATGCATAGCGAAGCCATGTGATCGAACGGCCTCACCCAATAATGGTACGCGTACAGCCCTGCATGGACGGCCAGCCCGATCCATACCAGATAGCGCCGAAATGACGGCCAAGCCTTGCACATCCACATCAGCAGCGGGAATATCAAATAAAATTGCACGATAATGATCATGAAATACAAGTGGTACGAGGCGTCCGCCCACGGCAGCAGCTCCCCGAATTCCGCCGCATCGAAATGGAGCCGGGCACGGTCATAGATCCACTGATTGTACAAGTAGTAAAACAACGACCAGATCAAATAAGGGAACAATACTTGCCGCACCCGGCGCACATAAAACAAGAGCGCCTGCTTTCCCCCGAAATCGTCCTGATACCGGTAAAACAATACGAGACCGCTGAGTAAAATAAACACCGGTACGGCGAAATTGCTCAGTTTATTCAACGTCAGGTACATCGCTTGCGAACCGCTGCCGAACGCCAGTTCAACTGTAGCGTCCGCCGTCGCATGAATGATGAGAACCGCCAAAATCGCTGCAGCCCGAACGAGATCCAGCTCCAACAGCTTCGGCTTCGAAATTTTTTTTACATTTGTCAAATCGTTCGGTCCTTCCCGTTTCTCATATAGATCAATGATGCGCTTCCAAAAATTTATCACAATTCCCGAATTCCCGCCACTAATCGGTCGATATAACGGGCAATTTACCGGGAGCCGCAGCCGTCCTGGCCGGAACGGAACAGAACGAGACTGCCGGGCGGACGCTGGCGAATAAATCCAGACCGGAGGACGAATAATACACGCGAACAGCTACTGTCAAGGAGGATATCGCCATGCAAAACGTATCGTATCAACAATTTTTGGAACAGCAGCAGCTGCAGCACATGCAGCAAGCCCAGGAAGCGCAGCAGGCGTTAAACAAAACCGGCCTGAACAATTTCTCGCAAAGGCTGCGGCAGCTGCAGCAGCAATTCGTCCAGGTGCAAATGGATCTGCAGCAGGCGCAATCGCAGGTGGAAACGCAAATGAACGCCCAGCAGCGCCGGATCGTGGAAATTCAGGGGCGTTTGCAGCAGTGTATCCAGCAAATGGACATGCTGATCCAAACTTCGCAAAATCAACCGTCCCCGTCCTCCCCCCTGAACGTTATGTAACAGGGCTGCTCAAACTCCGGTCCTCTCTTCCAGCGAGCGAAAATTGCGGGATCAGCCCGGCATCGTCCTGGATCGTTTGTTCTGCTGCGGATAAGCCTCCACCGGAACGGTGAAACTACCTATTACCGCCAATGGACAAGGGAGGCTTTGCCAGAAATGCCAAACGAGGAACGATTCGCGCCGGAAACCGACGGCGATCCGCAGACGAAGTACGAGGATACGGGCGTGCATCCCCGCTACGACTTAGGCGTAGAAGCGACGGAACAGGATGCGCCGGCATCGTCCGGTCAACCGATCCGGACGAACGATCAATAACGTGCGCCGCAGCCTGAGCGGCAGGGGCAACCAGCTCTGGCCCAGGCTCCATTCGGGACTTGCATCCCGGAGATGACGCCCGTACAGGGCGCATGCACAGCAAACCGTCCGGACTTGTCCGGACGGTATTTTTGCGAACCCCTGGGCCGGAGGCTCTTGGAGCGGGCGGCGTTCCGCCCGCTTTCCCTGGTCTCCCCCGCGAGGAGAGCACTGCGCCGGCGACGCTGCGCACCTTAGACGATTTGCAAGTCCATCAGCTTTTCTTTCACGGCGGCCACAAGCGCAGCCGCATCTTCCGGGCGGTGGACGACATCCATCTGATCCATGTCCACGATCAACACCTCGGAAGCGTTATAATGGTTCATGACCCAGTGGTCGTAGCCGGACCATAAGAGACGGTAGTATTCCACCAGCGACGCATCCTGCTCGAAGCTGCGTCCCCGAAGACTGATGCGGTGCATCACCGTGTCGAAGGAGCCTTTCAAATAGACCATAAGATCGGGAGCTTTCTTCGGAAGCTCGGCGAGCTCGGACATCATATTATCGGCTAACCCTTCGTACACCTCAAACTCCAGCGGACTGATGCGGCCCAGCTCCAAATTGACCTTGGCGAAATACCAATCCTCATAAATGCTTCGATCGAGCACGTTGCGGTTATGTACAAGCGCCTGTTTGATCGCTTTGAATCTCGAATTTAAAAAGTGCAGCTGAAGTAAAAACGGGTACCTTTTTTTCTCGATTTCTTCCGGTGAAGCCGTATAAAATAAAGGCAAAATCGGATTATCGTCCACACTTTCGAAGAACACTTCGGAATGCAATGCTTGTCCGAGCAGCGTGGCCACCGATGTTTTGCCAAGCCCGATCATTCCCCCGACTACAATCACAGCCATTGGTCCCCTTTCTCCTTTAACCCAAGTAAGTTGCCTGGTTTGCCAGCTGTCCATAATGAAGCTTTCTCATTATAGCAGGGAAACCGGCGCGGGGGAACCGCCAGTGATTACCTGCAGGAAGCTCCGACTTTCCCGACCGCGTAACCGAATCCGCCGAACGACGCGACCGGCTGCTTGTCCGCAAAAAGGCCTTCTTTTCTGGGCGTCATGGCGATATCGACAAGCCACTCTGTGAAAGTAGCCACTGGCATCGTTCGCATTTCCTCCAGACTAAAAAATCCCGCCGCATCGGCCTCCACTCCGTCAGGCACCGGCTCCCCTTCCACATAATCCATGCGAAAGGCGATGTACACATTATGGACGTTTGTCGGCAGATCGCGTACGGCAATAATTTCCTGGACCTTCGCCCGGATGCCGCTTTCCTCGTACACTTCACGGACAATCGTGTCCTCGATCGGCTCCAGCTGCTCGATGTAGCCGCCCGGATTCGTCCATTTGCCCTTCCCCGGCTCGATAGCGCGGCGAACGAGCAGCACTTTATCGTCACGCACGACCAGTGCCCCGACCCCGATGCTGTAGTTGCCCCAATGGACAAAAGAGCACGCCGTGCACGCAAGCCGTTCCGTCCCATCGATGTCCTTCTTGGCCAAGGCGCTTCCGCATTCCATACAATACTTCATATCCACTAGACTCCTTCTCTCTGTTAGCACATGTCTTCACAGGTCGGCGCTGCGCCTTAACCTGCAGAAGCCCCATATTCAACGTATTCTCCAAATCTATCGTTCCATACTTCCATATATTTTACCTTCTTTACTATAAAAAAAGAAGTGTTCTTTCTGCGGCCGATGTCGAAAAGGCGGCAGCCTCTCGATCTGATCGAGAAGCGCCGCCCGGGCAAGCTCATAAGCCTTATCGTACATATTCATGGGCATCTGCACCTTCTTTTCAAATGATTCGATTGTCGAATTCGGTTGCATTTCTTTTCACCAAGGGATAAACGCCCTCATATGATGAAGCAGCTGGTTTCTAAATGTTCCAAGCGCGACCGGCCTTCATGCGGGATTCGCCTGCGCTAGGAAGGGGTACCACATGAAAAGAACAAAGGTAAGGATCCAAATAAAATCGTCCGACATGACCGCTGACAGCTCCCTGCTGATGATCAGCTATCCGATCGTGCGCAAGTGGAAAATTCCGCTGCATCAGCCGCTGCAGCTCCGGTACGGCGGAAGCCGGGAGGACGTCAAGGTCATACCGGTCTCCAAGGCGGGAATGCTGCTCATAGGCGCCGCGCTGGCGGCCAGGCTTGGGCTGGCGTCCGGCAACCAGCTCTGCTTGCAGTATAAAGCCTCCAGCCGGACGCTCCAGCTCGGCCCGTTGATCGGCGTCATGATGAGCCGCGTCAATGCCGGCGTCCCGGATAAACCATTCGGCGCCAACACGGCCTTCTGCCGGGAGCTGACCAATGCGTGCAAGCAGTACGGCGCTTCCGTCTTCTTCATCACGCCGGACGACATGCAGGGCGCGATCGATACGGTGCGCGGCTGGCATTACACGAACCGCTGGGAGACCGCGACGTTCCCTCTGCCGCATGTGCTCTACAACCGGCTGACCAGCCGCAAGCTGGAAAACCGCGCGACGGTACAGCAGTTCGTCGAGCATGCCCGATCACAGCAGAGCACGGTCTTTTTCAACACGACATACTTGAATAAAACGGAGGTATTCGATGCGCTCGGCAAAGAATCCGGTTTACAGATGTACTTGCCCGAGTCGTATTTGCTGAAGACGTTTCTACAGCTCAAGTCGATGTGCGCCAAGCACGCCACGGTGTTCCTCAAGCCGATCACCGGCAGTCTCGGCAAAGGCATCATCCGGATCCGCAAACAACCGGACGGTGCGTATATCTGTCATTTTACCAATCTCAGCGGAACCCGTAAACAATCGTTCACCTCGCTCTCCTCACTGTATGCGGCGATTTCCGGGAAAATGAAAACACAGCGCTACCAGATTCAGCAGGGGTTACAGCTGCTCACGGTGGGAGGGCGTCCTGTCGATTTCCGGGCGCTCGTGCAGCGGGGCAAAACCGGCCAATGGCGCATTACGTCCATCGTAGCCCGAATTGCCGGCAATCATCACTTCGTATCCAACCTTGCCCGCGGCGGAACGCTCAGCTCAGTCAAAGAAGCGTTAGCCCGATCCGATTCGGCGGCAGCCGTCGACGGTTATGCGAAGCTGCGGCGGGCGGCGCTGCATATCGCTAAAGGGATAGAAACCCAGATCGAAGGCCATTTCGCGGAACTGGGGGTCGATTTGGCACTCGATACGAATGGGCGGGTTTGGCTGATCGAAGTCAATTCCAAGCCGTCGAAGGAAGATAATACGCCGCTGTCGAGCGACCCTAAAATTCGCCCTTCGGTCAAACTGCTGGTGCAGTACGCCCGCTCTGCGGCGAAGTTTTGATTCCCCATGGAGCTAAGGATGAGGAATCCCCTGTGAACGAAACAAATTTACGGTTGTGAGGTGCAGCGCATGATGATCTTCGGCAAAAACGCTGGCGGCGAACGCACGGTAGGCATCATGACTACGCCGGCCGAATACACGCCGCCTTTTGAAAACCGCGGCTTCTACCGCCGCTTATGTTTGCTTGGCCCGCGTCTCCACCTGTCCGTGTATGTGTTTACGCCGAACAGTGTCGACTGGGAGCAAGAACGGGTAACGGGTTACACCTATGAGGCGTCCGCCGGGCAGTGGGTCCCCGGCACGTTCGCCCTGCCGGCCATCGTCTACGACCGCTGCTTCTTCACGACGCGGCGCCAGTATGCGGACTACCGCGAGACGATGGGGCGGCTGCAGCGGCATCCGAACGTCCGGCTGCTCGGCAGCGGCCTGAAAGGCAAGCTGGACGTCCAGCGGCTGCTCGCGCGCGACCGCGACGGCCGCTTTAACCGCTACCTGCCGCAGACCGAGCTGCTGCGCAGC
>NZ_VIDW01000073.1:0-13631 GCF_006519665.1 Paenibacillus sp. tmac-D7 | reverse complement strand
CGCATCACCTGTTAGCGATTCGTTTCCGATTCGAGCCGTTTCGCGATGGTTTGACAACCAATGATCTGTTGGTATGAGGGAAAAATCACCCTCCTCTTTCGAATGTATTATTGGTAAAATGTGGACAAATGCAGGTATCTACAGAGGAATTTTATTACCAAGTTTGTAGGAGGTGAGAATCAAAAATTGACTTAAGTTGCGAAAAATGGCATCCTTACTGCTTCCTCCACTTTACTAGAGAAGGGACGATGATAATGAAAACGGAGCGTGAACAACCTATAATCATGACGATTAACAGGCAGGCTGGCGGAACAATTTCAGGCAGCATGCACAGCAAGGAGGGAATTGTGATGACGCTGACCCAGCACCCCGTCCCCTATGAGAAAGTAGAATTATGGCTGAAGTCTTACAAGGACTGGAAGGCGAGACTGAAGTACATGCAGTCAGAACTGTCCTACATCCCTGAATTAACGCGTACGCTACAAATGGTTGCGGCTCACAGCAGCGGCAGAAAACAGGAAACGGTTTTACGGACGGTTATACGACGTATCGAAATCACCGAACATGAAATCCCGTTGCTGCTATCCAGAATCGGTTTGATCGACTATGCTTTCTCGGCTCTCACCCCGGAAGAAAGCTTGTTCATTCGGTTACGATATATGGATCAACTGGCGCTTTCAGACGCCATGAGCCGCCTAGCACTTTCCCGCCGCGCGTACTTCTACCTTCGAAAGCGAACATTGCACAAAATCTATATGAAAATCAAAGATCGGGCGGTTTTGTTGGATTTGGATTCGTCCCAAAATGATTGACCGGTTTCAGAAGATGCATATGCGCATCTTCTTTTTTTGCGTCCATTTTTCATTTTAATACGTTTTTATTCGTTACGTCCAATCCCAGTAAATACGATTAATGTCTCGCCAATTGATTCAATGAGTATTGAGGAGATTATAACACATACATTGGATACTGAGAATAGCGAATCTATCGAATGTTCATTTGACTTACTCTGCCTTATAAGCTGAAAGAATAAGGTGGTGGAAATGTGAACTCAATTCGGGATTCGTTAGGTCAGCGCATTCGCACATTGCGGGAACAATACGGATGGACGCAAGAGCAGCTTGCAGAGCGGGCAGACCTCCATCCTAATTATATCGGACAAATTGAACGCGGGCTAAAGAACGTTTCATTGGATAATATTTATAAACTGGCTGTTGGTTTGCGCATGGATTTGTCTCAGTTATTTGTTTTTGAGAATCGCGAACTTCCAGAGCCGTTGTCCCAGATTGGCCAAATGCTACAGCATTGTTCCGAAGAAGATTTAGATTTTCTGATTCAACACATCGAGCATTTGTTGAAGTGGAGACAAAAGTAAGTAACTGCTCGAAAGGAAGCGCCGGAACTGCATCGAACATGCACCGAACGCAGCACTGGATTTGCTCTCTTTTTGCACAAAGTCTGCACGCGTTATGCACATGATCCGTGTTATGATGTTAGTGTGGACAGGTTGTGCAACCACAAGCATCATGAAGACTGGTTGTCCCTTTCATCAAGCGCCGTTTCTTTCCCTGCTATCCCAGTGGGAAGAAATACGGCGCTTTTTTTATTTTGTTACTGATACAGCAGTCGTCGACTATATTCCGAATGTAAAGGAGTTGAACTAAACATAGGGCAACGCCAACCATCAAAGGCCCGCACAATTTCTCGCACGGTGTTGCCAGGTGAGAAAGGGAGTTGATGTTGATGTATCCCGACGACACATAATAACAAGCGGCGAATGATTCATCGGCATGCGTGGAATCAAGTTTATCAAGTCTTACGATCAGACCTGGTCGCAATCAAGCGTTGGCACGCTCTGCGGCAAGGTCTTTTTTGTTGTCCTTCCCGCTTGTCAGGAAGCGTCGGCTGTCGCTCTCCCCCCTCTGTTTTGATTGATCAAACAAACCAAAACGGAGGGACGAGTATGAAAAAGATCAATTTGAAAGACATATATCCTTTTTGGAAAACGGATGTATGGGTTGAAGTGGATGACGAGGTGGCTCAGGAGCTGCATCGGTTTGAATTAATTGAAAGCGCATACAAACTGCGCACGTATCGTCACCGGGCGTATTACTCGCTGGATCGAAACGATGGAATTGAGAAGGACGTTCTTTTTCTTTCGATTTCGCCGGAGGAGTACTATGAACGCAAGCTCTCCCGGCAACAGCTTTACGAAGCGTTGTGCCAGTTGCCGGAGAAATCGGCCAGACGAATTTATGCACACTTTTTTCTAGGCATGAGCAAAGTCGCTATTGCCAGAGCTGAGCATGTCGATGAACGGGCCGTTCGTAAATCTATTAAACAAGGCTTAAAGATAATGGAGCGTCTACTCAAAAACATGTGATTTTTCGTCATTGGGTCCGGTTTTCCCGTCAGAATGAAATGTTATATAGAGGATCTTTTCAGACAGCGGCTGGTTGCATCCAGCCGCTCATCATTCTCGGTGAGAGGGGCAAGTATCGATGCATCCTATTCGATTTCGGGATGAAGAACACGAGAGGTTCTATCATCAAATGCTGGCTGAAAGGAAATGCAACGACGGCTATCATCGTGCGCTTTTTTACACATTGGGCATTTCCCGGGAAACTAGGAGTCATGTACGTGATTTGTTTGATTTTTCTAACGGCGGCATTAATCCCAAGGGCCTTTCGGCCCCATGGCAAACCGGCAGTTCCATTCGAATATGTCGGCTCGCCTTTAATCTATGGAACGGGTGGACCGAACCAGGTGGGGAACGCTTCTCCACTCCCAACGAATTATTCGATTGCAGCTACGCCCCTTTCTTTTTCGAGGCAATTCATCTTCGTTATCCGGAATATTTCCGAAGTCAGGAAAAGATTTTCAAACGGCTATCTGAACAAACCCGCTGAACAGATACCGATTGTCGGGGGTGCATAAGAAGATGAAAGAAATTAAAACGAGGGTTGTTGTAAAAAACATAAAACGGCTGGATAGGTTCAAAAATTTAATGGAACGAGTAAGGAAAACGGGTGTCCGAGTCAAGAATCATACAGACAACGATGAGTCGACTTCCCCATCTCCTGTTGAATTTGCGCAACACCGCACCGCATCGTCAATTAAAACAATGGCTCAAATGGGCATTCGCATGAAGACCAACAGCAGACTGATTCGGTTGATTCAAAAAAAGAGGGCAACTCCAGTTGAAGATGCTGCTAATCCACAATCGAGTGGGTTACCCGTAAAAAAGTATAAGAAAACGACAGACGGGGTTATGAAGGCGAGAAAAAATCCCGTTAACGATTCCCGACTTTCCCCGAATGCCGATGCTTCTAACATGAGTACACTGCGATTTACCCGTAGGATGCAACCCCGTGAGCCGTTCGATGGAAAATACCTTTTGCCTTCTGATCAACTACCGGGAAAACAACGCTTTGTACGAAGCCGGGTCAATGCCCGGCTTTTGCATCGTTCTCAAAAAAACAGCTTTCCTGACCAGATGCTAAGAATGGACGTTAGACATCCAAAGTCCGTCGTAAAAAATGAAATAATCATCACCGCCGCGGCATCTCATTCAGCAAATGTACGAAGCAATCACCCTAAAACGCTAACGCCGGAAAGATTGAAGCCACGACATTTCAGACAAGCGTTATCCCGTATCCCCTCCGCTATATCAAAACAAGCAGGTTCAACGATCAAACGTAAAGAACGAAAATTCAAGGTATTACCCCTATTTATTAAAACCGGGCAACGACTGGGTCAGACTAATAATCATCCGGATTCGCAAGCCGAAGGGAAAATGAATGCGTTCAAAACGGCACGGCGGACAGTACAAATGGTGATGACTGCCCGCCGATCTGTTCAAAGGGCACAAGCCGCCGCGAGATTTAATCTTCGGATCATTAGAATGGTTGCAAAAGCAACCGCCCTGCTCGTCAAGGGATTGACGGCGCTTTTGGGGATCAGTAGTTCCGTTATCATCTTGTTGTGCATTGTAATGGCGGTAGCCGCAGTCATTTCCTCTCCCTTTGGCATCTTTGTATCCGGCGAAAATACGGACGCCGATGTAAAGCCGCTTTCCCAAATTGTTGAACAAATGGACGATGAATTTGCCGCCAGACTGGAAGAAGTACAGCAATCAGCCGACCCTGTAGACCGGGTGGAAATTCATTATCCTGGCAGCGCGGACAATACTCGAATGGATAATTGGATGGATATTATAGCCGTCTTCGCCGTGAAGACCGTCATGGATGCTGAAAATGGAATGGATGTGGCTACGCTCGATGCAACAAGAATCGGTATAATCCAATCCGTTTTTTGGGATATGAATCCAATAGAAACTCACGTTGAAACGATAGAACATAAGGAAACAATGACGGTAGAACATGAAGACGGGAGCACCAGCGAAGAAACGATTACCAACTACGAGTACATTTTGCATATTACGATTGCCAGCAGGACTGCGGAGCAACAGGCCGACATATACCGCTTTACAAGTGAACAGAAAGACATAATAAATGAAATGCTATCCGTAGAGTTCCGACCTTTCATGTTAGCGATCTTAGGTAAAGAACAGGATATTGGATTTACGCCGGAATAACCTGAAACGATTAAACATCATCTGCCCTAAGAGGAATTGTTCGATTTGGATAAACAAGTCCTGTTTGGCAGATCGCATTCTACGAACGCAAATTGATCCTCCGAAAAGATAAGGCTCAAGTTCTGAGCCTTATTCGCGTTAGCGTGCCCCATAAAGCATATATCTTCTTGCTGGACAAAATTGGTTCACGGGCGGTTATCAAGTGTTGGCTTCAATAAACTTTGGCTGTGGAAAGCGCGTTTATTGCGAAAAAGAAGGAATAAAGTCCCCTTTTGTCAAATAGGTAACTTTCGGGAGTAGCGAAAGGTGGGTCTTCATGAACATATGTAATTATATGCATGACGATTTGTTTTATCAAAACAGGTCGGAATTATTTTATACTGTTCTCCAGTTAATTCTTTACGGATCGAGCTTGCTTTATATGACTGGTAACGGGCGGTATTTTGGCACGACAGCCATTGTCAGTTCTATGTGGAGGATTAATATTATGAGTACTGGTACCCTACCTCGAGTAAATGAACGATTATTTTTTTTCGATAAAGAGGTAATCGTTGTGAAAGTATTTTCTATTTTTCAATTGGCAGAAATTCGTTACGCTTGCTCACTCGCTACATTTATGGTTGATATAAAAGTTTTGCGCCAAGAAGCAGATAAAAGTAGTTCTATCTCTATTAAGTTATTAGGTGGTACAGATAAATGATCTTAAATTTTATTGAAGGACCTTTAAACGGTGATTCTTGGGAAAGTCTAATTACCTCTTGTTACAGGATGAAATACCAAGATGAGCACTTCACCGAAATTCCAGCAGTTCATGGAGGTGATGCTGGTATTGAGGGATTTACACGTCATGGAAGGGTTTATCAATGTTATTGCCCTGAACGTGAGTATTCTGATGATGAATTGCACGATCATCTAAGAGATAAAATGACAGCAGATATAAACAAATTGATATCGCCCAAATATGCCAAAAGATTAAAGGAATTGGGTGTGCCCAAAATAAAAGAATGGCATTTTGTAATTCCTCAGTACAGGGATTCAAGAATTGTTACACATGCAGAGACTAAACGTAAAGAAGTGCTTCTGAAGAAAGAATCCGAACCAAATAATTATGATTATATAGATGATGATTTTGTAATAGTCATTAAGCAAGCAGAAGACTTTAAAGTGGAAATATCTAAAATCATTCGAACAACATTGACGGATATGCAACTTAACTTTGCAATTTACCATACTACTAGTCCCGACTGGTCGAAATGCGATTCTGAGAAAGCCGGCAATATTAAAAGAAAGGTTAAAGCAGTAATGGGAGATGTTGAAGAGTCTGATGAGGATTTCAATGATATTGTTAATACTTACATAGATTCCTACATTAAAGGCATTGAAATTCTAAGAATATTACGTGTTTCTTACCCTGAGGTCTATGAAGAAATTTACATGCTGGAGCAATCGTATAAAAAGCAGGTATCCCTAAAAACTAAAATGAATACAGACAGTTCAATTAACTCTAAGTTATTTTTCGAAATACTCGATGATTTTCAGAATAAGCTAGAACAACAGTTTAAATATCTTACAACTGCATCAGTAATGGAATTAAAAATTGATCTTATTAGCGGGTGGCTTGCTGATTGTTCGATGCAGTTTAGAAGTAGGTGAACTGGGATAATGCTAGAGAAAAATTTTCTAATTGCGGATGAGATATTGTTTGATGCGAAGCCCGATGCAGTACCGTACAACTATAGAATTAGTTATAAGTTGGCACAACTTTGCTTAATTCTTGAAATGTGCTGTGGCCGTGGAGGGTGTTCATTGTTAAAGTTGCATATGATTTCAATCGGTCTTAGTACAAACAATGACATGGAGAAATTAAGTGATTTCGCTAACGATAGACTAACCAATTATACTATAGTGAGATTTGATCCAGCAGTAAACCATGCTGTAAAGTATGCACTTGCTGAAGAACTGTTCTTTCAACAACAAAATGGTTTATTTCGTCTGACAAAGAAGGGTAAGGCCTACGTAAAGAAAATTATTAGAAACACAGATTTATTAAGTAATGAAAAGCGGTATTTATTCACCTTGTCAAATAAACTAACAGAAGAAAAAATTAACAACCTCACTTCGCTTTGGAGGTATTCCAATGTTGAGAATTAGAAGATTGAAAACTGAAATTAAGACAAGTAACGGTGTGTTTGGATCTGACGATAAATTCACTGAAGGTCTGAATTTTATTGCAAGTGAAGATAACACCTGTGGAAAGAGTTCAATAATAGCTGCAATTTATTACTGTCTTGGTCTTGAAGAAATAATTGGTGGTCGCGGTGAGAAAGTCCTGACATCAGTGTATAAAACTTCTATTGAAGAAGGAGAAAGCGTATGGCCAGTACTTGAGTCAGGGGCATATTTGGAAATTTCAAATGGTAAAGACGTGATTACAATTTACCGGGCAGCTAAGATGGAAAATAGAGATAGTAAACTGATTACGGTGTGTCACAGTGAATTAGACGATATCGGAAAACCCAATATATTGTGCGAAGATATGTACGTACATATGCCCAATTCAGCAGTTAACAAAAAAGGATTTCATAGCTTCTTAGAAACATTCTTACATATTGAATTACCGTTAGTACCAGCTTCTGATGATGCAATTAGAAAGTTATATTTGCAATTAATTTTCTCAGGGATGTTTATTGAACAGAAGCACGGATGGGCGGATCTCTTATCAGGAATGCCTGTTCTCGGAATTAGAGAGTCCAAGAAACGGGTATTAGAATTTATTTTGCGCCTAGATACTTTGGAAAATGAAAAGAAAAAGGATTACCTTCGGACATCGGAAAGTAACATTAAGCATAAATGGGAGTCCCTTGTAAAGGAATTAATCATTTATACAAATAGGGAGTCATGTACAATAAGTGGGCTTCCAGCAAGCCCGAAGTTGCTGTCCGAGGATGATTTCTCAAAAATCCTTATTAGTAAGGATAATGACAGTATAGAGGAATATATTGAAGACCTTAACGAGCAGTATAAAGAATTGGGGCTTATGAAGCCCAAAATCATCGATAATTTTGATGAGATTCAAGAAGAACTAAATGAGACTGAAAATTCAATAGACCAATTCGAAAGCGAGCTTCATAAACATAGAGATATGTTGCTTTCAGAAAATAGCAGTATTGAAAGATTAGCTAGTAATCTGGAAATAATCGATTCTGATATTAGAAATAATAAAGATGCTGCACGTCTTCGAGATCTCGGTTCTGAATTGAATTTAGCTACTTCGAAGGATCTTTGTCCTGTATGTAGTCAAGCTATTCAGGATACTTTGATTCCAGATTCAAGTCATATGCAGGTCATGAGTATTGATGAAAACATTAGGCATTTGAACGCACAGAAAGAGATGCTAGAATTTGCCCGAAATAGTCATAGACAAAATAAAGAGAAATTGCAGGGTAAAATAACTCAATTGGAAAATAGCTTATTTAAGCTTCGTAGTTTAGCTAAATCGTTACGCAGCGATCTTTATTCGACGAACGATAATATGTCAGAATCTATTGTTTATAAGAGATTGCAACTTGATTCCGAAATAAACAATCTCAATAAATTGTGTGATTTTTTATCAAGCCAGAAACTGAAACTAAAAGAGCTATCGGATGACTGGAAACAATATCTAACAGAAAAATCCGGATTGCCAAGTAAAAAGTTTACGGACTTGGATGAGGAAAAAATAAAGACATTAAGAAATCATTTTATTAACAATCTGAGGCAATTTGGTTATAAAAGTATTCTCAACTTAAATCAAATAGATATCTCTTTAGAGTCATATCTACCCGTAATTGAAGGATTCGATATGAAATTTGATTCTTCAGCAAGTGATAATATACGAGCGATATGGGCTTTTATACTGGCATTACTCCAAACATCTAATGAAAAAGCAGGAAATCACCCCGGAGTATTAATCTTTGACGAACCTGCCCAGCATAGCATCGTTATTAATGATATGGAGCAATTTTTTAATTGTATTATCAAGTTGAAAAAGAGTCAGGTCATTGTTGGAATTACGATAAAGGATAGCGATACACGTCAAGCAATAAGTAAATTACCTTCGGAAGATTATAATTTAATTAGAGTACCCAATAAAGCTTTTCGAAAGTTCGAATCAGAAAGCGAATAGCAAATATCTAGAATCCCCGGGGAATTTATAACTAAGTTCAATCCAAAACCAGAATGAATGAGGGATTGAATGTTCTCGTTATAATAATCGTTCCGGGGATTTAGCTTGTTCAGGAGAATTGTCAGCACTTACAACTTATGTGCTTCGTCGGTGACGTAATACCGCCATTAACGTAAGCGCTTGTGAGTCAGACTCGACCACAGCGTAAAGAGTCTAACGCTACTGAACGGCGGTAATGCATTAAACCAATAAAGTCTGTGCCTATTTATCTCGACAGAGTAGCAATACCCCTTTCACGTCTGGCATCAAAAGAACGTATCCTCGTGTCTCGTTTTCCTTAGCCCCCTCGCCTTTTTCTTAGAAAACGCTCTCCGATCTGATCGATAGTTTTGCAACCAAGGTCCGATTTTGCATTGAAAATGAAATGAATATTAGAGGGACACTATTCAACCCCTCATTGATCCTTGAAAACTGAATAAAATCTTATCCGGTACGTTCCCCGCATGACCTGAAAGGAAAGCCAGATTGCAGGCGCGCCATGACCATTTTGCCGGTTCTTGTTTCTACATGCCCTGAAATCAGAAGCGGTAAACTGCGAGCGATTTTGCCCATGCAATGAAAAATGGTGGTGCTATTTATGGCGAAGACCCATGCGGAGGGATAATGATACTTCCGTCCAGCCACAGTTCAGCGCAATGGGGGCGGCTTGCAGCGATCCTGGAAGAGGTTTGAAGCCTATGAGGACGGCTAACCACTGTCCGCCGGATAGGATATTTGAGAGAAGCAACCAAAACAGAGGCGAAAACAGAGATGCGCACATACGGTTATGTTCGTTGCGCATCTCTGATTTTCAGCTTTGATGGATTAATGGGAGGTTATTATGAACCATAAACTCATCCGGTACAGCATGCAAATAGCTATGATAAGACAGTTACTGGCTTTATCTTTGATTACCGAAAACGAATTTCATTTGATAAAGAACAAAACGATGCGGGATTACGGCATCATTTCGGACCTTACTTCTTGATTCGCACATTTGTCGGTTCGCCCATCTCTTATTAAACTGATGGCGAGTAAATAAGAATGGAGGACAACACCATGGCTCTTGAAGTGGAAGTGATTAAAGCAAGTCGGAAAATATCGGATCGCAACGCCGGAAAGTTATCGGATGTTCTTCGCGTCGCCCCTTATGCCCGCGTAAGTACCGACACTGAGGAGCAATTGAACAGCTACAAATCGCAAGTCGCATATTATACCGATCTCGTAAGCAAGCGCAGCGACTGGATGCTTGTCGATATTTATGCGGACGAAGCCATAACCGGGACACAGGTAACGAAGCGCGAGGATTTTCAGCGCATGATTAACGATTGTATGGATGGGAAAATTGATATGATCATCACAAAGTCTATCTCCAGGTTTGCAAGAAACACGCTGGATACGTTGAAATACGTCCGAATGTTGAAGGAAAAGAACATCGCCGTATTTTTTGAAGACGAAAATATCAATACGCTGACGATGGACGGCGAATTGTTGCTTGTCATTCTAAGCTCCGTAGCGCAGCAGGAAGTGGAGAATATCTCCGCCAACGTGAAAAAAGGTTTGAAAATGAAAATGAAGCGCGGCGAACTGGTGGGCTTTCAAAGTTGTCTGGGATACGATTACGATGTGAATACGAAACAGATAACCGTTAATCAAGAAGAAGCCGAAATCGTCCGCTATATTTTTGAACGATACTCATCGGGAATCGGCGCTTACGTTATTGCAAAGGAACTGACTGAGGCGGGACATAAAACCAAGTACGGAAGAGTCGAATGGCAGGACACAACCGTTCTTGGTATCATAAAGAATGAGAAGTACAAAGGCGATTTGTTGCAAGGAAAGACATTTACCGTCGATCCCATTTCCAAGAGAAGATTGGACAATTACGGCGAGGAAGATCAGTTTTATGTCAAAAATCATCATGAGCCGATTGTCAGCGAGGAAGTTTTTGAAAAGGCGCAGGACATATTGCATCGAAGAGGCGAGAATCGCCGCCGCGGCGCAAAAGGCAAGCGGGACAAGTACAGCAGGAAATTTGCTTTCAGCAGCAAGTTGGAATGTGCTTTCTGCGGAAGCAATCTCTCGCGGCGGAACTGGCACAGCGGAACCCCGCATGAAAAGGTGATTTGGCAGTGTGTGACAGCCACGAAAAAAGGGAAGAAATACTGCTCTCTCAGTAAAGCCTTGGAGGAAAAGCTGATTGAGGGTGCTTTTGTCGAATCGTACAAATTGGTGTGCCGCAACAATTCGGATGTGCTAGACGAGCTTATGAAAAGAATGGAGTCCGTGTTTAGCGACCAGAATAATCAAAAGCGACTGAACAAAATTATCAGCGATATTCAGGCTACGGAGCAAAAACGTTGCAAACTGATTGATTTGTGCCTGGATGAGAAAATAGACAGGGCTACTTACGAACAGAAGTATGCGGAGCTCGATACTTCGCTTACTAAATTGCTCGAAGAAAAGGAACAGTTAGAGCAATCCGCGCAAGATGAAATTGACTTGGGAAAACGGCTTGAACATTTTCGCAAAGTGCTTCAAACGAATGAGCTTCTGACCGCATTCGACCGGAACGTATTCGAAAGCATTGTCGATAAAGTGATTATTGGGGAGAACCCCGATCAAGGTAGTCCCGAGCCGTACAAATTGACCTTCGTCTATAAAACCGGCTTTCATAACAGCATCCAAAGCAAGATGCATAAGCAAAAAAAGTCCATGCGAAGTGAAAGGGGGAAAGTGCATTCCTATTCCCAGCACAACACATATCGAGTGTACAGTGTTGCTAAAATGGAGGGAGCCGTAAGCGGTGCTTACGCTCCCTGCTGTATTTCTGGATTACGGAAGTTGTAGTGAATTTTGATATTGCCGCCCTCATAAACCTCAATTTTGAGAATGAGTTTGTCCACAATACACTTTAGAATCTTTTCATTCTCAAAATCGAGGCTAAGGAGAGTTTTGACCTGCTTTTCAAAGAAGCGGAATCGGCTCTCTTTTTCTTCATCAAGTTGAATGAATCGGCTTAGTTCAACTTTACGATGCTCCAACACTTCTATTTCTTCTCTAGTAGAAGAATGAAGCCGCCTCCATTCTTCCTTTGTTATATCTCCTTCAAGATGTTGCTCATGAAGGCTACTTTGTTTACGAATAAGAAGATTAATCCGCTTTTCAATTTGGCTAAGCTCCTTTCTGTAATTGGTTAACTGACTGTTCGTTTCCGTATCGACTATTTCCATAAGCTTTTTCATATGCACTTTCCCGCCGAGCTTCAATTGCTTTAATGACTCTTTCACTTGGGCTAGGAAGGGATCATATTTGATGAGATGAGAGGAGCAATACTGCTTACCGTATTTTCCGTATCGTCCACATTGATAGCCGTTCCTATCCTTCTTATAGTGCATCCCCGTACCACAATCGGCGCATACGGCAGTATGTGCGAAGATGCTTTCCTGACCATTACTTTTCCTCAAGCCCTTGTGCTTTAACTTCTCCTGAATTTGATAAAACTCATCTTCTGTGATGAGGGCGGGGTGAGTATGTTTTACAGGGATTTGCTTTTCAGGTTCAATGATTGTTCGCTTCTTAATTCGTATACTTCTAACTTCACTTCTATGCTGTATCATATGACCCATGTATGCTGGATTAGTTAGAATTAGTTTTATCGTGCTTTGTTGCCATAATTCCCCCGCGTTTTTTGCTCCTGCAATAGTTCTAGGGGTAGGGACTTTATGGTCACACAGGTATTTAGAAATTCGGCTTAGCCCCCATCCCTCATATAGATAGAGACGGAATATATCCTTTGCTATGCTTACATACTGCTCATCTAAGACAAGATTATTTCCATCTCGCTTGTAGCCGAAGGGCGGGAGAGAGCCGTTAAATTCTCCTCTAATCGCTTTTTCTCTTCTTCCCCATTTAACACGTGCGGAGGTTCCCTCGCTCTCTTTCTGTGCAAAGCTTAGGTACACCATAAATTGAAACTCATCGACCGAGAGAGTATCGATGTTTTGTTCCATGAATATCATGCCGATACCAAGTTCATCCATTTCCCGCTTCATGTTAATTCCATCTTGATTGTCGCGAGCGAAGCGGGATATGGATTTGAATAGAATATAGTCGAATCTTTTCGCTCTAGCATCTTTCAGCAAGCGTTGCATTTCCCGCCGATTCTTTACATTAACCCCGCTGACGCCTTCATCTTTATATACGTCATAGATAGTACCACCTTTTTCATCAACATATCGGTGAAAGTAAGATATCTGATTAACGATACTATCTTTTTGGCTATCTAATGTGGTGCTTACTCTCGCATAAATGGCATATCGCATAGGTAGTTCCTCCCGGATTGGTTTCACTGAACCTATACGAAGCGCCCTCGCCATAATTTAGCCCGCTTAACTGTTGTATTCCCCTATCGTATAGCAATGGTAGGAGGGAGGGCGGGAAACATGAATCAGGAACCCGAATATATTGGAACACAGTCCTTACAAGAGTCCTTAGAACAACTGGTAGTTGAATTAGTAAGAGCGGGACATATAACAATCGATTGCGATGAAGCCTTAACCAATATATAGATAATCTGTTTAATAACGCTTCCCCGTCTAGTATGCACTTGGACTTGGTGAAGCGTTTTTCTTTTATTTCCCTAGCCTGCTCAAAATCGATTTATAGCTCCTCTTGTCCTCGGGTGAATAATAAATCAGTCTATTGCCCTCCCGCCTCCCTTGTCGCCTTGTAGGGCTTCCATTTTCGATGATTGGGGAGCGGGGCAAAACTATCAAGTTGTCAAAGAACTGTAAGTGAGAGTTTATAGGAACACAATAGGGAATATCA
>NZ_VIDW01000072.1:0-13785 GCF_006519665.1 Paenibacillus sp. tmac-D7 | reverse complement strand
CATAAATCGGAGTCCGATCGGGGGAAAGTACGATTGCGGCGTCATGGCCGAAGTAGGTGTGCATCCAATCGCCGAGGTTCGACTTGAGCCATTCCAGATCCCGCGCACCGGTTTTTCGAACAGCATCGTCCCATACCGTCGCGCTTTCCTGATCATGAGCAACGCTTGCCTGCATCTTCGAGACGATCAGTCTAACGAGGTCCCGCTGGCGAGCCTCTGCCACCATATCGGTTTTTGCTGCGGCCCAGTGGAGGGTACCAAGAAGGACGCACCCTATGATCAATGACGCGGCTGCCGGGAGAAGCCATTTTAAAACCCACTGCGACCGCGCCTGCCGATTCATCTGCAATACGTCCTTCTATGTGTGAACATCGTAAAACAGGGAACGTTAAAGCACGCGGAAGGGAGTTGGTTAGCACTTCCTTCCGGGTCACGTTCTAGCCTGCCGGCATTGACCAAGACGATCCCTAAAGGATTTGGATAAGGCCGAAGGAGGAGCTTCAAACCAAACGTCGTCGACCTTCTTCAGCGCTAAGAGAGCGTCGTGACGTCGCCCGCGCATGCGACGGTTCAACAGTCGGGGCCAATGCAGCTTTTGTACTGGAGTACGGAACGAGCCGCTTCAGATCTAGTTTTACATCTGATGACCGCGCCGCGTCTCTTCGAGAACGCCGGCTGGTTCTAAATGTCAACTCTTTGCTCATTCGAGGAGCTTTTCCGATGAAGATCGCCCAGATCGCACCCCTTGCCGAAAGCGTTCCGCCTAAGCTCTATGGGGGAACGGAGAGAATCGTTTCTTATCTGGCGGACGAGCTTGTCCGTCAGGGCCATGAGGTCGCACTGTTCGCCAGCGGCGACTCTGTTACCAACGCCAAACTGGTGCCTTGCTCGCGCGTTGCCTTGCGGCTCAACCCTGCAGTCAGGGACCACCTGCCGCACCAGATCGTGATGCTGGAGGAGGTCCGCCGCCGGGCACACGAATTCGATGTCCTCCATTTCCACATCGATCTGCTGCATTTCCCGTTGATTCGGAATTTTGCCGGCCGAACCGTGACGACGCTGCACGGGCGGTTGGACCTGCCTGACCTTCGACCATTCTACCAGGCCTTCCCCGACATACCCCTGGTATCGATCTCAAACAATCAGCGCCAGCCAATGCCGCCGGTCAACTGGGCGGGTACCGTTTACCACGGGCTTGCAATTGATATGCTGCCCTTTACCGCAAAGCCGAAAGGAAACTATCTTGCTTTCCTTGGTCGCATCGCTCCGGAGAAGCGACCCGATCGAGCCATCCAGATTGCCCTTAAAGCAGGGATGCCGCTGAAGATCGCGGCGAAGATCGACAATGCCGACAGGGCCTACTGGGAAACGGTGATCGAGCCTCTAGTGAAGAGCCATCAAAACGTGGAGTTCATCGGGGAGATCAACGAACATCGAAAGGCGGAGTTTCTCGGCAATGCGGGTGCGTTGCTCTTCCCGATCGACTGGCCAGAACCCTTCGGGCTGGTGATGATCGAGTCTATGGCGTGCGGCACCCCAGTCATTGCGTTCGACTGCGGTTCCGTCCCGGAAGTGATTGACGCCGGTATCTCCGGTATTATCGTTGATACAGTCACTGAAGCCGTGGAAAACGTCGAATGGGCGCTGCGCATGGATCGCCGCAAAGTTCGGGAGACGTTCGAAAAGCGCTTTTCTGCAAACCGCATGGCGCGCGATTACCTCGATATCTACCGCACTCTGCCAGATGTTCGCACGCACGCTGCACGCATGCGCCGTTCAAACAGGGCTGCTCCCGGGCTGCAGGCCGCCGCATAAAGGAGAGCCCATGTCGAGCGCGGTGACAAGCACCAACGGCGCATCGGGGCCAGCGCAGTCGCCGGTTGCTCCGTACTGCGTTCCGGCCACCGCTTCGCTGCAGGAGCGGCGGCCGCGCACCCTGAAGCACGGCGATACCTTCGCTGTCTTCGACCACAACGGTGACGCGATTTCCGGGCATGGCAGCCCGGAAGGCCTCTTCCACCGCGATACCCGATATCTTTCGCATCTTTATCTGACGATCAACGGCCACCGGCCGATGTTGTTGTCGTCGACACTTCGGGACGACAATGCCACATTGACATGCGATCTGACCAATCCTGACATCCCCGACGAGAAGGGCAAGCTCATCCTTGGCCATGATCTCATTCACATTCGCAGGACCCGCCTTCTCTGGAACCGGTGTTGCCATGAGCGCTTGGCGGTCAGGAACTATGACGACCGGCGGCAGCAGGTTCGCATCGAAATCGCGTTTGGAGCCGATTTCGCAGATCTGTTCGAGGTTCGTGGCACCGTTAGAGCTCGCAAAGGACGCCATCTCCGCGCCGTCATAGAGCGGGAATCGATCCTTCTTTCCTATACTGGCCTCGATCACCGGAAGCGATCCGCCCGTCTGTCCTTCGATCCACCACCCGACGACGTGCGCAGCAATCTTGTCGTGTATGATCTGGATCTTGAGCCACATGAGACAAGATCGCTCTTCATGCAAATTGCCTGCGACCAGAGCGAGGGCGACCCAAGCCATCGTTCTTTCTTCTTGGCGCTGCGCGATGCCCGCCGCGCGTTGCGCGCCTCTTGCTCGCGTGCAGTGTCTATGGCGACATCCAACGAGATCTTCAACGAAATGGTCCATCGCAGTGTTTCGGACCTCTACATGCTGATTACCGAAAAGCCGGAGGGACCATATCCCTATGCCGGCATTCCCTGGTTCAGCACAGTGTTCGGCCGCGATGCGTTGATCACCGCGCTTGAAACACTTTGGTTCGATCCGCACATCGCCCGCGGCGTCCTTGGGCATCTGGCAGCCAATCAGGCGACCGAAATCGATCCTACCTCCGATGCCGAGCCGGGCAAGATCCTGCACGAGGTGCGTTACGGCGAGATGGCCGAGCTTGGCGAGGTTCCCTTCCGGCGCTATTACGGCAGCATCGATTCGACGCCGCTGTTTGTGATTCTGGCCGGTGAGTACCTGGGCCGGACGGGAGATCGATCGACCATCGAGCGGCTGTTGCCACATATCGAGGCGGCGCTGACATGGATAGATGAGCACGGCGACCGCGATGGTGACGGTTTTGTCGAATATGGGCGACTGACGGACGAAGGACTAATCAATCAGGCGTGGAAGGACAGCCACGACTCCGTCTTCCATGCGAACGGTACGCTTGCCCGAGGACCGATTGCGATCACTGAAGTCCAGGCTTATGTCTATGGCGCTTGGGAGGCCGCCGCGAAGATCTTCCGGTGGCTCGGCCGGCCGGAACGTGCATCAAAATTTCTGGCGAGGGCGGAAAGCATACGTCGTGCCTTCGACATCAGCTTCTTCGACGAGGAACTGGGTACCTATGTACTAGCGCTCGACGCGGATAAACAGCCCTGCCGCATCCGCTCCTCCAACGCCGGCCATGCGTTGTTCACGGGGATTGCCTATCCGGAACGGGCCGCCGTCGTCGCTCGCACATTGATGAGTGCGTCCTCCTTTTGCGGCTGGGGCGTCCGCACGATCCCGTCGACTGAGGTGCGCTACAACCCAATGAGCTATCACAACGGCTCGATCTGGCCACACGACAACGCAATGATCGCGAGCGGCCTTGCGCGCTATGGCTATCGCGCTGACGCTGCACGCATTTTCGAAGGCCTTTTTGGGGCGTCGACCTACATCGAACTGCGCCGGCTTCCAGAGCTCTTTTGCGGGATGTCGCGTCAACGCGCACAAGGACCCACCTTCTACCCGGTCGCGTGCTCTCCTCAGGCATGGGCGGCGGCAGCGCCTCTATTCTTGCTGCAATCTTGCCTGGGGCTCGGTTTTGAGGCGGACGCCGGATGTATCAGCTTGAACGAGCCGCAGCTGCCGTCTTTTCTGGATGAGGTCGTCCTGCGGCACTTGCGGGTCGGCACTGGCTCGGCCTCCGTAACCGTCCGCCGCAGGGGCCGACACGGCGCAGTCGATGTCATTCATCGCGAAGGCGATGTTCGGGTGCTTACGACGGCATAGGGCAGAAGATAGTAGCGTAGTTCGGAGGAATTGCGCGTGTTCCTCACCAAAAAATTCCTTCGGCTCGACGTCGTCGACCTGCACGCTCCGCCTTACCCGCCCCTTGGGAACCCAGACGCAGCGGAGTTTCTATCGCGTGAACAACGAGACTCGTGAGCACCGCCGCAACCAGGACGAAAGCGGCCGCAGTCAGCGCGACCCAGAACTGGTTCCGTCGCCCCTCCGACATGACGTAATTCTGCACTGAAACCTCCCGGGAAATGTGGTCTCATGTCCTTCGGTCAAGCCAAAAAACGGCAGAAAGGCATCATGCCCGCATTTGCGCTGCGCATCGGAAAATAGCAATCGGGCGTGAAATATTCCTGAAGCAACGTCTTTAACGAACCTTCATTGCTAACACCGGCGCCGCCACTCTTGCGGGATAGCTCTTTTGAAGATCTTTGGGCGTCAGAGGCAGTTGCATCCCGCCGATGCACCAGTGCCGATGCCTTGGCGGCAGTCGTCTTCGGACATAGCTCGAGATGCACGGAAATGCGGTGCATCCTGTCCAAATCACCGAGTGTCGCTAGATGGCACGGACGTTGTCTGCCTTCGACTTCCCGGTCTTGCGATCCTCGCCGAGGTCGTAGGAAACCTTCTGGCCGTCGCGAAGTAGCGTCGATCCCTGCACCGCGCTTACATGAACGAATACGTCCTGACCGCCGTCATCGGGCGCGATGAAGCCGAAGCCCTTGTCCTGGTTAAAAACTTCACGGTACCGTTGGCCACTGAACCTCTCCTGCTGCGCGCACTGATGAAGTGCAATTGATAGCCATCGCTCGTTTCCATCGCAACCGGATTTTGTCGCAGTAGCCGGTTCTCGTGCAGAGGAAGCCCGCTCTTCGCCAGCCTTACGGCAGGGCATACCGCCTCGCCGCAACACGGGCCGTTGGGGCGTCCCTTCCGACGAACGGCTTTAGGTAATGCGGGACGTATTTGAACCGCGGCGGGATCATCGCGCGATCGTAACCTGTCAGAAAAATGAAAGGTATACCGTCGCGACAGAGGCTTTCGGCAACGGGAAACGAGGTGACGTCGCCGACCTTGACGTCGAGAATAGCAGCGTCGATCACATCCGGCCCGCAGCACTGCAGCGCTTTTTCGACCGTCGGGAAAGGGCCGATGACATCGGCGCCGTGCTCCATTAAAGCGTCGGCGATCGTCCGAGCTTGAAGGTATTCGTCCTCGACGACGAGGACTTTCTTGCCGTTGAGGTTTCCTTGCGACATTAAAGGCATCCTTCTGCTCCACCAACCTCCGAAAACCTTGGCGGTTCCGTGTGCAATCGGCCGCCGAGTGCGGGCCTGCTATGGAGCGACATCGGCTCATCGCGAGGAGGAAACCGGCTCCCGGCGACGGATATACTGCGACGCTACTCCAGTCAGTCCCCTTTTCGAAGACCTGTCAAGCGACAGGCTGGAGGAAGGATCCGTTGCTAGAAGGCGGTCACGACGGCAGAGGGGTCTTATTCATCCGCAGCATCCGCCGATGAAATAGACCATGTCACCGTCTACGGCGATATTGAGCAAGGCGCAGTCTGATCGGAGGTGGAATCTGAGCTCCTGTCATTCAACGTCCGGCGGCAGTTGAATCGGTTCGAGCCGTAACCCAGCTGCGTGAATGCTGATGTACCTCCTGACGCTTGTCATTTCGTCCCGCCGGGCTGGTTCCCTTCGATCCATTATGCGATCTTCACGGCCTAAAACGTGAACCCCATAGCAACAAGTCGAACGCTGGCCTCGAAAGCTCTCGCCGTGCCAGAACCGTTGATCCCGCTATTTCAGTGTCAGTGGTGTAAAGGGCATTTATGGATCAAATAACCAACGACCTCGCCGCCGTACTTTAGGTCTCGCGCAGATCCTTAATTGACCCTGGGAAGAGCCACAGGCTTCCGTCAGCCAGTACGGCGCCCCATCGGCGACGTGCCGTAACTTTCGCGATAGCGGCGCGCAAAGTGCGAACGGGAACTGTAGCCGGCCGCCTCCGCTGCTGCCAGGCTCGACGCACCCGAAACAAGTACGCTTCGACCGGCCTTCAACCGCTCGGTGCGTAGAATATTCCGGAACGATTGGCCTTCCGACGCGAGCCGACGACGCAGCGTCGAGGCCGCCAAGCCAAGACGTTCAGCGATGCGCTCCACCGTCCAGTTTTCCGAGGGTGCGGCACGGATCAGCCAGGCAACTTCCTCCGATAGGCCTGTCCGAAAGAGTGGCCGCGCCGCAGCAAGTGGCTGCATCAGCGTCAGCACCTCGGCAAGGCGCAACGTCTTCACCGCCTCACCCATCGCATCGCTGGCGATCGAGGTGGCCGCGTGAACGAGTGCGTCGACGAGATCGGTATCGAGCGGAATGTTGAATTGCCAACCGTTCCTCCCGCATTGCGGACTGCCGATCAGGGGCGATATGCCTGATGGCAGCGACGCCACTTCCAGCAGGAAGGATTCGTAGGAGTTGCGCTCAGCCGGGATGTTGACCACATCCATCTGCACCCCGCCGGGCAGGACAAAGACCATGCCCGGCTCGAAGATGTGGATCGCATCACCCAACCACACTTCCTTCAGCCCGCGCAGAATAATGCCGATGATCGGATTGGGAAGTTGGATGGCTTTCAGCCGTTCCCGATCGATGGAACAGTATGAAAACAAGCGGTTTCCATGCTGATAGCGTCCGGCAGTGCCGCTCGGCGCCGTCATCGGGCGCAGTCGCTCGAGCAGCATGGATCTCAGATCAGCGTCATCGCTTTTGTAATGAATGTTCATAACTGAAAGATAGGCGAGGATAGCAGGATAATAAATACCTCGGTGAGCGTTTCGGGCTCAAAGACGATCATAGCGGTGTCATGTCTTCCTTCAAATTCAGGCACAAACTGGCCTCCATTCGAAGGAGAGCAAAAATGAAAGCATTAACAACAAGCCTTCTTGCCGGCGCCGCCTTGATAAGTTCAGGAGCGACGGCAAGCGCTGCTCAGGTAGAGCTGTGGCGGCTCGACTGCGGCCAGATCGAAGTCCGCAACCTCGGCGTCTTTTCCGATACCTATCACTATTCGGGCGAGACGCGGACGCTGACGGACAGCTGCTATCTTGTTCGACACGACAAGGACTACATGCTGTGGGATGCCGGACTTCCGACTGCCTTGATCGGCACCAAGGCCGATGCGTCTGCGGTTTTCGCTCCGACGCTTGCGGAAGATATTCCGACACAGCTTGGCCGGATCAACGTCCAGCCGGAGCAGATCGGCCGGCTCGGCATCAGCCATAATCACTTTGACCATATCGGGCAGGCCGCCAACTTCCGCGGCGCAACGCTGATGATCGGGGCTGCGGATTTGGCCCAGTTCAAGGCCGATCCACTGCCCTTCGCCGTCGATCCAAACCTTATCAAACCTTGGCTCGCCGGAACATCCAAAGTCGATCCGATCTCCGGTGATCGCGATGTCTTCGGTGATGGAACGGTGGTGATCCTTTCCACGCCTGGCCATACGCCCGGTGAGACTAGTCTTCTTGTGCGGTTAGCAAAGATGGGGCCTGTGCTGTTGTCTGGCGACGTTGTGCATTTCGAGGAACAGTTCGCCAATCGCGGCGTGCCAACCTTCAATTTTGACCGGGCAGACTCGCTGGCATCGATGGAAAGACTGACCGGGATAGCGAAATCGCTCAATGCCATCCTAGTCGTCCAGCACGACGCATCGGACATAAACAAGCTGCCGGCTTTTCCCAAGAGCGCGCAATGACTGCATGGTCGCGACCGTAGCGTCGAGAGGCAGCGCATGCGGCGCGGCTACGACGATTTCACCTATGTTAAATGCAAACGAAAGGCCGGGTTCAGCCGGCCTTTCGGCCAATTTGGGCCCGCAGATTGTCTGCCGATATCTTGCCTGACTTGCGGTCCTTGACAGTTCATAGCTGATCTTCTGGCGTCGTTGAGCCCGCGCATTCCGACCCGCTCCACGGCGGATATGTGAACGAATACACCGGTGCTGCCATCATCCGGTTGAATAAATCCGACGTCCGAAATCAGCCGCAGGCAAACGGACGCCATCATTTAGTTTGTGTCCGTCACTGACCGATATCGCTGGGACAAGATGATGCTCTCGATGACCTTCGCGATGTATCCGGGCACTCCCTGGTCTCTGCCCGCCTTTGTGTCTCAGTGATTAACTGCGTTGCGCATGCCGAGATGAGATCAAATGGCCTGCGGCACTATCAGGAACCCAGACCCGCGCCGATGTCCGATGGCCTGATGCCAGTGCCAGACTGCCGACAATCGCCACCATGGCAATCAGGATGACAACGACGGGAAAGGTCGTGCCGGACGGTTTATCTTCATGGTAGATCATTGCTTGCTCCTGCGGCCCGGCGGCGCAACGACGCCGCCGGGAAACGTCTGCTAGGCCTCGATGATGTAGACAATCGTGAGGGCATCGGGATCGACAATGACGATCCGGCCATCCGCAAGGATGAAGAAGCGGTAGCCTTCGTACTGCGGAACGATCTTCACAATGCGCGTCGGCAGCCGTTCAAGGCGGACCTTCTTCGGGATTTTCGTTCCGACGGAAACCGTGAAGTCTACTTCCTTCACTGGTGCAACATGGACTTCCTTCACCACCGTTCGAATTTCAGTCTGTTGCTCGACGGAGATGTTGACGTTGGTCTTGGTGTTAGAAGTCTGAGTGTCAGTCGAAGTGTTCTTGTTGCCGTTGGCTTCAGAAGTGCTTTTGTTGGTCGAGTTCTGGTCGGTCGATTGCTTCGACGCATCGCCGCTTGGCGTGGTGCTGCCGTTGCCCGTTCCCTCTGCGGGTTTGGCATTTTGCGTGCTGCTCTTCGAGCCTGAGGTGGCCGAGCCACTGCCATCCGTGCCGCCGGACTTGGTGGTGGACTTCTGTTCGGTGGTGGTGCCACCACTGGCGTCCTGCGATCCGGGCTTGGTTTCTGTCGAAGACTTGCCAGACGCACTTCCGCTCGTCGTAGCCTTGTCATCCGAAGGCTGCTCGGCGCTCTTTTGAGTGTCCGCACCCTGACCGGATTTCTGTTGCGACGACTGATCCTTGCCTTGTGGGCAGGCTCCTGAGGCGTCTGGGGTGCAGTCGGCGGTACCGGTGGCACTAGAGCCGGTTTGTGTACCGGATTTAGCGTCCGGCTGCGAGCCGGATTGGGCCTGGCCGCTCTTCTGCGTGTCCTGCTGTGCTGCTGCCGGCAATGTTGCAAGCGGCGATACGCTCAGTGACAGCGCTGTCACCAGCACGGCTAATTGATTGCTCTTCATGATCGAACTCCGAGTTGGCAGCGATGCGGCTCGCATTCACGTGCGGTGCATGGGTGCCTCATTGTTGGAAAGAGCCGGTTGTGGCCCCGCTGGTCACTGGATGACCTGGATGACCTTTCTGGAGGAAGGTTCAACGATCACACGCTGATCGTTGACAATCGCGTATGCATATTTCGGATCATCGGGAATTGGTGTCACCACCACGGTCTCCGGCAGGGGCTCTCCGACGACGACCTTCTCCTTCACCACGACACGTTGGGTCGGGGCGGGAGCTTGCTGGACATAGGTCACCACCTTCTGCGGCGGCGGATCAATGACGCTACCCGCCACGCCACCGACGATACCACCGACGGCAGCACCGACCGGGCCGCCGACGACCGCGCCCGTTGCAGCACCACCTGCTGCGCCGGTTACCGTAGATGACTGCGCAAAGGCGGACGCCGATGCCAGCAAGATACTGGCGGCAATTCCTACTGCTTTGATATTCATCTGTTTTTCCTCCTTTTGGTGCGGTTGACTCCGCTGGAGGGTCAAACCGCAAAATGGAGGAAGTGTTCCGGAGATGGGACTTCATGCCGGGCTCAGCCCGGACCTTGGTCCTACCTTAGTTGGCCACCGCTCTTTACTGCGTGGGGAAGCGGCTCAGCATTCGGTCTTGGACCCTCGCCGCCGATGCCGTCGGGAAAACCCGCGTGATTGTGTGAAAACCGGGATCGAAGCTGCCCGACTGAGGCCATCATCGAACGCGGTAACTGACAGATGGTACCGCGAAAGATAGATCGCCGCGGTCAGCCCTGCGGGGCCGCCTCCGATGACCACGCAGTCGCGCAGCTTCGTCTCCATGAAGCCTGCCCCCATTTACAAGAGAACGGAGCGACCTGCATGCGGCCACTTCCCAACTGGTGAGCCTAACGGGTTTCGAAGCCTTGGGCGCGGGCAGCCTTGTCGTTCCGGGCTCCGGTAGCCGACCGGCCCTTCAGCTTGCCGCTGACGCGGCAGATCAGATTTCCGGGCATCCGCGCCGATTGGCGAAGGTTATCCGATCCGGTCCACGGCGCGTCATCCCCTGGACGACGATGCTGCGGGGCGACATCCGGACGATCTGCGCCCTGCGAAGTCCTTCTCCGCGGGCGATGTCGAGCGCGTCGTTGGGATCGCAGCCTCGCGTACCGCGGCGGTCATAGCGATTGTAGCGATCACGGTCGCGATCGCGATCGTAAACACCGACGCCGCCGGGGCCGACCCGCAACTCCATATGCTGCGCGGCGGCGATCGTCGGCGAGATCGTCAATCCGGTCAGGGCGGCCAGGCCGACCAGGATGAACTGAAGAGATTTATGCATGAATTTCTCCCATGGTTTTGTGCTTTTTCGCAATACCAACCTCGCCATGCGGAGTTTGTTCCTTGGCGGCAGAAGGGGTGCTCCTGGTGCTTGAGTGTGCGGTCGGCTTACCAATGAGAGGATGTGCGGGACATTCGGGTCGCCATGACAGAGTTGCTCAGTCAGGCCAGACATGATTCTCCAACCATGCCACAGCGAAGCTCAGATGGAGGTCGCAGCGACCAGCACCGATCTTGCCTCTCCGACCAAGCCCTGCGCACCCTGTCCTGTGGCGAGAAACGCGCCGATGATCTCGGTGAAATAGTCGTCCTTAAGACCCGGCACAACCGGGTCGTTTGTGTCAAAACTCCTCGAGTATGCCCCACACCACGCCGGCCGATATGGCAAAGGGCATCATACCGGCGCAGTCGCCTGTTCGGAAGTCGCGCCGGGTGTTCGGCATGGTGGAGAAGGGTCATCGTGTCGAGCGGGGCTCCGACCATCAATACCTTGCCACCTGCCTCCACGAGTTTGCCGAGCGGAGGCGCCTCTCCATAACTATAGTCGAGCGGGTGGTCGGCAGTGAGCCAGTCGGCCTGAGCGCCGATTGCCGCTGACGATGCCGACGGAGGTGAGACCACCGGCCGGCACAATGACCATGAACGTGCTAAAAGCGGTCGCCCAGTTCGAGCGCGGCTTTGCTGATCGAGCGGACGCAATCGGGCCTCAAGCGCGCCAAGTCGGAAAAGAAAGCCCTCGGCCGCCCAAAAGGCGGATTCCTGCTCCCGGGGTCCATCCTGTCGCCAACAGTGTTCCGAGGCCGCCGATGCTGCGGAGGACGGAGCGCTGGCGGGGACCAAATGCCAGAAGGCCTGTTGTTGATATCCCATCCACCGTCGCCAGCCCACCCTTGTCTGCGTTGCCGATAAGAACTGACAGGGGCAGATCGGCAGCGGGCGACGGCGCGGAAGATATCGCGGCGGCAAAAACGTGTCTGGATGCGATCCAGGGCAATATCCCGGCCAAGGTCGCCCGCGCAGCCCTCATTCGCGCTGCCGAGGAAGCCGGAGTTCCGGTGGTGCCACTGTCCACTGATCGGCCTCGGCGCAAAACCAACAAAGACCGTGGCTGCACCGCGATGAGCCGGAGACACTCCCTCTTGCGCTCCGACGACGTTCGCGGCGTGACGACACGAGACGACCAAAATGGCTGAAGCCGGTGGCGGCACGCCAGCCCTCGGAACTTCTAGGCCAAGCCAATGCATATCCCCGCGCCGGTAGCGACAGACCGACGCGCGGCCAAGCTTCAAGCAGTAAATATTTGCTTGCCGGTTTCGTTGTACAAATCGATCACGGCCGCGCGGCTAAGGGGCCGCGAGATCAGAAAACCTTGGAGGCTGTCGCATCCAAGCGCCACCAAAGCATCGCTCTGTTCATCCGTTTCCACTCCTTCAGCCGTGGTCTTAAGACCCCTCGCCCGGGCCATATTGATCATCGCCTCGATCAGCGGCTTGCTCTCTCCCTGCATCGCATCGATGAACGACTTGTCTATCTTAATCCTGTCGACCACCAGCTTCTGCATTCTCGAGAAAGAGGAATATCCTGTCCCGAAGTCGTCGATAGCAATACGCACCCCCGCATTTCGGAGTATCGCAATGTTCCGGTCGCTTCGTCCTTCTTCACCAAAAGCCAAAGACTCGGTAATTTCTATCTCGAGTCTTTTTGGATCGATGTTCCATTTCGCCAATCTGGACAAGACACGCAGAGGATAACCGTCTGAACAGAGTTCCAATGCAGAGGCGTTGATCGCCACAGAGATTAAAGGAAGGTCCGCCATGACACTGCAGGCATCCTCGAGCACTTTGGCGCCGAGTTCGTGGATAAGGCCTATTTCCTCGGCAATGGGGATGAAGATGTCGGGAGCGATGAAGCCTTCTTCGGGATGCTTCCAACGAGCGAGCGCTTCCATAGACGACAGGCCCTTGTGCTCCGCTGAATATACCGGCTGATAAAAGGCCTCGATCTGAGATCTCGTCTCGAGCGCCACCCGAAGATCGTGTTCAAGCTTGCGGCGCCTGCGCAGGAGCTCGTCCATATGCCCGCCGAAGATCGCAAAAGTGTTCCGACCCGCAGCCTTTGCGTGATAGAGGGCTATATCGGCCTGACGGGTGAGTTCCGACGGATCCGCACGCCCGGCGGCAACCGCAGCTCCGACACTTGCACCAACGACGATGTGGGCGCCATCTATCTCGAAAGGCTGCCGCAAACGCTGCACGATCTGTTGGCAAACGGCGGTGGCCACTTCACCGTCCGCTTCTTCGAGAAAGACGGTAAATTCGTCACCTCCGATGCGACCGATGAGCGCCGCGGGCATGATCTCATTCATGCGCTGGCCCACGAGTGAGATGAGCCTGTCTCCAGTCGGGTGCCCGAATGTATCGTTAACCGCCTTGAACCGGTCGAGGTCTATGAACAGCACGCAGTGGCTTTGGTTCTGCGAGGCCGCGCCGAGGCGGGCGGCGAGTTCGTTGCTGAAATGAGCGCGGTTTGAAAGGCCGGTCAGAGGATCGCGCGAGGCGAGATGCTGGAGTTCCTCACGATTTGACGCGAGCCGAGCCGAACGTCTCCAGATCGCATGCCCGCACAGACTCGCCGCGACGAAAATGACAGCGGCTGCCAGGCCCACCGCCGGCAAGGTCGCTTTCATCACGCTCCCACCAGGCCGAAATGGGCGCCAGGTGAAGTAGCCGATCGCAGCGCCGGAACGAGCCGTTAGGGGAACGAATGAGTGCTCAGTGTCCTTCGGAGCATCGTCCGCGAACTTCATTTCAGAAAACTGGTAGTCCTTTCCGATGTCGGAAACGAAACTTTGATCGAGGAACCTTACAGCGACATGGAGATTTTGCTCGCCCGGCTGTTGCTCGACATCGCCGGTGTCAGAGACGATTGGCTTGACGCTCACAATCGCCGGTCGTCGCCCTACGTATGCGAGGTCGCTTTCGCCGATTGAGAGCACCCGCTCGGTGACCCCTTCGGTGTCGCTGACAGCAAGCCGTTTCTGTAATTCCTCCGTCAGCGGCATGAAAGCGGCGCGCAGATCATCCGACGACAACGAGTTATCCGAGGGCGCTATGAACT
>NZ_VIDW01000071.1:0-16568 GCF_006519665.1 Paenibacillus sp. tmac-D7 | reverse complement strand
GGTGCTGCACGCGAAAGTCATGATTATCGATGGCGAGATTGCCGAAGTGGGTTCTTCCAACTACGATCTCCGTAGTTACCGTTTAAACTACGAAGTGTGTGCAGTGCTGTATAATTCCGATGTGGCTCGGGTGCTTACGGAACAATTCGAACGGGATCTCACCGAGGCTACTCCATATCGTTTGGAAGATCATATGCATCGTACTTCTTCCGAGCGCATGCTTGATCAAGCAGCGCGTTTGTTATCTCCTTTGTTATAAATCTCAAAAATTACATGGAATTGAATCGAAGTCCAATTTACACATGTATATGGCGAAAGGGGAGAAGGCTTCCAACGAATACAAGTAATATCGGATTTGGGCAACAGTCTATGGTGCAAATATCACGCCCGGCATATAGTGTAGAAAAAAAGGAGCTGCATCATAGATGATCATGATGAAACCGATTGAAGTTGAAGGTCATCAGGTTATAAGTATCGAGGTCGCCCTGCCCAAAACAACACTTCTGGCCATCACAACCGATCACGGATATATCATGTGCGGAGCGCTTGATATTCGTTTGTTAAATGAGAAATTAAACGATCGCCGCATTGTGGCAGGACGCGCAACCGGGGTACGAACAATAGAGCAATTGCTGGATGCCCCACTCGATATGGTGACCACAGAGGCGGAATTACGCGGAATTTGCCCTGGGATGAAAGGAGCAGATGCGCTTTTAAAGATGGTAAACGAGGTTAGTTAATTTTAAGTCCACACTTAAGGAAAGTAGGGGAATTTTTTGTTAACGGGTCTGCATATTGTCTTCCTTGGAGGCGATGCCCGGCATCTTGAAATCATTCGGTCATTTACTGACCTGGATGCAAATGTTGCGGTAATCGGTTATGAAGATTTGCACGAACAACTTCATGAAGTTCAGCATTCCAAGCTTACGAGGGAGGTGCTTCGCAATGCTGACGTATTGATATTACCGGTTGTCGGTACAGACGACCATGGCAGAGTAGAGTCTTCATTTTCATCTGAAACGTTATTGCTGAACAAGGAATATATGTCTTGCTTGCCGAAACACGCAAAAGTCTGTACTGGCATAGCCAAGTCTTACTTGAGGAACCTTTGCGCGGAACTAGAGATCGATCTGATAGAATTATTTAGCAGGGACGATGTTGCCATATACAATTCCATTCCCACTGCGGAGGGCGCCTTAATGATGGCCATTCAACATACGGAAATTACCATACATGGTTCGCGTTGTATGGTGCTGGGTTTGGGGAGAATCGGTCTTACGTTAGCCAGTATGCTTCAGCGCCTGGGTGCACACGTCAAAGCGGGGGTGCAGAAACCGGAGCAGTTTGCACGTGCATGGGAGATGGGGATTGAGCCGTTTTATACGAAAGATTTGTACGATGAAGGCGTAAATGTGGATATTATTTTTAACACGATTCCGGAGCAAATCCTTACTTCTCGTGTGTTGACCCGTATTCCGCATCACGCTATTATTATTGATTTGGCTTCCAAACCAGGTGGAACCGATTTTCGTTTTGCCGAAAAACGTGGAATCAAGGCCTTGTTGGCACCAAGTTTACCGGGATTGGTCGCGCCAAGAACGGCTGGACGTATATTGGCGAGAACGTTATGTCAATTGATCCAGGACGAACGGAGTCAAGATCGTGAGCAAATGGATTCACTTGCTTTTTCTTCCGGGTTATGAGATCGCGAACGCTGTAAAACGAATTATTTAGAGAGGCGTCATTACTTGTTTATACTTCATCAGAGAGGCCGGCAAAAGCCGGCCTCCGTCTATTTCCGTAAGAATCGGATAATGAAGCGCGTGGTGGATCGGCTCTTTCGTAGATCAGAAGTCGGTTTCCAAGGCCAGAGTTCGAGGAACCTCCAAGTTAAGCTGGTCTCAATAACCCCCGCAGAAGAATTCTCTGAACACTCGGCATTACAATCGATCGTAGGGCAAGTATTGCAGGATAAAAAGAATTACTCGGGAATACTCGTGCAAGCGAGGTTAGATGGCAAAGTGCGATCCATGAATGATCACCGGGACGAGACAAATAGGCTACCAGAAAAAGTAAGTCAGGCAGCCTATTTGCTCTAAATACAAGGAGGGGACTGTACCCCACCATTAGTATATATACCGTGGAGGTTGTATAAGTACAATTATCGAGTTGGAACGAGGTCCGATCAGTGCTGATAGATAAAAATTCTTCGAGGTAAACTTTATCAAATATCGTCCAAAATATGATAAATAAGGTATATTTTTATTATACCTGACCGGCTTTCGGTTGGCTGTACGGGTCGCCTAGACGGGTCAGCGCCAATTGGACGGCTTCACTGCCCAGTTTTGCCTTCAGGCAAATGCTATTGAACCAATTCCAGCTACCACGTCGTCAAGTCACTAACCATATCCTTGCCAAGTATTGCAAGCATCTGCGGGCGGAACTCTGCGGACAGCAATTCCTTCATCAAATCCATTTGTTCGTTTGTAAAATGGTATGCCTCTGCTTGTTGCTCCGCTTTTCTGCCATTCACGGTAATATGTAAAATGCGCTCATAGCTTGTCGTCGTCTCTTCGCTGGAGCTTCCGTCCTCATGCTGCACCGTAACTGTTTCCGTATGTTCAATCGTTTCAACATGGGATTCCAACTGATTCATCTCCCAGAACACCCTCATGGAGGATACCGATTCTTGTTGAATCAAGCGTAACTACATCCATTCCGTTTTCTGTATCCATGACCGTCTTCACCGCAAATACGGCTATAATGTCCGCCCAATTATCGATTCGCGTGTTATCTGCACTATCAGTATAATGGATCTCCAATCGGTCTACGTTTCCAGCGGATTTCTGTATTTCTTCCAGCTTTGCCTCAAATTCAGCGTCCATCTCTTGAACGATTTGAGAAAGCGGCTTTACATCAGCATCCGTATTTTCGCCGGATACGAAAATACCAAATGGAGAGGAAATAACGGCGGCTATCGCCATTACTATGCACAGCAATACGATCACTGAACTACTGATCCCCAAAAGCGCCGCCAATCCTTTGACAAGCATCGCGGCGGCTCTTACAACCATTTTAATAATGCGAAGATTCAGTCTCGCGGCAGCTTGTGCCCTTTGAAGAGTGCGGCGGGTTGCCATCGCCATTTGCGCAGCCGGCTTGGCTGTCTCGACGGCGTTCATTTTCAGTTCCGCGCGATCAACCTTTTGAGCCTGTCCTAGCCGCTGCCCCGTTTTAATATATGGAGACAATATTTTGTATGTTCGTTCTTTCCTCTTGATCGTTTGACCTGCAATTTCAGACACGAGCGCATTTCGACGAGGCGCACGTACATTTGCTGTATGCGATGGCGCATCGGCGCGCGTCTTTTTCCCGGCTGGTTTAACTACTTGTTTCGGAGCCGGGCTGGGAATCCTGTCTTTGCGAGAACGATGCGAAAGCCGGGCATTGGCCCGGCTCCGTATGAAGCGTTGTTTTCCTGATTGTTGATCTGAACGCAAGAGATATCTGCCATCAATCGGCTTACGAAGACGAAGCCTGCGAGCTTGACGTGATGTAGGCGTAACCGAAGGCTCAGGCTTCGTTTCAACGGGTTTGTTTCCTGGGACAGTATTTCCATTCGGTAATGTCTGCTTTTTAAGAATGTGTCGAATCAATCTGCTGCTGACACGCATGCTCATTCCCATTTGAGTTCGCACCATTTTCTTCACGGTCGATTCGGAGCGGTGCTGTGCATATGCTGCGGGAGTTTGACCATGCGCTTTGTCATGTTCTGTCTGCCGCTCAACGCGAAGCCTTAAACGATTCACGCGCTTCATCGCTTTGGGGAGCTTGTCCAACTGTTTGATGTCCCTTACCACAGTTCTCATTTTGATTTTCTTCATTATCCGATTCCACTCCCGTCACAAGCGGCCATTTAGCGAATTTGCTCCGTCCGCCGTTTGAAAATCTGATCATGACTGCGGCAAAATTCCGGATACCGAAGGTAGATCGCTTCATAAAAATAAGGGGCGTAACCGCATGCAAACAACTCGTTAGGAGCGGAATAGCGTTCCGCGCCTTCTTCCGTCCAGCCGTTCCACAGATTAAAGGCAAGTCGGCTCACGCGAATGGAACTGCTCGTTTGCCAAGAGGCCGCGAGCCCTTCGGGCTTAATGCCTCCATGAGAAAAATCGAACAAATCGCGGATATGCTTGCGGGTTTCTTGGGAAATTCCAAGCGTATAGAAAAGTGCCCGGTGGTAGCTGTCGCTGTTTTTCCTTTCATTCAACATCTGATAGTAAAAGCCTTCGTGCTCTGCATCGTAATATCGACCAGGATTCATCCTTACATGCCTCCCTCATGAAAAATGAGCGGCTGGCAACAACCAAACCAGCCGCCGTCGTAACAAGTTCCTCTACCTATCAGTTCACTTTAGCAGCAAAATCGGACCCTCGAACGAACCGAGATTCACATATTTTTGAGAATGCGCTCCATTTGCTTCAAGCCACGCTCAATCGACTTGCGAACCGCCCGCTCATTAACCTGCTCTGCCTCGGCAATCGCCACTTTGCTCATGCCCAAGAAGAAGTGGGCATAGATGCGCCTAAACGATTTTTCCGGCAACTCACACATGGCTGCATAAAGCTGTTGATTTGTAAGCTTACGCTCGTAATTTTCTTCCGGGGAAATCGAAAAGAAAAGCGCATCATGCTCGATCCCGTCGTTCCGATCCAACGAGTAGTACGCCCGATGGCGATACGTGCGCAGTCTATATGCGTTATCCTTCAAATCAAAACGGCGGATTTCCTGCGCCACTTCTTCATCGAGATCGACCCACACGTCCGTTTTCAAAAAGGGATACATGTCCCGTAAATTCATTCGTTTCATTCTCGTCCCTCCGTTTTGGTTTGTTGGCAAACCAAAACAGAGGGAGGAGAGCGGCAGCCGACGCTACTTAACAAACGCTGGCGTATAGCTTTATGAAATGCAAAAAAGACTTTGCCGCAGCGCAAACCAGCGCTCAATCGCGGCAAAGTCCCAAAGTGAATTACATTGATTGATTCGTAGACAAACCCGTAGACAGCTCATCAAAAGCTTGCATTCGGCTATTGCATGCGACAAAGGATACTGCATACCAATGCCCCTCCTCACATGGCAACACCATCTCGTGAGGAAAAGTCTACTTGTCTGGTTGTCGGTGTTGTCATTCGTTGGTTAGTTGTTAGCTCAAATCAAGCGCTCCTTTGCTTTCGGGTTTTGCTGTGTTCATCTTTTCGCCACTTGAAGCGTCCATGACCACAAATTCCATATTCGTTGAATTAGAAGCTCTTCATCGTTCTCAAAACTCATCCCCGGTGAACGACAAAAAGGACACCGCCTATATCGGCAGTGTCCAATTGCTGTCGATAGGGCAACCCGGCGATCATCGCATTAATATGCATTAGACCCGTGGCTTTGCGTCCCTGTCTTTCGAGCAGGTTTGCCATTTTTCCTAATTGTTCGACTGCATCTGTCTACTTCTACTCCTTTTAAGTCGCAACGTCTACAGTATGTTACCTATCGTTGCTATCACTGCTCTGAAATATCGCTCTTTAATCCCCCCCTTTGTCGAACAATTGCAAAATTCTAGATGCTACATTGCATACAATTCGACACATAGTGCCGATTTCCCTCTATTTCCCATGATTTCCACGGGAGAAAGTACCCAAATACCGACTCGTGGTTTAGTCTTAAAAGCGGTAAGTAACAACCTTATTATGAAGACCCTAGTTCACCGATCCCGGTAAATAAGGACTAGGCGAAAAACAAATATCGTCATGGAATTTTTGACCTGAATCACATCAGGTCTTTCAAAAGGGAATTTTGTTAATTATTTCGAAACGCAAGCCCGCGGCTACATTTACTATTGCTCCCCAAGCTTCGTCGTCATTAGCCGATACAGCTTCGTGTTACGCGGGAACTTGTCGGTGAACGGCACGAGGGAGCTACCCACCTTCATCAACCCGTTACCGGCATCGACGTTCGTGATGTAGGAAAGCTGCAAGTCCGAAATGTTCAATAGCTCCGCAAGCTCCATCCGGTCGGTGCTGGCCTGATTCAGCATGACGATGAACTCGCTGTTCGCCAGCATTGTGCGGGCGGTGTGGCTTTGCAGCAGATCGTCAACGTTCTGCGTAATGCCCGTACAAAAAGCGCCATACTTTCGGACGCGCTTCCAGAGCGTGAACAGAAAGTTGGCGCTATATTCGTGCTGGAACAGCAGATAGATTTCGTCGATGAAGATGAAGGTATTCTTGCCCCTCGCCCGATTTTGCGTAATCCGGTTCAGGATGTTATCCAGTACGACCAGCATGCCGATGGGCAGCAGTTGTTTGCCCAAGTCGAGAATGTCGTAGCAGATCAGTCGGTTATGAACATTGACGTTGGTTAGCTGAGCGAACGTATTCAGACTGCCGGATGTGAACAGTTCAATCGCCAGCGCGATTTCGTGCGCTTCCGGCTCCGCTTGTTTGAGCATTTCCGCGCGGAAGTCCTGCAATGTCGGCGGCTCGCCTTTGTAGTTGCTCTGCAAATATTTGCGGTACACGCTGGCGGTGCAGCGGTCGATGAGCGATTTTTCTTTCGCGCCAAGCTGATGTCCGCCGATCAACTGCTCGCATAGCGAGAGGACGAATTCCGACTTCAAAATAATCGGATTCGCGCCGTCGCCGTAGTCGCAGTTCATGTCCATCGCATTGATATGATTAGGCGACGTGGCAGAGATGTGAATCGTCTCGCCGCCCAGCGCGTTCACCAACGCGGAATATTCGCGTTCCGGATCGATCAGAATGATGTCGTCGTCGCTCGCCAGTATCTGGTTGACGATTTCCCGTTTGGCGGTGAAGCTTTTGCCGGAACCGGATACGCCGAGAATGAAGCTATTGCCGTTCAGCAGTTGCTTGCGATTGGCGACGATCATGTTTTTGCTAATAACGTTTTGACCATAGTAAATGCCGCCCGGTTGCATGATTTCCTGCGCTCGGAACGGGATGAACACAGCCGTGCTTTCGGTTGTGAGCGTCCGCAAAGCATGCACTTTCCGCAAACCATAAGGCAGTGCGGTGTTCAGCCCATCCATTTGCTGGTACGTCAGCGTGGCTAACTGGCACAAATGCTTGCGGGCGGTGGTCAATAGAGCCTCCGTATCACTATCCAGTTGTTCTTTGCTTTCGGCGACATGCACCATTGTGAGCAATCCAAACATCATCCGCTGGTCGCGGGTAGTCAGGTCGCTTAGGAACTCCTTACTCTCCTTGCGCTGCTGCTCCATGTCGTAAGGAACGACGGCGGAGAAATTGTTGTTGCGATTTTGTCGCCGCTGCCAATTCGTAATGTTCGTCTCCACGCCGAGCAGCCGGTTTTCCACCTCGCGGACGGCTTCGTCGGTCGGAATCGGGATGACATCGAGCGAGAGCAGCAAGTTGCGGTTCAAGTCGCAAAGCTCCGCCACCATGCTGTCCTTGATGTAGCTCGCGTATTCCCGCAAGAAGATGACGCGCCCATAATAGTTCCCCATCCGGAAATGATCGCTCGCAAACTCGAACGTGTCCGGGCAAATGTAGTCTTTGAAGTGATGCCCTTTGCGCATCGTTTCCAGCAGATCAAATCGAAAATTCGCTTCCTCGCTAATCCTAAAAAAGTCATGGAGAATGCGCAGGCGGTCAGTGGCATCGAGTTCTGTACATTTGGAGCCAAGACGAGAGAAGTGCGCCATCAACTCTGTGCCGACCCTTGCGAAATAATTGCGGGCTTCGTCCACGTTCTTTTTCACGACGGAAATGGTGATGTATTTCTCCTGAATCGTGCCGTTCGCGCCCGTCGCTTTGCCAAGCAACATATCGTTATATTCCCGCCGATACATATCCAACTCGTCCTCGCGAAGCGGAATGAGAATGGAGCTTTCCACGTCCGCCTGATTGAGCCTCCGATTATGAATCGTGATCTTCGTTGTTGCGCCGCTGTCGAACGAATTGAGCAGATCGGAGTAGGAGAGGAACATGGTTTCCTTGTCTTCCTTGGACGCAACGGCGTAGTTGATGTCCTCGAATCGAAACGACTTGGAAAATTTGTTGCCGACAGCAAAAATCCCGTCCGGCCAAATGGCGCGGATCGGGATCGCTTGTTGAACGCTTTTCGGGATGACGAACGGTTCCTTGTCCTGCTTGATCGTGCGCCTGAGCGTCTTAATCATTGCGCTTCATCCTTTCTTGCCCGCGCTGGTGGATACCGCTTCGAAGCGCTTCGTAATAGATGTTCGTCGAGCGGAAGACCAAGCGTCTTGGCATAAGGAATTCCGATTTTACATACGCCCACAGCAGTTGCTCAGCGGTCATGCCGTGGTACTTGATGAAACCGAGCGCGGCGCAGGGCGCTGCCCCCAAAATGCACATCCAACTGAGCGTTTCCAATCCGAAGTGACTGCGCAGTCCAAAATAAAGCCCAATTGCCGCGACGACCGCCAACGCAGAAAAAAAGAACTGCCGCAAGGACAGTCCAAAGTACAAGCTTTCCGTATAATCCCGGATTTCCCGGTTGATTTTCACTTCCACTTTCATCCCTCCTGGATGAGCAATCTACGCCTCAGGATCGTTTCGATCAGATTCAACCGGTGTTTCATCATCAAACAAAACAGAAGGACTCAATAAGGCCACGGCAAGCTGTATGCCATCCTTCATCCCTTGCAAGTATAACCATTCATTCATAATCGCTTGCTTAAAATGGTGTTTGTCCTCCCATTCTGCAAACTCAGGCATGCGCCCAATGTCCATGCCTGCAAACAAGACTTGGAATGCCTTGCTTTCTTCAGCACGAATACGATTCAATTCAGGGTTATATTCGATTCGAGCAGAAACATCATCCAATCGGCCTTGTATGGCTTGCCGAAACCACGGTGGAAAATCCATGACCACGCCTCCCCCCAACCAAGCTCTAACGATGCTCAGACTCCCACTTAACCGCCCTGTGACGATAAAAATGGATAATCAATTCGTCAACCTTCCGGCTTTGGGCCTGAACGGCTTCATTTTCTCCAAGCGGGATTCCTTGCTCAAGCGATTTTTGTCCCAGTTCATTCAGCCTTTGCTTTTCTGCCTCAAAGTGTCGCAGTAGCTCCTTCATTTGCTATCCCCTGTCTCCTCTCATAAGAGCCTCCTGACTGTACTGGATCAATTGATCGCATTTTTAATGCGAAAATCGGTTTATTTCATTTTAATGCGATATTCGCATTAAAACAATGCTGTCCTCGCATACAATTTGGATTAAATGAGAGGTGACAGCGAATGAAGCACCGAAAGGAGCCGCCGGGTGACAAAAATATTATTGGCACACGAGTTGTCGCAATCCGAAAGGCCAAGCGAATGAAGCAGAAAGAATTTCTCGCCAGATTGCAAACGGCGGGACTCGACATCAGTCCCACCAGCCTTTCGCGTCTGGAAGGTCAGTACCGGCTTGTTCAGGATTATGAGGTCGTGGCGATTGCTAAAGCGCTGGATGTTTCCGTCCGGGAATTGCTGGGCGAAACGCCGGAGTGATCATACTTTTAATACTATCATTTACAGCCCCATCATTTCCCGCACGACACGATCCGCCATCTTCACCGTGCCGACGAGAACGAGCATATTAAAAATCAACTCCCCGATATACGTCCACACCATCGTAACCGCGCCCGCGCTTTCATCAACTGCCGGGGGAGCGGCGGCAAAGGCAGAGTAAATGATACAGGCGAGTACGATCACCGCCCCTTCCAAGCAAGCCGCCGCATACCCTTTCAGAAACGACTTGCCAATGCTTTGACTCGGCTCCCCTGCAAAGCTGGACAGCGGAACAGGGGCGAGCGCCGTATACAAATAGATGCGGAAGAAGCGCCCATACACCGAGAGAATCATGACAAACGACAGTACCGTAATAAACAGACTTCCGAGCAGCGTCACAACCCACAGCGGAATGCTTTGCCAGAAGCCAACATCCTCAATCGCTTTGGCAATCTCGCTTGGCAGGTTCAACGCTTCTGTATTCCCGAAGCCGGAGCGGCGCATCATCGTGGAAATGATGCCCTGTACGATGCTGAATAGCACCATCATCAATTCCAGTCCGTAGGTGACGACCGCTTTGGCCAGCACGAAGCGAATGAACAGCTTGACCGCCAGTTCGGGCCGTTTTAATTCGGCGATATTCCCCGCTGTCCGCACGACGCCGATTACGAAGAACAGCACGAGCAGCGCCAGTCCCGTCGCCTGCAACGCGCCATGAATGTCGGTGATGACGCGCCAGATCCCGCCGCCTTTGAAGTCTGCCGGAGACTGCGTGACGAGTTGCCAAACTTCATGCATTTTCTCATCCCACGTATCCAGCGCATTTTCGAGGTTGTCATTAATCCAACTGTTTTTCGCCACAGGCTCACCTCATTTCGCAAAAAAAGGGGAATAGACAGCGGCGCCGTCAATCCCCACCTGGTTGTGTTCTGTCTGAACGCCGTTCATTCGCTAAACGGGTCGCACAGAGGATAGAGCGAGTTTATCCCGCAATCAGCGTCAAAATCTCTTTCGTAAACGTGATGATTACCCCGCCCGCCAGCGTCAGAAAACCGTTCGCCCGCTGAGAAGGGTCGTGCGACTTGAGCGACAAGCCGATCTGGACGATACCGAAGCCGAGAATAATCATGCCGATGGCGCGGATCAGACCGAAAATGAACGTGGACAAGTTGTTGACCGTCGTCATCGGGTCGCCTTCGGCGTAAACAGTGGAGACGAAGACGGTTCCCATCAATACGAGCACCATGTACAGCGCGAACAGCTTTTTCAGGTTGCGTTTCAAAGTCATCATTCCTTCCGCAAAAGTTGTTGTTCCAGTTCTTCCTCCGATAGCAGCTCGTACTCTCCGTTTTCATGCAAGGTGACCGCTCGCCAGTCGATGGCGTGTTCCGTCCCGCCATGCTGATAAGGCTGCTCGCTGCCGTCGGTCGTGAGCGCCACATGCGGATGCCGGAGCAGTTTGTACTTGTCGTCCTGCACCGGGCGCTCGCCGCGAATAAAAAGTAGAGCATAGCGGTTGTCAAGCAGCCGCACTTCATCCGGCGTAAGCAATTCGCGGCCAGATTGCTGGTAATTGATCGAGTAGCTGCCGCTGCGCCCCTTGCTTTGACCGTAAGTGTTCGTGTCAATCGTTTCTTTGCCGAGAAGTTCGGAGACGTATTTGTGCGTGGATTGCTCATTGCCGCCGAGATACAGAAACGTGTCGCAGTTGCCGACAATCGATTCCCATTCATCCTTGTACAGCGCTTTGAGCTGTGCCAGATTTTGCAGGATGATCGAGACGGAAATTTCGCGGCTGCGCATTGTCGAGAGTAGCTTGTCAAACTCTGATGGCAATGCACAGTTGGCGAACTCATCCATGACGAAGTGGACATGCACCGGCAGCCGTCCGCCATGCCGATAATCCGCCTCGTACATCAGACACTGGAAAAGCTGTGTGTACAGCATGCCGACGATGAAATTGAAGCTGCTGTCGTTGTCGGGAATGACGGCAAACAGCGCCGTTTTCTTTTCGCCCATTGAAGACAACGCCATCTCATCAACCAGGCTCATTCCCGCGATGGTGTGCAAATTGAACTTCTCCAGCCGCACGCCGAGACCGATCAAGATCGACTTGGCTGTTTTGCCCGCCGCGAGCTTGAAAATGTTGTACTGCTTCACCGCCAAATGCTCCGGGTCTCGCATCGCCAGCCGCTCAAACAACTCATCGAGCGGGCTTTGGTACGTTTCATCTTCTTCGCGCACTTCGGCGGCGGCGATCATCTCCATCACCATCGGGAAGTTTTGCTCCTCCGGCGGCGCTTCGTAGAGCAAATACAAGATGAGCGCTTCGAGCAGCGCCGTTTCAGAACGTTCCCAGAATGGGTCGTTCGTGTTGCTGCCTTTGGGCGTGGTATTGCGAATCAGATTCGTGACGAGCTTCAGCACGTCTTTGTCGTCCTGCAAATAGGCAAACGAGTTATAGCCGTGGGAACGATGCGGATTGATCAAGTCCAGCACCTTGATGTCGTAGCCTTTGGCTCTGAGCAGGTGTCCCGTATCGCGTAAAATTTCGCCTTTCGGATCAAGGACGACAAACGACGTGTGCGCTTGCATGACGTTTGGCTTGGCATAAAAGCGCGTTTTGCCCGCGCCAGAACCGCCGACGACAAGTACATTGAGGTTTCGTCGATGCTTGCGCCCGTCGAGACCGATGCGGACGTGGTCGGTCAAAATTTTGTTTTGCTCCGGCGGCTTGCTCTGATATTTGGCGTTGATCTGCTTCGCTCGCCCCCAGCGGGCGCTGCCATGCTCCTCCCGACGGCGATAATTGCGCGGGGAGGAGAGATAGATGCCGACACCGAGCGCATAAGCAAGCGTGAAGATGAACAGACATCGCGGCGTATCGCTCACCCAACGAATATGAAATGGTTGATGGATCGCCAAGCTAAGATGCTGGAGCATCGCCGGGAGCCCGCCGGACAGGGCGGGCGCGGTCAGCAGCGCCACCCATACGACGAAAACGAAAAAAACCGCAAAGAGCAGCCAATCGCTCCTTGCGGTTTCAACGCGCCTCATGATGTCCTCGGCGTTTACGGTTATTGTACGGTGCAGCAATCGCTTTGAGCAGCAAATCGTCTACGGCATCGGTGGGACGCTGCTCGCCGATCAGATCATTCCGCAGCATATTGAGCGCGCGTACCACGATGCCGTGCTCATAGTGATCCAGGCAGAGAATCCGTTCTTCTTGCATAGGCACTCCCCCCGTAAAGATGATTTGGCGGACTTCTGTTGGCGTTCCTACCTTGCCTTGTCCGTCCGATTCGGTTGCCGCTGTTGTTGCTGCACCAGCATCCGATTCATTCGGCGAGCGATCTCATGCGTGGCATCCTTCATCGCCGTCAGCTCTGCGCGAACCTGCTGCGGTTCTTTGTCCTTCAGCTTTTCCGGGGCACGTTGAAAACGGAAGGACGATGCTTCGACGCCAAACTTCTTGCACAGCATGTACGACGCACAGTACGCATGAAAGGCGTAAGCGGAGCGGCTGTAACGGTTATCGCCGCGTTCAAGTTCTGCATGAGCTAGCTCATGCGCGAGCGAACGGAAAATATCCCCGGCCTCCATGCCGCGACGGATGACAATGCTGCGCGTATCCGGCTGATAGAGCGCCTGCACGTCCGACGGAAGCGTATCGCTCATCGCAATCGGAACGGGGGAGCGATCCATGAGCGCCTTGATGCGCGTTCGCTCATCCCACGGCTGCGGTTGCTCCCGCTTAGGACTGGCGGTCGTCTGGGCGATGTCGAACATCTTTTTCGGATTGTAGCTGATGCCTTTCGTGCCGTCTTCACGCTCATATTCCTCTCCAGGCTCCAGGATGTAAAAGCCCGTTTCCTTTCGCCGAATGTACACGCCTTGCTCCTTCCATGTGTCGAAGTCGGCAATGCGCGTCGCTTCCGGTCGCTGGACGAGAATGAGCAGCGCATTGGAGACGCTGTAACGGTCAAAACGGCTTTGCACGTCCAAATATTGCCGGAACTGCTCGCCGTTTTGCGCGATGCCTGTCGTGGCAGCATCAATCGTGTCATACGTCCATTGTCTGAGCTCCTGCTTCCTCTGCGCCCACGCTTCCTTATCGAACGGCTGCTCGGAGGCGTTCGCGATGGAGCGGTCGGATGCCTCCTGCCGGAACAGATCGTCGAAGCTGCTCATTTGGCTTTACCTCGCTTTCCCGCAGATTTCGGCTTGTTCGTCTTCGTCCGGCTTGTCTTCACTTGCGCCGCCTTCGTGCTTTCAGCTTGGCGCTCGCTCCGTTTCGGCAACGATGGCTCCCTGTCTGGCTGACGGCGTTCCTTTTCCGCTTTGCGGTTTTCTTCCCGAAGCTCGCGGAGCAGTGCGCGAATCGACTGCCGCTGTGGCGCTGCCTGCTGCCCGGCTTCAGTCGTAGTACCCCTTGCGGATGCCGCGCTGCGCTCTGAGATAGGCTCGGACGGATGGGGCCGCTCCATCGTCGCCGTCTTGGGGTTTGCGCTGTCGCTCGCCTTGGACGATGGGCGCGTCGGTTCGTCCGGCTGCGGCGCGCTTTGCGTCTGTTCGGGATGCCGCTCGGTTTGCGCCGCTTCGGGACTGCCCATCAGCTCGTCCAAAAAATCGTCCACGCTCCTTTCCGACGAAGCACCTTCGCCCGTCGCGCCTTGCTCCGACTTCTGCCCCGATTCGGGTTGTTGCGGTTGTTCCGCCGCTTGTTCGTCAACCTGTTTCTTGGCGCGTGTTTTTTCAATCTCACTCTTGATGCTCGCCGTATCGACCGTCGCCAGCTTGAAGCGCTCAACGATGCGGTTGATTTTCGATGCGTCCTCGGCTCGCACCATCACGTCGCACAAACCGTCTACATTCTTTTTGTCCCGCAGCGCGCAATACAGGACTCCATACCGCTTCGCTTCCTTGCAGAAGGTGGAGAGATCTTCATTTTTGACCGCGAATACCTTCAGTTCCTTGCCGCTACGGAGCAAGCTTTCCAATCGAATGCTGCCCTTCGTCCGCTTCTGTCCTTGCAGTGCGGCAAACAAATAAACCGCCAAATGCTTAGCGCCTTCGCCGGAAATCTTGGCCATCACCTCGATGCCCCGCAGGCTCATGCTCACCACCTGATCGGCCGCTTCGGCTCCACTGCTCATGCCTGTCCATCTCCTTTCGTGAATGCTTCTCCTGTAGCTCGCTCGCTTGAAGCTTCGTCCTCATTTCATCGGATCGGGCAAGAATGCCCTCACACAGCCTCACCTCCTTTCGCAGTCGGGCAATCTGCTTCGACAACGCGGCAATATGCGCCTTGTAAGCTTCGATCTGAACGGCATCGTTCGCGCGGCGGATACGGTTGTAGAGCGTTTTGCGTTCGCCGCAAAGCTGGCTCATCTCTTGCTCCGCAACGGACGAAAACGCTAGAAGCTGCTCCTTGCTGGAAATACGGTGCTGACAAAGCAGCTTCGTCTGTGAGCTGATGGTCGCCATATGCCGCAAATCCTCCCGCAATAAAAAAGGCGTCCTTCGGGAGGACGCGCGTCGAGCGGGCAACAAGCCCATTTTGTATAGATAGCGAATGTACAACGCCTGCAACCCGCTGAAACGTCTGGTAGATTGGAGCGTTCCTTTATAAACGACACGTCTGCGTCGCGGCTTAGGTTCAGGCTGTGGGCGACGGGGGAGACGATTCCGCAAAATGCGTTGTTTCAGCGCTTCCTCGGTATAGTCGTCCCCAAGGCTGCGCAAACGAACAAAGCGCTCCTTGCCTGAAGGACGTACCGCGAGATGCTTGACGTTTGGCTTCACCTCGTAGCCTTGCTTCTGCAATGCCACGATAAATTGCGTCCACGTCATGGAACCCGCTAACGCCTGATCGACATCGGAGCGGATGAGTCCCCGCCATGTCGGTTTGTTTTCCTGATCGGCTTTCCATTCGCCATAGTGCTTGGCTTTACCCGGTTCTAGATGATCGATCACTGACAGCGCATGCTCTCGGCACAGCCGATCTGACGTTTGCCGAAGCAGGGCGTAGGACGCTTTGTTGTCGTAGTAGCGTTTGCCGTCCAGAAAAGAAACGGAGTTTAGCACAAAATGATTGTGCAAATGCTGCTTGTCCAAGTGGGTCGAGACGATCACCTCGAAGCGCTCTCCCCATAATTCCTGCGCCAGCTTCACGCCAATGGCATGCGCCATTTCCGGCGTCGCTTTACCCGGCGCGAATGCTTGGTACGCATGAAACGCCACAATGCCGTCCGTTTTCTGAAATTGCCGTTTCGTCCGTTGCATCTGCTCGTAGGCGGTCAGCGGGTCGCAGTTAATGCCGCTCACAAATAATTGCTTCTCCGTTTTGTCGCCGTCTCTCGCGTAAGCCAGCACTTGATGTAAGCTTTGCTGTTCCGCTCGATCTATTGCGGTTTTTTCGGGATTGGCGGCGTAATCGATAACGCGCTTCAATCGGTCGGCGACATCCCAAATCGCCGTCGTTGCCATGCGTCACACCTCCTTCGTCTACGGCGGATGCGCCTCGGGATTCGTGAAGTTCGGTTCGGCTATGCGTTCGGGTGAAGTTACTGCCTGCTGGATATGCTGTACCGCGCGGCGCAACTGATCGGCCACCTGCTGAAACGCCGCCCGATCCAGATGCCCTGTCGTATGCGCCTTCGCCGCCAGTTGATTGAGATTATTGCCGATAGCGTGAAGCTGACGCATCATCGCGAAATAATCCGGCGGCGGGAGGGGCTTGGGTACATAGCCATTGATGAGCGAACGAATATACGCCTCCTGCGATAGCCCCGATTTTTGGACTTGGCTGGCAAGGTGCGCGTGTTCTTTTTCATTCAACCGTACCAGAACCGAAATCGACCGCTTCCTCAACTTCGATCACCCCCTTCAAAAGTCGGCTTCATGAAACGAGTCGCCGACGCGATAAACAACCAATCTGAAACCCATTCGGTCACCGAAACGATAGCGTTGCGACGCGGGGTCTTAGGGGCAAAGCCCCTAACAAGCGAATTTGGC
>NZ_VIDW01000070.1:0-17162 GCF_006519665.1 Paenibacillus sp. tmac-D7 | reverse complement strand
GTTCTGCGCCTCGGCTCGCCGACATCGACAGACGGCGACTCCGGCGCCTGAGCAGCCGTGTCCGCAGCCGTGGCTTCGGTCTCCTGAGGCGCGTCGGAACTAACGGGCAGTTCTTTTCTTCTTCGCGGCATGGGCAAGAGCCTCCTTGGTTCATCGATAGTAAGCCTATTTTATCATAGTGCCCTTGCCGGAATATAGTGTCAGTCTGCGTCCTCCGGGACATGGAAGCTCTATTCGCCGGAATTGCCGCCGGCCAGTTCCCGTTTCGCCTTATGCAGCGCTTCGATCACCGTATCGAGCTCTTTCGGCGTCCAGTGCAGCGTCACGTAACGGGGACGGTATCCGCCGCTGCTCGTTTCCAGCATGACCGAGCTCTTCTCTTGGTCCACGACAAGCGTCAATTGCTCCGATTCAAAAATCGTCTTCCAAGCCATAACTACCATCCTCCCGGCTGTATGCTACATACGACAGATTCCGTACGGTCGCAAAATTATCCTGCATCTCATTTAAATTTAACCTAGGATTTCGGTTGAAACCAACCGATGAACTCCAGCCCGTAGACCGAGCCGACGGCGAGCAGAACCGTCCATAACGCAAGGCTGACGGTCATCCACAGCAGGACCCAGCGCGGAGAAGAGCCGAAGGTAAGCGCGAGCAAGGCGGCGATATCCGTACCGACGATGGCGGGAGCGGTCAAAGCGAGCCCCGGAATCCCGTACCGTTCCCAGATGCGTTTGGCGCGGCGGTGTTTCTTCGATTCGGCGGTTGTACCGGCTGAAGTTGGAGTTGCGGTCTCCGCTGCCGTGCCGCCTGATTGCGCGGCGGCCAAAGCGGCTTTGCGCGCTCGGCGTTTCGTTCGCCAAGCCGTGAATTGACGGAAAAACAAGGCGATCAGCAGCACGGGGATCCAATTGCCGACGAAGCCGGTGACCGCTACAGCTGTCGGATTCAACCCCCAGGCAATGCCTAGCGGCACGACCAGGAATACTTCCAGCCAGGGCGCGGCTGCAAGCAGGAACAGGGCGGCGTACTGCCAGGCCGTTCCCCATTCCGGCGCATTCATTTCTAACATGTTTTATTCCTCCTCAAACTTGCCTGTGTTTCTTTTTCTACGCGGCTAACGGACGAAGGTTCCAGGAGGAGGACGCGGAACGGGAGTAGGTTCGTCGCAGGGAAAACGGTGCCCGCAAGGGAAAGCAGCGTACGGGAAGATGTTCGGTTTTCCTTTTGCCTATTTTTCGGTATAGTGAACGTAGGATGTTTTTCTGGAAAGGCAGGGGAGCCGCTATGGAGCAACAGCCGCTCGTATCGGTCGTTACGCCGACCTACAATCGGCCGGGGACGCTCAGCGAACTGCTGGAATCGTTGAGCAGGCAAACGTATAAACGGCTGCAAATCATTGTGGTGAACGACGCCGGGGAGCCGATTGAGGAAGCGGTCGGTCTCTACCCCGAGCTCGATGTCACAATTGTGAATATGGAGAGCAACGGGAAGCATGTCGCAGCCCGGAACCGGGGGTTGTCTGAAGTCCGGGGGGCGTACATTTTGTTGTGCGACGATGACGATTTGCTGCTGCCGACGCACGTGGAGCGGATGGTGCGGGAGATCGAAGATTGCGATCTGGTTTATTCGGACGTGGAAATTTTCGACTATGTGGAGGAAGAGGGCGTCCGCCGGGCGACGAGCCGCTTTGTGTTTGCGTATGAGCATGATTTGGAGGCAATGCGCCGATGCTCGACATTCGTTTCTTCCGGCTGTCTGTATCGGCGCGAGCTGCACGACAGGCTCGGTCCGTTCGACGAGGGGGTCTATAATTACTGGGATTGGGATTTCATCTTGCGGGCATCGGCTCATTATCGGGTGAAAAGGGTGCCGGTCGCAAGCGTGCTGTATGCCTTCGGGCAAAGCGGCGGCAATATGTCGCGGGACGCCGGGTCCGATTCACGGCGCGATTATTTGAACAAGCTGTCGGTCAAGCACGGCCTGGGCGAGCTGCCGACGGAAAATTTCTTTACGCTGCTGGATAAGCCGGAGATGAAGGCGCGGCGTGCGGCCACGGACGTCTTGTGGGACGGGGAGCCGTTCGTTTCGCGTTGGGCGAGCCTGCGGCGTAAGGGCGAGGGGGAAGTTGAGGCGTGAGTTCATGGAATCCGGGTCCGGATATGCGGGTGGAGGAAATCTCCAGCATCCCGGTGTCCCGCCGTATGGCGGAGGCACGCGAGCTGCTGCGTAAATATTACGGATATCCCGATTTTCGGGAAGGGCAAAAGGCGGTTATCGCGAGCCTGCTCGAAGGGCGCGATACGCTCGGCATTATGCCGACCGGCGGCGGGAAGTCGATCTGTTACCAAATTCCCGCCCTGATGATGAGCGGGACGACGATCGTGATATCGCCGCTCATCTCGTTGATGAAGGATCAGGTGGACGGGCTCGACAGCATTGGCGTACCGGCCGCTTATATTAACAGCTCGCTGACCTATGCGCAGGTGGAAACGCGTATCCGCAAGGCGGCGCGCGGCGAATATAAGCTGCTCTATGTCGCTCCCGAGCGGCTCGAGTCGGAGCGTTTCCTCGATTTACTCGGCGAGCTGACCATTCCGATGGTCGCGGTCGACGAGGCGCATTGCGTGTCGCAGTGGGGACATGATTTTCGCCCGAGCTATATGCGGATCAGCGAGCTGGTGGCGCATCTGCCGGGGCGTCCGCAGCTGGCGGCGTTCACGGCGACGGCAACCGATCAGGTGCGTGAGGACATCGTCCGGCACCTGAAGCTGGAAGCGCCGGGGGTGTTCGTCACCGGCTTCGCCCGCGAGAACTTGTCGTTCACCGTGGTGAAGGGCGAGAACAAGCGCGACGTGCTGACCGGGTACATTCGCGCTCATGCGGGAGAAGCGGGGATCGTGTACGCGGCGACGCGCAAGGAAGTCGACCAGCTGTGCGAGTTTTTGAAAAAGCAGGGCGTGGCGGCCGGGAAATATCATGCGGGGATGACCGATAAAGAGCGCGCGGAGGCGCAGGAGCAATTTCTCTACGACGAAGTGCGCGTCATGTGCGCAAGCAATGCGTTCGGAATGGGTATCGACAAGTCGAATGTGCGGTATGTCATTCATTTCAATATGCCGAAAAACATGGAGGCTTATTACCAGGAGGCGGGCCGCGCCGGACGGGACGGGGAGCCGAGCGATTGCTTGCTGCTGTTCAGCCCGCAGGACATTCTGATCCAGAAGTTTCTGATCGAGCAGTCGGTTGCGAGTCCCGAGAGGCAGGCCCAGGAGTACCGCAGGCTGCAGCAGATGGCGGACTATTGCCATACGCCGCAATGTCTGCAGCGGTACATCGTCCGCTATTTCGGCGGGGAGCTGGAGCAGGATTGCGGACAGTGCAGCAACTGCTCAAGTCCAGATATGGAGATGACGGACATTACGCTGGAAGCGCAGCAGATTTTCTCCTGCGTACGGCGGATGCGGGAACGGTTCGGGGTGACGCTGGTCGCTTCGGTGCTCAAAGGGTCGAGGAACAAAAAGGTGCTCGATTTCGGCTTCGACGAGCTGAGCACTTATGGGTTGATGAAGCAGCGGACGGAGAAGGAAATCGTCGACCTGATCCAGCTGCTTGTCGCCGAAGGGTATTTGCAGCTGGCCGAAGGAAAGTTCCCGACCGTCAAGCTGTCGTCCAAGGCGGGCGCCGTACTGGCCGGGACGGAACGCGTCGTGCAGCGCATTCGGGTGAAACCTGCGGCGGCTGTCGTCCAGGACGCGGAGACGGAGCTGTTCGACGAGCTGCGCAAGCTGCGCTCGGAGATCGCGAAACGCGAGGGGATTCCGCCCTACATCGTTTTCCCGGACAGCACGCTGCGCGAGATGTGCGGCGTGAAGCCGACGAATCCGGCGGCCATGCTGAAGATCAAGGGCGTCGGCGAGGCGAAATTTTTCAAGTATGGGGCGTATTTTATCGAATTTTTCAAGCGGCATCTGGGGCAGTAGCGGGTAGGCCAAGGAGCGATCAGAATAGGAGGACGGTTGCAGGGTGGCGAAATCGAAATTTTATGTCGTCTGGGAAGGCAAGCAGCCCGGCGTTTACAAGACGTGGGCGGAATGCCAGGCGCAGACGAACGGATATCCGCAAGCGAAGTTCAAGTCTTACGAGAGCGAGGAAGAAGCGCGCAAGATGTTCGTAGCCGGCTGGAAGAAGGCGTTCAGCACGGCGGCGAAAGCGGCTTCGTCTGCAGGAGGCAAGGGCGGCGGCCGGGCATCCGGAGACGCAGTGGGAGCTGACGACGTCGGCGTGCCCGACCTCGACAGCCTGTCGGTCGACGTCGGCTGCAGCGGCAACCCCGGCATTGTGGAGTACAAAGGCGTATACACGCGCACAGGGGAGATCGTGTTTCAACACCCGCCGATCTCGAAAGGCACCAATAATATGGGCGAGTTTCTCGCGATTGTGCACGGGCTCGCCCATTTGAAGAAAATCGGCAGCGCGATGACGATCTACAGCGACTCGATGACGGCGATCAGTTGGGTGCGCAAGAAGGCGGCTGCCTCCACGCTGCCGCGCGACGCGTCGACCCGGGAAATTTGGGAGCTGGTTGACCGTGCGGAAGCTTGGCTGCGCAACAATACGTATTCGAATCCGATTGTGAAGTGGAATACGAAGGCGTGGGGCGAGATTAAGGCGGACTACGGGCGGAAGTAATGAGTTTAGGCTGACTCCAGCGCTCGCAAATCAAGCCCAATAGCGGAACGAGGGTGCTTTATTTTGCGCTTGCGAGCCTGGTTAGAAAAATAGCGGAACCACGAGGTCTTATTTGTCTCTTTCCAGGGCGATCGCCGGGAAAGGGGGAATAGCGCATCGGTGTTCCGCTATTTGTTTTGTCTGCGCGAGAAGCTGGTAACGAAAGTGAATCGTTGTACCAGCGCGCGCTATTGCGCTCGCACTGTCTCAGTCAGCCATCCATCCGAGTCGCTTGCCCAGACTGCTGCAGCCAGCCAACCGAGTCGCGAGCCTCGGCTGCCGCCTGCGATTATTGCAGCGGTTCCACGCGCTCTTTCATATACACCGACGGCGAGGCGCCGGTCAACCGACGGAACGTGCGGTGGAAATACGACGTGTCGCAGTAACCTAAGTAGTCGGCGATATCGCCGACGGTCAGCTGTGAATGGCGCAGCATGTAGATCGCCGTCTTGATGCGCATCGCGTGCACGTAATCGCTGATGGTTTGCCCCGTTGTCAGGCGGAATAGGGTGGCTGCATAGTTGGGACTCTTGCCGATGGCGGCGGCGAGCTCGTCTTTGGTCACCTTTTCGCGGTAATGGTTCTTGATGTAAGCTTTCATCGCTTCGGCCTGGCGATGCTTGACGGAGGAACGCGGTCCGTGATCCCATTCGCGGTTGAGACGGGTCAGCATTTCGAGCAGCAGCGCGTGGCCCATCGCTTCGCGGTAAGGGAACTGCTCTGTCCACTCCTCCCACATCGTCTGGATACGGCCGAGCAGCAGGTCGGCTTGTGTCGAACGCAGGTGCAAGGGATGGGTGACCGCGGTGATCGGCAGCGCCAAACCGGTTTCAGTCGAGACGGCGAACGTTATGACGTACTTCTCGTGAGATAACGACGGGATGCTTTTACCGTAAAAGCTTGTTCCCGCCGGGATCAGGAGCACATCGCCTTTCTCCAGCAGCACCTTCTCGCCTTCAAGCCAATACACACACTTGCCGTAACCGACCAGAATAAAGGACCATAAGGCGTTTTCTTGTCCGCTTTCTTCAAACCAGGGCATCGTGCCGGCGTGGCGGGAGACCGATTTTACGCTTAACATGGGACGAACCTCCGTCTAATTGTGAATCGTGAGCCGCTTTTTTCCCCATGTGGAAGGTGCACGACTACACGCAAAAAGATGATACTATAATACACTTAGCGTACTATAATTCATAGTCACTTTCGAATGAGAGGGGTACAATGGCATCGACAATGTGAGCTTGATGCGGAGGGTATGAACGATGCCGAAGACAAAAATTGTATGTACGATGGGACCTGCCTGTGATCATGTCCCGATGTTGAAGCAAATGATTGAGGCGGGGATGAACGTAGCCCGCTTGAATATGGCGCACGGCGATTTGGACGAGCAGCGGGGGCGCATCGCGAAGGTGCGCCAGGCTGAACGGGAAACCGGGAAGCCGGTGGCGATTCTGTTGGATATTAAAGGTCCGGAAATTCGCATAGGCAAATTAAAGGACAGCTCTTATATGCTGGAAACGGGCGGGCGCTTGACGCTGACGACCGAGCCCATCGAAGGCGACGCACGGCGGATCGCGGTGAATTATGCCGAGCTGACGAAGGATGTAGGTCCGGGCTCGCGCATTTTGCTTGACGACGGGCTGATCGAGTTGAACGTGGAGTCGGTCGAAGGGACCGAGATTCATACCCGGATTATGAACGGGGGCGTCATCAAACCGCGCAAGGGCGTAAATTTGCCGGGGACGCATACGTCGCTGCCGGGGGTAACGGATCGGGACATCGAGCATATTCGCTTCGGTGTGGAGGAGGGCGTGGACATTATCGCCGCCTCCTTCGTGCGGAAGGCCGAGGATGTGTTGGAAATTCGCCGTTTGCTGGAGGAGCAGGGAGCGGGGCATATTCAGATCATCTCGAAGATCGAGAACGAAGAAGGCGTCGATGAATTGGATGCCATTCTCGCGGTCTCGGACGGGTTGATGGTGGCGCGCGGGGATCTCGGTGTCGAGGTGCCGGTGGAGGACGTGCCTCATATCCAGAAGATGATGATTCAAAAATGCAATATCGCCGGCAAGCCCGTCATCACCGCGACTCATATGCTGGACTCGATGCAGTCCAATCCCCGTCCGACGCGGGCGGAAGCGAGCGACGTCGCCAACGCCGTGCTTGACGGCACCGATGCGATCATGCTGTCCGGGGAGACGGCGGCCGGGAAATATCCGCTGGAATCGGTGCGGACGATGGCGTCGATCGCGCAGCGGATGGAAGCGTCGATCGATTATCGCGAGCAGTTCATCAAGCGGACGGCGCTCCATAGGACGGACGTGACAGAAGTGATCAGCCAAGCGGTCGTCAGCTCGTCGCTGGAGCTGGACGCAAAGGCGATCATCACGCCGACGGAAAGCGGCTTTACCGCGCGGATGGTATCGAAGTACCGCCCGAAGGCGCCGATCGTCGCCGTAGCGCCCAACGAGCAAATCCTGCGCCGGCTCAGCTTGGTATGGGGCGTGACGCCGGTGCAAGGTTATGAAGTAGCGTCGACGGACGAGATGTTCGAGTCAGCCATTCGCCACGGCAAGCAGTCGGGCGTCGTGCAGCCGGACGAGCTTGTGATCGTGTCCGCCGGCGTGCCGATCGGCAAGTCCGGATCGACGAACTTGATCAAAATCATGCACGCCGAGTAAAGCGGAATAAGGATAGCGCCGCTCCTGTGAAGGAGGGCGCTATTTTCGTGGTCGTGAAAGCACGGAGAACATCAAGTGGACGAATCGGGTTTCCCTGCAGCCGCAGCCGGCCGACAACGCCAAAACCGCCTACGGCACCATGTGCCGGGCGGTTCCTTGGCTGAGCCAGTCTATGTTGCTCACTCCGGTCTCGGCCGTTCCTTCGCTTCCTTCGTGCCGAAGTCCAGATGCATGCGCTTTTCCGTGTTGGCCTTGTTGTCCTTGTACATTTCGTTCTCCTGGCTTTCCAGCGCAAGGCTGGTCAGTTTCCATTCCGTCTGGCCGTTCACTGGATCATATGGAAACTCGTCGCCGCGCTTTAACGTTTCCTCGCGTCCCCATTCGTTCTCATAGATGCCGTCGGTCTCCACTTCTTCGCCCGAAACGGGCTCCATTCTTTTGTCTTCCGCCATAATTGCCAAAACCCTCCTTATACCTGATTCGGTCGTTAGTATACCCCCGCCCGCAAGGAAGTATGTCCATAGGAGACGGTCTTAACCCGAGGCTATTGTGCCCGGGCCCGAGCCGAGGTATGATGGTTCCATTCTTAAACTTAGAAGGGATTGTGCGGACGGGATATGGCTTTATGGGGGACGATAGTGAACGCGGCGGCGATCGTCGCAGGCAGCTTGCTGGGCATCGGAATAGGCCGGATGAGCGAAAGCGTGAAGCAGACGCTGATGCACGGCATCGGGCTGGCGCTGGTGGTGCTTGGCTTGTCGATGGCACTGAAATCGGACAATTTTCTGCTGATCGTGATCAGTCTGACGATCGGCGGGTTAATCGGCGAAGGGCTGCGTCTGGAGCATAGGCTGGAGCAGCTTGGCCAGGCGCTGGAGCGGGCGGTGTACGCGGCGGAGAGCCGGCTGCCATCCCGGCCGCGGGGCGGGGAACGGCCGAAGGGGCGCCTTGCGGCCGGATTTGTGAACGCGACGCTGGTGTATGGCATCGGGGCGATGGCGATTCTCGGCTCGCTGGACAGCGGGCTGCGCGGCGACCACGTCATTTTGTACACGAAGGGGCTGATGGACGGCCTGCTGTCGGTTGTTTTCGCCTCGACGATGGGCATCGGAGTGTTGTTCTCCTCGCTGCCGATTTTCGTCTACCAAGGATCGATCGCGCTCGGCGCATCATGGATAGCATCGCTGCTGGATAAGGTTCTGCTGAATGAGATCATCGTGCAGTTGACCGCGGTCGGCGGCGTGCTGATTATCGGGGTCGGTATAAATTTGCTCGAGCTGCGCCGTATCCAAGTGGCCAATTTGCTGCCTGCCTTCATGGTTGCGGCGGCGGCGGTCGTAGTGCTGGGCGCGTTCCAATGAGCCGAGCCTGAGGCGGGACTGAGCCGGGAGGCGGCAACTTTTTCAAATAAAACGGTGGAGTATCAACCAAAATATGGGGTGTTTTACGCGTTTATCGATTACCTGGGGCGCTTTTTCCAGCCGATTATCGGAATCTTAGACCCATTGATGAACGCTCAGCGCGCCGTCGTATCGGCGGAGAAGGTGTTCCATCTGCTCGATCTCGAAGGCGGCGAACCGGTGCGCGTCGAAGAGACGGACCGGCCTGCAGACACGTCGTGTTCGACAATGTCTCCTTTGCCTACAAATCGGGGGAGCCGGTGCTGAAGGGCATTTCATTCGAAGTGAGAAAGGGAGAAACCGTCGCGCTGGTCGGGCACACCGGATCGGGCAAAAGCTCGATCATGAATCTGCTGCTCGGCTTCTACGAGCCGTCGGGCGGTGAAATCCGGATCGACGGCCGCGAAATCGGCACGTTGTCCAAGCAGGCGCTGCGCAAGCATATGGGCATCGTGCTGCAGGACCCGTTCCTGTTCGCCGGGGACATTAAGTTCAACGTAAAGCTTGTACAACGATAAGATTACCCCGGAGCAGGTGCGTAAGGCGCTTGCCGATGTCGGAGCCGCGCCGTTCATCGAGCAGCTTCCCGGCGGGTACGACGAACCCGTAGTAGAGCGAGGCAGCACGCTGTCGGCGGGACAGCGCCGGCTCATCTCGTTCGCGCGGGCGCTCGCTTTCGACCCGGCGATTCTTATCCTCGACGAGGCGACGGCCAGCATCGACAGCGAAACCGAAGGGCTGATCCAGGAAGCGCTGCGCGTCGTCAGCGAAGGCCGGACGACGTTCGTCATCGCACACCGGCTGTCGACAATACGCGAGGCGGACCAAATCCTTGTGCTGAACAAGGGCGAGATCGTCGAACACGGCAATCACGAGGAACTGATGAAGCTGCAGGGCCGGTATTACCGGATGTACCAGCTGCAATCGGGCGCCGCAACGGGTGCGGCGCGGCCCCGGGCGGCAGGAGCTGAACCGACGACGTCGTAGGGCAGAAGCGTACGTAACAGAAGAAGCCCCCCTTTTTGAATGTAAAGGGAGGCTTTTTTTCGTAACTACGGCTAGTCCATACTTTGAATCGCAAGCAGCAGCCCGTCGCGAAGGCGGATTGTTCCTGTTTGTTCCAGCAAGACATTGCTGATGCCTAGCGATTGCCCGATGGTGAGCGTTGCGTCAAGCAGCGGATATTGAAAGCCGTTCAGCGTAATGCCCGTCACCTCGAGACTGAGCGGCAGCAGCGAGACGTAGGTATGGCGCGTGCGGGCGAGCGTCAGCGGCATGGAGCCGTCGACGAGGTGCAGCTCATTCGTTTCGTCGACGATGCGGCCGCGCACACCGGCTTCAAGCAGTACGCGCAGCAGGTGGATATTGGCCAGCGAATGGTCCCACCGCGATCCCAGCACGCCAAGCAGCACGACTTCGTCGGGCTTAGGGTCTTGTTGGGCGAGAACCCAGCGCAAGGCCATCTCCGTGTCCGTCCAGTCCTTCGCAATCGGGTCGCAAGCCTCAAACCGCCTGCTGCCTGTCCGGATGCGCATCAACTCCCCGGCGCTAACCGAGTCAAAGTCGCCTAGGGCCATATCCGGGCTAAACCCGCGATCTACCAGAAACAGGGCGCCCCGGTCCGCGCCGACCAGCACATCGCCTTCGCGTAATTCCGCGAGGGCCCAATCGCCGAGCTGCCCTCCGGAGCAAATGACATAACGCATTCATTTACCTCCTATATGATTTCCCCTAAAATTACGCCAAGCGTAGCGTTCTCTTCCGAATTCGTCAAGCCAAGCGTAAATCGGAGCTGTGATGAAGAGCAAGGACATTAGTATCAATAATCATTAATCAGCTATAGTATAATCATTAATCTGCTAAAGTAAGGACACGCATGCCGATGGGAAAACCGCCTATGTCAGATAGGCGGTGATAGGCTGTCAGGAGGCAGCTTTGTTGATCAGGCGCAGCAGCACGACGATCGCTTCCGCACGGGTGGCGGATGCCTTCGGATGAAAAGCGCCGTCGGGAGAGCCGTTCATAAGACCGACGGCGTCTGCCAATCGAATGCTGCGGGCGGCCCATGGCGAGGCACTCGCTTCATCGCTGAACTTCGATGCTGACGGCAAAAGAATGTCGTTCAGCCTGATTTTCGTTCGGAAGCTGTATGCGCGCATCAGCATCGCCGCCATCTGCTCGCGTGTGATCGTTGCTTGCGGCGCGAAGGTGGCTTCGTCGATGCCTTCGATGAACCCGGCGGCCGCCGCTTTGCCAAGCTCGTAGCGATACCAGGCATCCCCGGGCACATCGGCGAACGAAAGGGTCCGGAGCTCCTGCAGCTCCATGGAGCGCGCCAGCAGCGCCGCGAACTCCGCACGCGTCACGGGCGCATCGGGCTCGAACTTGCCGTCGCCGACCCCGCTTGCGATGCGCTTGGTCGTCATGATCTCGATGCTGCTTTCCGCCCAATGGCCGGTCGTATCGCTGAATGACCGATCCTCGCCCATGACAGCGAAGAGGCCGAACGTATCGGAGCGGAACTCGTACCTGTTGCCGGGCTTCAGCTCGCCCCCGAGAAACTGCCAACGCTTCGAAGCTTCGTCATACCGGTAGGCCGCCAGCGAAGAAGCGTTGCGAACTTTCGCCGGATTCAGCTCCAGCGCGATATCAAGCGGATGGGATAACTGCGCCGTATAAGTACCGAACGACTCGAAGGTCAAGAGGAACGCGGCCGCCGCGTAACTGGCCGTAGGAGGCTTCTGCTCCCACTCCGTGCGACCGGATAATTCCAGCTTCCTCGAGGAGAGCCGGGCTCCGGTATCCTTCGATGCAGGGGGAACCGGACCCGGCTTAAGCACGACGTCCAGATCGTTCATGATCACATCCAGCGCTTTCCCGTTATCGCCGGCGGCTTTCCATAGATCGGGGGCCAGCTTGACCTCCAGCACGTGATGGTATTGGCCGCTAGCCGCATCGATAAAAACAAGCGGTTCATTCTTGGCCTCCAGAGCTGCTGCGTAAGGGTCCTTGACAATTTCGACTACGGCTTTGACTTGACCGTTCTGTTCCTTCAGCGTCTCCGTATTCGGCTTCGCAACCGGACTCGTGTTGTAGAAGCCGCTGTGTCCGGTTGGGGTTGATTTGACAAGGTTTTCGGCGCGTTTGATCGTGATGGTGTAAGTTTTCGAGCCGCCTGCTTGGGCGGAAACGATGACATTTAGCGTATTGGCAGTCCCGACTTCCAGAGGTGCATCGTTCGTATAAAGACCTCCGCTCGGCGTTGCCGTACCGTTAAACGATAATCGCGAGGAGGCGTCTTCCGTCCTGGCGATAGCGGTATAAAACTTAACAGGATGATCGACATACAGGGTATATTGGGTCACGCTGGGGTCGAAGGACGGATACAAGCGTCCCGTACTGAAAGATAGCGACTTTAAATTTCTTTCGCTGGAAGGAACACCTCGTATGATGTTCAGCCGATAGATCGAAATATCCCCGTCAAGAGCCGTTACGACGATCTCAAAGTAATTATTGCCGACGCTCAACGCGTTTTGGTTGCGAAATACGTTCGTGTTTTTTAACCAAAACGTATTGACCGATAAAGACGAGTTCGAGTCTCGCGGAATCACTTCCACTTCCACAAAGTCGGTTTCATAAGGCGCATGCAATAGGTAGTCATATTGCTCGGGACTAAAGGAAGGCTGCAGCGCCCCCGCACTGAACCTCAGACCGGCAAGCTTGCTGCTGTAGGTGCTTCCGCTCACGGTTGTTAATGCGGCTTCCTGCTGACTGAAAGCTGATGGAGCTCCCGAACCTGGATGTTCTTCGGCGCGGGTCCCTTCGCCATAAGCGCCTAGAAACAAAATCAACGCGAATAATACCCAGAAATGCTTTGGCAAGCCGGAAGTCCTCCTTTACTCCGTATCCTTTAATTCGTTTAAATATTGGCTTAAGGTCTTGTCTTCGCGAAATTCGCCTTGATAATAGACCGTTCCCTCGCTGTAAAGCTTGCCGAAGCCGTGTTTCAAGTCGTTTTTATAGTTTCCTTCATAGGAGAGATCTCCAAACTCGGTGGAAGCTCTACCGAAGCCGTCTTTCTTCCCGTCTTTAAAATTTCCCTGATAACGCAGCGTGCCGTGCATGTCGTAGATGCTGCCTTGTCCGTTCTTGAGATCGGCTGCGTATTTCCCGACATGCTTCATACCGTTCTCGTAGCCGGTGCCGTCGCCGCTGCGCAAGCCTTGAGCGAAGCCTCCCTCGTACACGAGGGTATTGTTCTCATACAGCTTGCCCTTCCCCTCGCGTACACCCGCCTTGAAATCTCCTTCATACACAAGCCAAGCCGTTCCTTGCTCCTTGTCGAGCGATTTCGGACCGCTATCGTTCTTATAATCGTGAAGCATCAGGACGGAGCCCACGCCGTCGGGGACCCCTTGTTTGAAATTTCCGTAATATTTGTAAACAGCCGTCTGCTCCGCAAGCTTGCCCGCGATATAGCGTCCTTCATACATGAGGAGCGAGGCTTGGCCTTCGAAGGAAGCTCCTGTAAACGCTTTGTCGTACGTATACGAACGTCCGATACCGCTTTTCTCGTTATGGTTCCATTCGCCGTCATAGACGAGCACGCCGTTCTCGTAACCGCGGCCCTGTCCCTGACGCAAGCCGTTTACGACTTGCCCTTCGTAGACGGGAGCTTCCTGCTCGTCGTAATATTTCCCCATCCCTGTCATCTCCCCAAGCACGAACTGACCCTCATAATACGTACGGTAGGCGTAAAGCGTCCCCCGTCCTGAAGCTGGCTGCAGCCCTCCTTGTTTGCTTAACTTACCGGTTCCGTTCGGGATTCCTTCGGTTGTGACGTCTCCGGAGTAGATCAGCTTTTGCCCCTCCATGGTTTTAACATCGTTTCGGTAGCGAACCTCCGTCATTTCCGTCGCTGGTTTTGAGGTTTTGGTCAGCTCACCCTTATCATTAGGCTCATACCAATCCAGATTTCCGATTCGGTAAGCATAGCCGCTTCCGTGTTTGCGGTCCTCGCTCCATTGGCCGACGTAAGCCAGCTTACCGTCCGGGGTATAGGATCTGCCCGTACCGGAGCGGAGGTTGTTATTCCATTGGCCGTCGTACGATTTCTTGTTGGCCTCGTCATAGCTGACGCCATAGCCGTGTCTACGGTTTTGGCGGACTTCACCGGAATAGGTCATGGTGCCTTTGGCGTTGAAAATCTCCCCGTGTCCTTCCATCAAACCGTTTACCCATTCTCCCCGGTAGCGGATGACGGTGCGGGCATCGTAGAAGCTGCCTTGCCCTGTCTGATGCCCGTTCCGGAATTCTCCGATGTAGGAAGAGCCGTCCGGGTAATAGAAGGTGGCTTGACCGTGAGGTTTGTTCTTGACGAACCCGCCTTCGTACTGGAGGCGGCCATCGGTGTACAGCTTGCCGTAACCGTTCATTTGGTTCGTGTCGAATTCGCCCTCATACCACAGGACGCCGTCCACGAAAAGCTGGCCGAAGCCGTGCCGCAGGCCGTCTTTCGTTTCGCCTTCATAGCTAAGCCGCGTATAGCCATAGCTGAGCGTTTCTGAAATGGAGGCGGCGAGCGTCGATTTCACATATAAAGTAGCGGTGAGCGGACTCCACACGAGGTGTTGTCCGAGCGCTTCGGCAACCGGCTGTACGGGCAACCAAGTCGAGCCGTCCCGGATCAAGGAGGCATCGTCGAAGTTGAATACGTACCCGTCGATCAGCCAGGTTGTGCTGCCCGGTTTGTGGAGGACGGTTTGGCCCTCGATCGCAGCTTGAAGCGACTGTTCCTCGCTGTTCCAGGTAAGGTCATAGCCGAGTCGGGACAGAACAAGACGGGCGGGGGCGTATAAAGTGTTCCCGTGTAATCCCCCCCATAGAAAGGGCGTGTCGGCGGTCACGACGCTGCCGTTAATGACCAATTGGGGGGATGGAGCGACGGGGGCGGCGTAGGCGTGCCCGAAGTTGAAGGTAAGACCGAAGACGTCAAGGGGTGAAATGACAACGGCGGCGGTTAACGATAGGACGGCAATCGTTTTGCGCAAGAAACTCTCTCCTTATTCTAGCAAGTCAATAGTCAGGTCGAAGGGATGTAGTACTGATTCTGCAGACATGGTTCTAAAGTCCGGTATGGGACTATTATATCAGCTATCAGCATTATAGAGTACGAAAGATTCCGGCATCGACTCTTTCCGGCGCAGCTGCAAAAATCCCCGTAAATCGTTACGATTCACGGGGATTATCGGGTAAGAAATGTCAGGTCTCGTTGCGACGCGTCATCTGCTGCCAGACGGAGCCCTCGGCGGCATGACCGCCTTCGATGCGTTCAAGCGCCATTCGGGCTTGCATGCGCACCTCGAATTCAGGATCGTCGGCTGCTGCCGCAAGAGCGGGCAATGCGCGTTCGTCGCCGACCTCATACAAGAAACGCGCCGCCCGCCAACGCACCAATTTGTTCGAGTCGCGCAAGGCGCCGATCATCGCATCCTGCGCAGCCGGATCGCCGAGATCGGATAAAGTATCGCCCGCGGTTCGTCTTACGGAAGGGGAAGCATCCTTAAGCGCCTGGTACAAATAGGGAAGCACGGATTCGTCCTTCAGGTCGCCTAAATAAACGGTCGCGAGACGACGGATAGCCGTTTGTTCATCCCGCAGCGCGAGAACCAGCAACGGCAGTGTGTCTGCGCCCGGTTTGATTTGTTGCAGGGCCGCATAGCGCTGCTTCCAATCCTCCGATTTCAACTGCCGCTCCGTTTCTGCAAAAGAAAGCGTTCTTCTCGCGGCCGCGGCTACTTCTTGCGCGCCTTCGGCGACGGGGCCTAGCGCGGCTTTGGCGACAAGCTCTTCCAGACGTGCGTCGTCGTAAGAAGCGTCGATTTCCTGCACGATGTCTTCCAGCACGTCGGCCAGTTCACCGTAACGCGTATCCCAGTCTTCAAGGGAGCGTTCTTTAATGAGATTCGGAGAAGCCGAAGCGGCCCGAACCGCCGCTTGAGAGAATCGTTCGGGCAAGGCCGCGCGTTTCTCTTCTCCGCCTGCCGATACGCGGATTTGCAGCGGAATGCCGCGAAAGTGCTGCAGCTTCACCGCAACTTCTCCATAAGACGTATCCGGAGAAGACGAAGCATCGACAGAAGCGAGCTCCGACCCGGCGCCGGGCGTAACTTCGCCCAGAAGCGCCCGGACATTCTCCAGGATTTGCTGCCAATCCCCTTTAGGGGTCCGGTCCAGAGCGATAAAGTCGCTGGCGCGGTATAGACCTCGGACGCCGTCGATCGCCAACAGCCGGTTATAAGGCTCCGGCGCAGTTGCAGCTTGATCTTTCGTATACGTCTGGCGTACGGACTCGGGCAATTTCTCCGAAACCGTTATTTTCATCGTGTTGGGACTTGGCGTCGGTTCGATAAATAAGATAGTCATGATGGGGAGGCCTCCTCATGCGTAATGCTTAAAAAAGACCGCTGACCCCGTATCCGGGTCATCGGTCTTTCTTAATATAGCAAGCTGGAACGCGAAAGTATCTTCTTTAAGGGCTCCGACCAGGAGCTTTTCTTAATTACGGTACTACCGGTTAATCCAGATCGAGCAAGTTGCGTTTTAAATAAGTCTCATCCAGCGTTTTGGTTAAGTGGAACACGGTATGCGCCAGGTCCAGATTCTCGAAAACGTGCTCACAGGAGTCTTTATAAGCCATTTCTTCATCATAGTGGGACATGTAGCGCTTGATGAGTTCAGGAGAATCTCCACGCTCTTGCTCACGGCGTTCGACCGTCTCGCGGTCGGCGTAAATGAAGATACGGACGATCTTGTCACCGTAAATCTTCTTCAACGCTTCCGCGCCAAACCGGTTAAGCACGAGGTAAACGGCACCGAATTTTTGCAGCTGTTCCGCGACGTCGGCCTCTTTAATCCCGTACCGGTTGCCGTCGATCTCGACGACCTCGATGAATTCGTTGTTGGCTTCAGCCGCTGCGAAAGTTTCACTCGAAACGAAGTGATAGTCCTGGCCGTCCATTTCGGACGGTCGGGGAGGGCGGGTCGTGTAGGAAATGACCTGCTTGATCCCTAGCGTATTGCCTGACATTTGAGCTACCGTTCTTCGACCGGCGCCGTTAGGGCCCGTAAAAACAAAAATGAGTTCTTTGTCTTTCAGTTCGTACATGGAAAGCCTCCTTCGTTAGTGAAGTGCAGTTTCTTTCCGATTACCTCATATTTCATATTACATGACTTCCGATCTGAGGTAAAGGTTGGTCACCGGCGGCGCGTCCATTAACGCCCGCGCCGTCCCGGCTTCGCCCCGCTGCGCCCGCCGCTTCGCTGCGCTCCGGCTCTGGCGCCGGCCTCG